>NZ_JAVDVK010000001.1:2841096-3156773 GCF_031456835.1 Leifsonia shinshuensis
CGTCAGCCTGTGGCCCAACCTGTCCGGCGGGGAGGCGATCGACCTGCTCGGCCGCCTGCGGGGCGGAACGGCGGACCGGGCGGCGTACGCGGCGCGCAAGAAGCGTCTCGTGGAAGCCTTCCAGCTCGACCCGACCAAGAAGGGCCGCGCCTATTCGAAGGGCAACCGGCAGAAGGTCGCGCTCGTCGCCGCGTTCGCCACCCCGGCCGACCTGTACATCCTGGACGAGCCGACCAGCGGTCTCGACCCGCTGATGGAGGCCGTGTTCGACGCCGAGATCCGCCGCGTCGCCGCCGAGGGGGCCACGGTGCTGCTCTCGAGCCACATCCTGTCCGAGGTGGAGCAGCTCTGCGACCGGGTCAGCATCATCCGGGCCGGCCGCACGGTGGAGACGGGCACGCTCGACGAGCTGCGGCATCTGACCCGCACCGAGATCTCCTTCCGGGCCGAGGCCGTCCCGCCGGAGGCGCTGGCGCGGGTGCCCGGCGCCCATGATGCCACCGTCCGCGAGGGCCGGGTGCGCTTCACCGCAGACAGCGATGCGCTCGGACCGGTGCTGGATGCGCTCGCGCGCCTCGACGTGCGCGGTCTCACCGTCGCACCGCCGTCACTCGAGGAGCTGTTCCTCCGCCACTACGGCGACGACCCGGGCGAGGACACCGCTGGACGGGCCGCCGCGCCGGCCGGAGCGGCGCGATGACCACCGTGACGACTCCCGCGGCGCCGGCTGCGACACGTGCGACGGCGCCCCGGTCGAGCACCGCCGCGACCCTCGCCGCGCTGGTCCGCCAGCGCCTGCGCCGCGACCGCTGGCAGCTCGTGATCTGGCTGCTCTCGATCGCGGCGCTCGGAGCGTTCTCCGCCGCGAGCCTGCAGCAGACGTACGGAAGCGCGGCGTCGCGCGTGCAGCTGATCCGCCTCGCGATCGCCGACCCGACCATCCTCGTCCTCCGCGGTCTGCCGCAGGGGACGACCCTCGCGGCTCTGACCTTCTTCGAGATCTTCACGTTCCTCGCGCTGCTGGCCGGCCTGATGAACACCTTCCTCGCCGTGCGTCACTCCCGCGCGGAGGAGGAGTCGGGCCGCGCCGAGCTGATCGCGTCCAGCCCGGCCGGCCGGCTGCTGCCGACGACCGCGACCGTGATCCACGCGACGCTGGCGAACATCCTGCTCGCCGTGCTCGTCGCCCTGGGGTTCATCTCGACGGGTCTCCCGGTCGCGGGATCGTTCGTGGCCGGCGCGGTCACCGGCGGCGCCGGGCTCGCGTTCTTCGGGGTCGGTCTCCTGCTCGCCCAGGTGTTCAGCACATCCCGCGCCGCCAACGGCTTCTCCGCGGCGGTGGTCCTCCTGGCCTATGTGCTGCGCGGCATCGGGGACGCGATGGGCACGCCGTTCGGCGACGGCACGCACCTGCGCGCGGCGTGGCCCAGCTGGCTCAGCCCCATCGGCTGGGGCGAGCAGTCCGCCGCGTTCACCGCCGACGACCCGCGGCCGCTCCTCCTCCAGGTGGCTCTCGCGGCGGTGCTGGTCGCGGGCGTCTTCGGCCTGCAGGCGGTCAGGGACTCGGGGGCCGGCCTCATCGCAGCGCGTCCGGGGCGCGCGGACGCCTCCCCGGCGCTCGGCGGGATGTTCGGACTGGCCTGGCGCCTGCAGTGGCCGACCGTCGTCGGCTGGACCGTCGGCGGCGCGCTCGGCGGACTGCTCGCGGGAGCCCTGGGCAGCGCGATCAACAGCTCGCTCGCACAGAACCCGGACCTCGCGGGCATCCGGGAGGCGATGACGCGGATCGGCGCGGGCGGCTCCGGCCCGCTCACGCAGCTCTTCATCTCGGCGATCTTCTCCATCGTCGGCGTGCTCGCCGCTGCGGCCGCCGTGCAGTGCGTCATCCGGCTGCGGCAGGAGGAGGCGTCCGGCACGGCGGAGGTGCTGCTCGCGACGCCGCTCTCGCGCGTGCGCTGGCTGTTCTCGATCGTGGCCGTCGGGCTGATCGCGATCGTGCTCGTGCTGCTGGCCGCAGCGGTCGCCTCAGGACTGTCGGCCGTGTCCGCGGGCGAGCCGGCCTCCACCATCGGCGACTCGTTCTCGGCGGCGGCGGCGCAGCTGCCGGTCGCCCTGGTCTACCTGGGCGTGCTGACGCTGGTGTTCGTCGTCCTCCCGACCTGGACCATCCCGGTCGGTTGGGCGGCTCTGGGTCTCGGCGCATTCGTCGGCATCTTCGGCGGCCTCATCAAGCTGCCCGAGTGGCTGCGGCACGTCTCGCCCTTCGCCGACGCCCCGGTCGTCGTCGGGAACGTCGACTGGACCGGGGGATACTGGATGCTCGGAATCACCGTCGCGGCCCTCGCGGGCTCCGCGGCGCTGATCCGCCGGAGAGACTTCGCGATCGGATAGTCAGCGCGGGCGGGCGGCCACTCAGCGCGTGAGGCCGCTCATCCAGCACGAACAGAGGGACGGATCCATGGCCAAAGACGAGGCGGCGCTCGCCGAGGTGATGGAGCATTCCGCGGCCGTGCTCACCGCGGCGGGGATGCCGAGGATGCCCGCGCGGGTGATGATGGCCCTGACCGTCACCGAGACACCCGGTCTCACGGCGGCCGAACTCGCCGAACGGCTCGACGTGAGCCCCGCCGCGATCTCCGGCGCCGTGCGCTACCTGCAGACGATCGGCATCATCCGCCGCCTCTCGCAGACCGGCACCCGGCGTGACCGCTACGAGCTCCCCAGCGACTGGTACGCCCTCATGGTGCGCAACAGCCCGATCTACGGCACCCTCGCCGACCAGGCGGATGCGGGTCTCGCCGCCGTCGGCGACCCGGATTCGCCCGCGACGGAGCGCCTGCGCGACATGGCCGGCTTCTACCGGTTCGTGCAGGAGCGGCTCCCCGAGATGATCGCGGAGTGGGAGCAGGTCCGCGCCTCCCGGAACGACGCCGCGCGGAACGCGTGACGCGCGGGCAGCGCCCTCAGAACACGTACTCGAGCAGGTCGAGCCCGACCGCGCGCATCCCGTCGATGACCGCCAAGCGCTCCGGAAGGCTGGTGTCGTCGAAGTAGGTCGACACCGCGTACGTCACGCCGGCGCGCGGACCGCGGAGCACGCCGACCTCGCTGCGCACGCCGTCGTCGGTCCCGGTCTTGTTGACGAGCAGGATGCCGTGCTCGGGATGCCGATGCGAGTGCGGGTCGAGGCCGAACGCGCTCGACACCAGCGAGAAGTCGCTGTTCAGCGACAGCCACGCGATCACGCGCTGGCTCGTCGCGGGGTTGACGATCTCGCCGCGGGCCAGCGCCGAGAACAGCCAGGTGAGCTCGTTGGCGCTGCCGACGGACAGCTGGGGTGCGTCATCCGGTCCGCGGTGGTCGCGTACCAGGTCGAGCAGCGCGGTGCGCGTGAGGCCGAGCGACTCCGTGCGTGCGCTGACCGCCTCCAGGCCGACCCGGCGGAGCAGGACGTTCGTCGCCAGGTTGTCGCTCGTCGCGCCGACCAGCGCCGCGAGGTCCGCGACCGGCAGCGAGGGCACGTGGAGGTGGTGCCAGATGCCCGAGTCGCCGGCGACGTCGCGCGGGTCGCGGTCGAGGTGGGCGAGCGGGCTCAGCTCGCCGGACTGCAGCCGTGCGGCCACCTCGACGAGGAGGAGCACCTTGCCGATGCTGGCGGTCGGCATGACGATGTGGTCGTCGACCGAGAAGAGCACAGCGCCCGTGGCGAGGTCGGTCGCCCGCGCCGACACCTGCACCCCGGAGACCGCGAGCCGCCCGAGCGCGTCGAAGCCGCGGCTGAACGTCTCGGTCGATCCCGGCGCCCGGTGCCTGGCACGACCGGCTGTCGCCTGGCGTGCTCGGCGTGCGGACTCTTGTGCCTGGATCGTCACGGTGTCGCTGGGTCTTTCTTCCGAATCGGTTCTCCCGGAATCGCGGCGCCCCACCCGGCTCCGCCGCCGTTCCGCGAGGGTGTCCGCGGAGACGACAGGGACGATGTTACCCCGTGATCGGGGGCCATGGGCGGCCGGATCCGGGAGGGGCCCGAGGGTCACCAGATGGTCACCCGCTCCTCGGGCGCCAGCCAGAGCCGGTCACCGTCGGTCACGCCGAAGGTGTCGTAGAACGCCTCGATGTTGCGGACGATCTGGTTGCACCGGAACTCGTTGGGCGCGTGCGGGTCGATGGCGAGGAGCCGGATGACCTCCTCGTCGCGTCCCTTCTGCTGCCATGCCTGCGCCCACGAGAGGAAGAACCGCTCCGCACCGGTGAGCCCGTCGATCACCGGCGGCTCCTCGCCGCCGAGCGACAGCAGGTACGCCTTCCAGGCGATGCCGAGGCCGCCGAGGTCGCCGATGTTCTCGCCGATGGTCAGCGCGCCGTTGACGTGGTGCTCCGGCACCTGGGCGGGCGCGAGCGCGTTGTACTGCTCGATCAGGCTCGCGGTGCGCTTCTCGAACGCCGCGCGGTCCGCCTCCGTCCACCAGTCCTCCAGGCGGCCGTCGCCGTCGAACTTGGAGCCCTGGTCGTCGAAGCCGTGGCCGATCTCGTGACCGATGACCGCGCCGATGGCGCCGTAGTTGGCGGCGGCGTCGCGGTCGGCGTCGAAGAACGGGAACTGCAGGATCGCCGCCGGGAACACGATCTCGTTGAAGCCCGGGTTGTAGTAGGCGTTGATCGTCTGGGGGGTCATGAACCACTCGTCGCGGTCCAGCGGCTTGCCGATCTTGCCGAGCTCGCGGTGGAACTCGAAGAGGGCGGCCGCGCGCACGTTGGCGACCAGGTTCGTCGGGTCGATCTCCAGGCTGGAGTAGTCGCGCCACTTCACCGGGTAGCCGATCTTGGGCGTGAACTTCTCGAGCTTGTCGAGCGCGCGCTTGCGGGTCTCCTCGCCCATCCAGTCGAGCGTCCGGATGCTCTGCCGGTAGGCCTCGATCAGGTTGCCGACGAGCGCATCCATCTGCTCCTTGGCGGCGGGCGGGAAGTGCTCCTGCACGTAGATGCGGCCGACGGCCTCGCCCATCGCGCCCTCGACGAGGGAGACGCCGCGCTTCCAGCGGGCGCGCATCTGCGGGGTGCCGGTCAGCGTGCGGCCGTAGAAGTCGAAGTTGGCCTCGACGAAGTCGCCGGAGAGGTACGGCGCCGCACCGTGGACGACCTGCCAGCTCAGCCAGTCGCGCCACGCGTCCAGGCGGTCCTCGGTGAGAAGTCCGGCGAGCCCGGAGGTGAACGACGGCTGCCGCAGGACGACCTCGGCCAGCGCTCCCTCCGGCGCTCCGAGGGCCTGTGCCCAGACGTTCAGGTCGGCCTCGTGGCCGGCCGGAGCGCCGCCGTCGAAGACCGCGGTCGCGTCGGCCCAGCTGTAGAGGTTGTAGGTCTTCTCCGAGTCGCGGGAGGCCACGTTGTCCCAGTGCTGGGCCGCGATCGCCGTCTCCAGGTCGAACACGCGCTGCGCGCGGGCCGGCGCGTCGTCGAACCCGGCGAGCTCGAACATCCGCTGGATGTGCGCCACGAACGCCTCGCGCACCGGGGCGAACCGCTCCTCGCGGAAGTACGACTCGTCCGGCAGCGAGATCCCGGACTGCTCCAGGAACACGAGGTAGCGCTCCGGGTCGCCCGGGTCGTTGTCGACGAACAGCTGGTAGAAGCCGCCGAGGCCCCGGCGCTCCAGCTTCCCGACCGTCTCGAGGAGGCTCGGGATGCTGTCCACACCGTCGGCGAAGGTCAGCTCGTCGCGGATGGCCTCCACGCCCAGGGCGTCGACGCGCTCCTCGTCCATGAAGCTCGTGTACAGGTCGCCGAACTTCCGCTCCTCGGTGCCCTCGTCGGCGGTCTGCGCCCGCTCGACGATCTCGTGGACCGCCTTCTCGGACTCCTCGGCCAGGATCATGAACGATCCCCAGCGCGCCTTGTCGGCTGGGATCTCCGTGCGGTCGAGCCACTTGCCGTTCACGTGCCGGAACAGGTCGTCCTGCGGGCGGATCGTCTCATCGAGTTCGTCGGTGCGGATGCCGGAATCGAGCGTCATGCGCCCAGCCTACGGGTCAGGCCGTCGCGCGGGCCAGCGACGACAGCCGCCGGAAGGACACGGCGAACAGCGCGGCCAGGACGAGCTCGGCGAGGATGGAGACCGTGCCGGAGAGGCTGCCGAAACCGGCGAACGAGAACCCGATGTTCACGACGGCGAGCAGGCCGTAGATCACCGCGAGCACGCCGCTCAGGAGCGGCCGGCTGGTCATGCGCCACCACGGCCGGGCGGCGCGCACCGGCTCCCCGGGCCCGCGGAACAGCCGCGTCACCAGGTACCAGGCGATCACCTGGAGCACGGTCAGGATGATCGAGCCGGCCTGCGAGTGCAGAGCGTCAAAGAGCAGGGTCAGCAGGAGGCTGATCGCGACGAGCACCGCGATGACGGCCGCTTTCCGGCCGGGTGTGGTGAAGCGCATGGTGATCCTTCTGGTGCCTGAGGTCCAGCATGTCAGGCGCCTGCCGGGTCGGGTGCGGAGGCTCGCCGTGCGACCCGGACGGGGTCAGGTGCCGCATGGCTTCCGTTCGTATGCTGGCTCGGTGACCGTCGCTCCCTCGCAGAACCAGCCCACCGGGTACGACCCGCAGAACACCGCGCTGCCGCCGGCCGGCTGGTACGGCGACCCGTACGACGCGCGGTTCCTGCGGTGGTGGAGCGGCGCCGGCTGGACCGCGTACACCGCTCCGCTGCAGCAGGCGCCGGTGCGGCAGCGTCCCCGGCAGCCGCGCAAGTGGATCGGCCGCTTCGGCGGGTGGATCATCGTCGGCGCGAGTGCGTTCATCTGGGCGTGGCTCTTCGGCTTCAGCCTGCTGCTCTCGGCGATCGCGCCGCACGCGGCGGACGACGGGCCCGTTGTGCTCTCGCCCTACCTGCTGATGACGGGGGCGGCGACCGTGGGGGCGGCCATCCTGTACACGATGGCGTACCGGCTGCGGCGCGAGGACGGGCTGACCGCATCCCGGCTGGTCATCATCGCGGGCGTCGGCGGCCTGGCCGCCACGCTGGTGGCGGCCCCGATCAACAGCCTGATCGACGTGCTCAGCGGCGGCACCGCCTCGCACCCGAGCGGGCTCGCGCTGGTGCTCGCCGGGGTGGTCGAAGAGCTGGTCAAGATGGCCGCCGTCGTCGTGCTCGCGCTGAAGCTGCCGGTGAAGGATGCGCGGATCGGCCTCTTCGTCGGCGGTGCCGTCGGCCTGGGCTTCAGCGTGATCGAGAACCTCGTCTACCTGCAGGAGGCGTTCGCGCGCGGTCAGGAGAACGGGTCCGGCTTCGGGATGTTCCTGGCCACGGTCATCGGCCGGGAGCTGACCGGGCCGTTCCTGCATCCCGTGTTCTCCGCCCTGCTCGGCGCCGCCGTGTTCGCCGCGGCGCGCGGCGGCCGCTTCCGGCTGACGTGGAGCGTCGTGCTGGCCTATCTCGCGGTGGCGACCGCGCACGGACTTTTCAACGGGGCCACCTGGCTCGCCCAGGTGCTTCCGTGGCCGGCCGCCGCGCGGGGCGGGCTGCTCCTGCTGTTCGAGCTGCTGTTCGTGCTCGGCAGCGGACTGGCGCGGCTGCTCATCGCACGGCGCATCCGGCGACGCCATGAGGAGCGCGAGGCGGTTTAGGACGCGACGTCAGCGCACCAGCGTGCGCGCCAGGGCGACGTACTCGCGCGCGTTCGCGTCGGGCAGGTAGGCCCGGCTGATCGCGTTCCCGATCGCCGGCAGCGCCAGCGGGTCGGGGTACGCGAGGTACAGCGTCTCGTAGGTCGGGTTGAACTTGCTCTTGAACGAGAACAGCGATGCGAAGCCGTAGGCCGGCTCCAGGGTGCGGGCCAGGAAGGCGAGGACGCGGTCCATCGCCGTCGGCCCGTCGCCGTCTCCCTCTCCCTCGCCCTCGCCGGCGGCCGCGAGGTCCGCGTCCGGCTTCGTGGCGAGCGGCGCGCCCGACAGGCTGAGCACCTCGACACCCTCGTCGCGCATCCGCTGCGCGGCCGAGGCGATCACGAACTCCATGATCCCGGACATGGACCCGTCGGCCCGGCGCATGAAGTCGATCGTCCAGCCGACGATCCGTCCGTCGCGCCAGCTCGGCAGCCAGCTGGTCACCGCCTGCAGCCCGCCGTCCGGGTCGAAGGCGAGATACAGCCGCACGTCCGGGTCCTTGAGCTCCGCGATGCCGCCGAGAGTGAAGCCCATCTCCGGCAGCTCCTTCTCGGAGACCCACTGCTCGCTGACCGCCGTGATCTGGGTCTGGATGAGCGGCGACAGGTCGTCCCACCGGGTCCAGAGCGTCGAGATGCGCGCCTTGATGCCGCGGTTGTGCGCCTGCCGGACCTTCTGCCACGGCTTGCCCACCAGGTCGAAGGTCTGCGGGTGCATCAGCGTCTCCTCGCCGACCGACATCGTCGGCCAGCCGAGGGCCTCGAACACCGGCAGGTACTCGCCGTGGATGCTGTAGAACACCGGCACCCAGCTGTTCACGTCGCAGAACTGCACGAACTCCGAGATGGTGCGCTGTGCGCGTCCCGGCGGGCAGACGGGGTCCGAGAGGGTGATCGCGATCCCGTTGATCACGCGGTAGGCGACCGCGGCCTCCCCGTCGGCGCTGAACCAGTACACGTTGCCCGGCCACGTGCCCATGAACCCGAGCGTGCCGCCCCCGCCCTCGCGCAGCAGCGCGCGGAAGTGCTCCTCGTCGGCGACCGTCCGGCCGGTGAAGGATGCGCGGTACAGCCGCAGCGTGGCGAACACGAACACGGTCCAGAAGGCGGGCCCCACCCACTGGTACAGCAGCCAGACGACCGGCGCGGTCGGGATGATCGGGGTGCCGAGCGCGGAGAGGAACCCGGCGGGCACGAACCGGCGCAGCGTGGAGGCGAACACGTCGGCCACCGTCGCGTCCGGCACGAACTCGGTCAGCGACGACAGCGCGGCGACCAGGTACGCGAGGGCGAGCAGGCCGAAGGTGCAGACGACGACGATGCCGAAGCGGACGAACGCGTCGCGCGGGGAGCGCAGCTGGAACTGCCGTCGTGTGGCGATCAGCAGGGCGATCGATGCCACCGGCACCAGGATCGCCGCGAGCAGCCAGAGCAGCACCTCGAGCGCGGGACCGAGAGCGCTGACGTCGTCAGCGACCACCGTGATGTCGCCCAGGGCGGTGAACGGCAGCACCAGCATCGCGGCGTTGACGACGATGCCGAGCACGAGGGCGAAGCGGCGCCCACGCCGCAGGCCGATCGCGGTGAGCAGCAGGAGGGCGAGCGGGAGCACCGAGAGGAGCAGCGCGCCGGGGCCCTGGACCGACACGAGCAGCAGCTCGGCGCGGCAGTTGCTCGAGTACGAGGTGTCGCAGCGCGAGAGCACCTGTGCGACATCCACCGCGGGCTGCTGGAACAGGGCGGCCACGAACGACAGCGGTCCGAAGCCGCCGGGCGGGAGCAGGGCCAGCAGGGGTCCGAACGCCGTGATGGCGACGATTCCCGCGACGAGCGTGCGCGTCTCCTGGTGCGAGCTGCGGTGGAGGCGCCGGATGCTCCCGCGTCGCAGGATCACGCCGAGCGCCAGCCCGAGCAACGCCGCGATGAGCCGGTAGACGTTGTTCTGGTCGCCGTTGTAGAGCACGAAGACCAGGACGACCGAGAAGGTGAGGAGCCGGATCCTGCGGCGCCAGAGCGAGGCGGCGAAGGCGCTCGCCGTGATGAGCGCGCCGACGATCCCGATGGTCGGGTCCAGCGTGACGTCGAACTCGGTGGCCTTCGCCCAGAGCTCGCCGATGCTCGCCGCACCCGCCTGCAGCAGCACCCCGAGGACGACGGCGAGGACGCCCGTCACCAGGAAGGCGAACACCGTGCGAGCCGTGCCGAGCAGCCGTTCGGCCGCGGCAAGCACGGTCAGGGACAGGAGCACCGTGGCGACGAGCTGCAGCGGGTCCTCGGGTACGAACAGCGCCGTGACCGGCGTCCACCAGGAGCCAGCCTGCAGGGTGGTCGTAACCCCGGCCGCCCAGACGGTGGCCGGCCGGCCGACAGCCGCGACGCTCCACAGCGTGCCGGTGGCGATCGAGGTCGCGAGGACGACGACGGCCAGGGCGATGCTCGCGGGGGCCACCCGCGCGTAGCGGGCGAGCGCGCTGCCGACGCCGGGTCGGCGGGCGGTCTCTCCGGTGCTCATTCGGGCCTCCGTCGCGGTGGGCTCAGTCCGAGGTCAGGCTAGAGCATGCGTCGCGCACCGCGCGGGGGACGGGCCGGTCAGAACTCGCGCAGCCGCTCGCCGAGGTAACGGTCGAGGCCTTCCAGCGGGATGCGCTCCTGCTGCATCGAGTCCCGGTCGCGCACGGTCACGGCGTCGTCCTCGAGCGAGTCGAAGTCGACGGTCACCGCGAGCGGCGTACCGATCTCGTCCTGACGGCGGTAGCGGCGGCCGATCGCGCCCGAGTCGTCGAAGTCGACGTTGCGGCGCTTGCGCAGCCGGTCGGCCAGGCCGCGGGCGAGCGGCGACAGCGCCTCGTTGCGCGACAGCGGCAGCACGGCGACCTTCACCGGCGCGAGGCGCGGGTCGAGGCGCAGCACGGTGCGCTTGTCGGTGCCGCCCTTGGCGTTGGGCACCTGCTCCTCGTCGTAGGCGTCGACCAGGAACGCCATCAGCGCGCGCGTCAGGCCGAAGGACGGCTCGATCACGAACGGCACGTAGCGCTCGTTCTTGTTCTGGTCGAAGTAGCTCAGGTCTTTGCCGGAGTGCTCGATGTGGGTCTTCAGGTCGAAGTCGGTGCGGTTCGCGACGCCCATGAGCTCGCCCCACTCGCTGCCGACGAAGTCGAACCGGTACTCGATGTCGATGGTGCGCTTCGAGTAGTGCGCCAGCGAGTCCTTCGGGTGCTCGAACCGGCGGATGTTCTCCGGCTTGATGCCGAGCTCGGTGAACCAGTCCCAGGCGAGGTCGATCCAGGTGTCGAACCACTGCTCGTCGGTGCCGGGCTCGACGAAGTACTCGATCTCCATCTGCTCGAACTCGCGGGTGCGGAAGATGAAGTTGCCGGGCGTGATCTCGTTGCGGAACGCCTTGCCGATCTGGCCGATGCCGAACGGCGGCTTCTTGCGCGAGGTCTGCAGCACCGACGCGAAGTCGGTGAAGATGCCCTGCGCCGTCTCGGGGCGCATGTAGTGCAGGCCGGACTCGTCGTCGACGACGCCGAGGTAGGTCTTCATCAGGCCGGAGAACTGCCGGATCGGCGTCCACTGGCCCACCTTGTCCGGGTGGTCCGGGTCGGGGATGTCGTCGAGGCCGTTCGCCGGCGGGTGGCCGTGCTCGGCCTCGTACGCCTCGAACAGGTGGTCGGCGCGGTAGCGCTTGTGCGTGATCAGCGACTCGGTCAGCGGGTCGCTGAACACCTGGACGTGGCCGGAGGCCTCCCACACGGCGGTCGGCAGGATGATGGCCGAGTCGAGGCCCACCATGTCGCCGCGGCCGCGCACGAAGGCGTTCCACCACTCGCGCTTGATGTTCTCCTTCAGCTCCACGCCGAGGGGGCCGTAGTCCCACGCCGAGCGGGTGCCGCCGTAGATCTCGCCGGAGGGGAACACGAATCCGCGGTGCTGCGCCAGCGTGATGACGGAATCCAGTCTCGACGGTGCGGCCATGGTGCTCCCCTGTGCGATGCGGGTGGTGGGACCCGTCCATCCTACTGAGGATGCGCCCCGGCCCGCCGCCGGGTCACGAGCCGGCGCGGAACTCCTGCTCCAGGATCGCGTACACCGCGGTGTCCGACCACTCGCCCTTGAAGATCTCCGTCTCGCGCAGCAGGGCCTCCTGGCGCATCCCGAGGCGCTCGCAGAGACGCGCGGAGGCGTCGTTGCGGGCGTCGAGCTGCGCGAACACGCGGTGGGCGCCGAGGGTGTCGAAGCACAGCTCGAGCACGCGCTGCGCGGCCTCGGTCGCGTAGCCACGGCCGTGCACGGCGGGGTGGAAGACCCAGCCCATCTCGAACTTGCCCCAGGTCGCGTTCTTGAGGAACAGGCTGATGTCGCCGATCACGCGGCCCACGCCGCCGTCCGGGTCCGCCAGCTCGACCGCGAAGACGATGCCGTCGCCGTTCTCCGCGAGGCGGTTCATCGCGATGCGCTTGCGTAGGTGCTCGGCCGACTCGTCGTGGTCGTGCACCTCCCAGTAGAGGTAGCGGACGACGTCCTTGAGCTTCTGGTAGGCGTGCACGTCCTCCAGGTCGCCCGTGTTGAGCGGCCGGAGCAGCAGCCGCTCGGTGCGGAGCTGCTCGGCGGCATACGGGAGGCCGGTGGCGCCATGCGGCGCGACGGCGGTCGTGGTTGCTTCGTCGCTCACGGTCGCTCCTTACGCGGTCGGTTCAGGATGCTGCGGACTCGTCGTCCACGGCGGAGAGTCGGGGGCGGGAGGCGGCTTCGGCCTCGACGTCGACGCCGAAGAGGGCGGCCACGCCGTCCACGAACGCGGACGCGTCGCCGTTGCGGGCGAGCTCCCGGGCGCGGACGGACGGAGTGTGCAGCAGCACGCCGGCGAGGTGGCGCAGGGCCGCCTCGGTCTGCTCGCTGCCGTCGCCGCGGCCGCGCGCCCGATCGATCTCGGCGTCCAGCACGTCGAACACGTGCTTCCGCAGCGCGACGAGGGCGGGCGTGACAGCCTGCTCCGCGGTCCGCGCGCGGTACTCGGCGGCCGCGGCGTCCACGATGCTGCGTGCGTCGTCGGCGGCCTGCAGCTCCTTGAGCGGCGCGTGCAGCGTGATGGTCTCGAGGTCGAGGAGTTCGACGCCGAGCAGTTCGGAGACGGCCGGGTCGACGTTGCGGGGGAGCCCTAAGTCGATGACCAGGCGGCGCTCCAGCGCTCCCGGACGGGTGAGCGCGTCGGCCAGGACGGATCGGGTCAGCACGTAGTCGGTGACCGCCGAGCAGGTGACGACGAGGTCGCTCTCGGCGAGCGCATCCACCAGGCCGTCGGAGGCGACGGGGAGGATGTCGTGCGAGCGGGCGAACTTCGGCGCACGGCCGGAGGGGGAGTACACCCGCACGTCGGTCGCTCCGCGGTCGCGGAGGGCGGCCAGGCTGGCGCCCGCGTACTTGCCGGTCCCGACGAGGAGCACCCGGGTCTGCGACCAGTCGCTGACGCGGCTCTCGGCGAGGTCGAGCGCGAGCCGAACCATCGAGCGGCCGGCCGACATGATCCCTGTACGGTTCTTCACGCCGCGGGACGTGCGCGAGGCCACCTGGAACACCCGCTCGAGCTCGCTGGTCACCGATCCGGCGGCGCGCGCCGACTCGAGGGCGCGACGCACCTGGCCGGCGATCTCGCCCTCGCCCACCACGACGGACTCGAGCCCGCTGGTCACGGCGAAGAGGTGCTCGGCGACCGCGTGGTCGCTGTAGACGGCGCTCGCCGCGCGCAGGGTGTCCGGGTCGATGCCGGCGGCGCTGCTCACCGCGTCCAGCACGGCTTCGGTCGAGACGGCGCGGGCCGCGGGCAGCGGCTCGTCGATCTCGAGGTAGGCCTCGAACCGGTTGCAGGTCGCGAGCACGACCGAGCCCGAGACGATGTCGCTGTGCTCCGAGAGTGCGGCGGTGATGGCCGGAGCGTGACGCTCGAGCCGTTCCAGGAGGTCGAAGTCCGCCGTCCGGTGACTCGACGAGAAGCACAGAAGCACGACGAAAGCCTACGCTCGCGTCCGGCCAACCTCGAATCGGCGCCCAGTCGGCGGTTAGCCCAGCGCGCGCCCAGACACCACCCTGGCAGAATCGTGGGGTGACCTCCCTCCCACCCGAGCATCCCCTCGCCTCCGGGCGCACCCCGAACAGCCCGCTCGTCCGCGCCTACCAGGGCGACCGGCCGGAGGTGACCCCGGTCTGGTTCATGCGGCAGGCCGGGCGTTCGCTCCCCGAGTACCGCGAGCTGCGGGTCGGCACCCGCATGCTCGACGCCTGCCTCGATCCGGCGATGGCGAGCGAGATCACGCTGCAGCCGGTCCGCCGGCACGGGGTGGATGCGGGCATCTTCTTCAGCGACATCGTCGTGCCGCTGAAGCTCGCAGGCGTCGACGTGGAGATCCAGCCGGGCAAGGGCCCGGTCTTCGCGCAGGCCGTGCGCACGGCGGAGGACGTCGACCGGCTGACCGCCGTCGACCCCGCCGCCCTCGGCGCCGACGTCTTCACGCCCATCCAGGAGGCCGTGCGGCTGACCATCGCGGAGCTGGACGAGACGCCGCTCATCGGCTTCGCCGGAGCGCCGTTCACCCTGGCGGCGTACCTGGTCGAGGGTGGTCCGTCGAAGGACCACATCCGGGCTCGTACCCTCATGCACGCCGACCCGGAGGCGTGGGCGCGGCTCATGGCCTGGACGGCCGACATCTCGGGCGCCTTCCTGCGCGCCCAGGTGCTCGCCGGCGCCAGCGCGGCGCAGCTGTTCGACTCGTGGGCCGGATCCCTGTCGTTGCACGACTACGTCACGCATGTCGCGCCTGCGTCCGCGCGGGCCCTGTCGCACGTGCGCGACCTCACCTACGAGGTGGCCGGCGCCGCTGCGGAGGAGGGCGGCGTCGCCGAGGCCGAGGTTCGGAACGTGCCGCTGGTGCACTTCGGCGTCGGGACCGGAGAGCTGCTGAAGGCGATGCACGAGGCCGGGGCCGACACCGTCGGTGTCGACTACCGCATCCCGCTCGACGAGGCCAGCCGGCGGCTGGGTCATGTCGTTCCGGTGCAGGGCAACGTCGACCCGGCGATGCTCGACGCCCCCTGGCCGGTGCTCGAGGCCCACGTCCGCGACGTGCTCGACCGCGGACGCGAGGCCCCGTCGCACGTGCTCAACCTCGGCCACGGCGTGCCGCCGGAGACCGACCCGGCCGTGCTGACCCGGGTCGTCGAGCTGGTCCACGGGTGGCGCCCGGAATGAGCGACGTGCCCGATCTCCCGGGCGACGGCCCGGTGACCGAGGACGAGGTCGGCGAGGAGCTCCGCCATGTGGTGGAGGCGCCGCCGACGCGCATCGTCGTGGTCGGCGGGGGAGTGGCGGGTCTGGTGGTCGCGCGCGAGTGCGCACGTCCCGGGTTCGAGGTCGCGCTGCTGGAGGCGTCGGGCCGGGTCGGCGGCAGCGTCGCACCTCTGTCCCTCGGTGGGATGGTCGTGGACGCGGGCGCGGAGAGCTTCGCCACCCGCGGCGGTCACGTCGCCGAGCTGCTGCACGACCTCGGCCTGGACGACGACGTTGTCCAGCCGAACCCGTCTGGCGCCTGGGTGCGTCACGGCTCGCGCTCCGTCCCGCTTCCCAAGGCCGGACTGCTCGGCATCCCGAGTTCCCCGCTCGCGACGGATGTCGCGGCGGCGATCGGGTGGGGCGGCGCGTTCCGCGCGTACCTCGACCGGCTCATGCCGGTGCTCAAGATCGGGCAGGAGCGGAGTCTCGGCACCCTCGTGCGCAAGCGGATGGGACGGAAGGTCCTCGACCTGCTGGTCGCCCCGGTCGCGACCGGCGTGTACTCGGCATCGCCCGACGACCTCGACATCGACGTGGTCGCACCCGGCCTGAATGCGGCGCTGACCCGGCTCGGCTCGCTCTCGGGAGCGGTCGGTGAGCTGCGGTCCGCCTCCAAGGCCGGAAGCGCGGTCGGCGGCATCCGGGGTGGGATGTGGCGGCTGCCGGAGGCGCTCGTCGCCGACATCGAGGCGCGGGGCGGGATCGTGAGGACGGACTCGCCGGTCGCCTCCATCCGCCCGTGGAGCGTCGCGCCGGAGGCTGAGGCAGCAGACGTCAGCGAGGATGCCGAGGCGCGCCCCGCGCGCTGGCTCCTCACCCTGCGCGACGGCACGCAGCTTCCGGCCGACGCCGTGGTGCTCGCCTCACCGGCCGACGCCTCGCTGGAGCTGCTCGCCGGGCTCGGGGATGAGCTCGCCGCACTGCGCGCGCTCGACTGGCCCCCCGCGTCGAGCGTCGAGCTCGTGACCCTTGTCATCGACGACGCCCGGCTCGCGACAAGCCCGGTCGGCACGGGGGTGCTCGTGGCGGACGTTCCGGGCACGGACGTCCGCGCCAAGGCCATGACGCACTCCAGCGCGAAGTGGGCCTGGGTCGCGGAGGCCGCCGGCCCCGGCCGCCACGTGGTGCGCCTCTCCTACGGCCGCGCCGGACGCACCGACGGGACGTCGACCCTGTCGGACGCCGAACTCCGGGCGATCGCCATCGCCGACGCGGCGCGGCTGCTCAATATTCCGTTCGCGGAATCCGCCGTTAGGGCATTCGCCCGCACCCCCTGGACGAACGCCCTGCCGTATGCGACAGTGGGGCAGCGGGAACGCATCGAGCGCGTCCGCTCCGAGGTCGACGGCGTCGAGGGTCTCGAGGTCACCGGGTCCTGGCTGACCGGAACGGGCCTCGCCTCCGTCATCCCGGATGCTCGCCGCACGGCCGAGCGGGCACGAGGTCTACGGTGGAAAGCCCTGACGGAGGCCTTGCAGGCCGACGGCGGGACGGAACACGGACCGACGGACACGGAATAGGGAGACGGAATGCGCGGCAAGATCCTCTTCATCACCGGAGCGGCGGTGGGCTACGTGCTCGGCGCGCGTGCCGGTCGCCAACGCTACGAGCAGCTGAAGGCCGCGGCCGCGAAGGTCTGGGAGTCGCCGGGAGTGCAGAAGCAGGTGCACTCGGTCGAGGACTTCGTCGCCGACAAGGTGGGAGAGTTCCCCGAGACCGTCTACGTGACGATCAAGAAGTTCGTGGTGCGCGCCAACGAGCGCCGCCGCGAGGCGCGGGCCCCCTACCCGTCGCCGGCCGCCGAGGCGGCCATCCGGGCCGCAGACGGCTCAGGCCCGTCGGCCTCCTGACGGAGTACTGTACGGAAGCGACGAGGGGAGACGCGATGACCGACCCGGTACGGCCCGAGAGTGCGCGCACGAAGTCTCTGGGGCAGCTGGTCTCCGACCTGCCGCGACAGCTCGTCGGGCTGCTGAAGGCGGAGCTCGCCCATCTGAAGGCGGAGTTCGCCGAGAAGGCCAAATATGCCGGGGTCGGCATAGGGCTGCTCATCGGTGCCGCGCTGCTCGCGTTCTACGCGCTCGGCGCGCTGATCGCCGCGGCCATCCTGGGGATCGCGGTCGCGCTCCCCGCGTGGGCGGCCGCGCTGATCGTGTTCGGCGCGCTGATTGTGATCGCCGTCGTGCTCGCGCTCATCGGCATCCGCTCGTTCAAGAAGATGGACGGCCTTGCTCCGTCGCAGACCATCGACAGCATCAAAGAGGACGCGGACGCGCTGAAGGGGCTGGGCAAGTATGACAACTGACCGCAGCGACGTCGACCGGGCGCGCGCCGAGCTGGCCGCGACCGTGGACGCGATCGAGTACAAGCTGAACGTGCCCAAGCGGGCGAGCGAGCGCATCCAGCGCCTCCGCAAGGACAACCCGGCCGCTCTCGCGGGGCTCGCGGTCGGAGCCGCTGTCGCGGTGGCGGGCGCGGTCTGGGGCATCGTGGTCCTCGTCCGACGGTGAGCGCCGGCACGTTTTTGGCCTTCCCAGGTTTCGGAGGGAGACTGTGGGTATGAGTACCCCGGCTGCCGTTCCGGCAGAGTCGTCCGCCCCCGACACCCCCGACGAGAACCCGACCGGCTTCACCCTCTGGGCCGTGCTGCGCCGTGACCCGGCGCGCCCCGACGACCTCGACGGCACGGATGTGCCGACCTTCGTCGACGAGCTCGAAGGCGTCATCGCCGACATCGAGCTGCAGGGGGTGACCACTCGCGGGCTCTACGACGTCTCCGGTCTCCGCGCCGACGCCGATCTGATGATCTGGCTGCACGGTCCCGAGGCCGAGACCCTGCAGTGGGGACTCCGTCAGCTGCGCCGCACGCGCCTCCTGAAGAGCCTGCTCCCGACGTGGAACGCGATGGGCGTGCACCGCGACGCCGAGTTCAACAAGTCCCACGTCCCCGGCTTCCTCCGCAGCAAGGAGGCGCGCAACTGGCTGTGCGTCTACCCCTTCGTGCGCAGCTATGAGTGGTACCTGCTGCCCGACGAGGAGCGCGGCAAGATGCTCGCCGAGCACGGCAGGAAGGGCGCCGCGTTCCGCTCGGTGCTCGCCAACACGGTCGCCTCGTTCGCCCTCGGCGACTACGAGTGGATCCTGCCGATGGAGGCCGACGAGCTCACCGACCTCGTCGACATGATGCGCGAGCTCCGCTACACGGAGGCCCGCCGCCACGTGCGCGAAGAGGTCCCGTTCTTCACCGGCCGCCGCATCGAGGCGGCCGAGGTCGTGGAGGTCCTCCAGTGACCGACGCGCAGACCCCTGACGCCCAGCCCACCCAGCGGGTGCTGGGCGCCACCCCCGCGGCGGCATCCGGCCCGGAGCACGTCACCGAGCCGACCGCCTACGACGCCATCCTGCTCGCGGGATTCGGCGGCCCGGAGGGCCAGGACGACGTCATCCCGTTCCTCCGAAACGTCACCCGCGGGCGCGGCATCCCGGAGGAGCGCCTGGAGGAGGTCGCGCACCACTACCGCCACTTCGGCGGCGTGAGCCCGATCAACGACCAGAACCGCGAGCTGAAGGCGGCCCTGGAGGGGGAGCTCGCCGAGCGCGGCATCGACCTGCCGGTGCTCTGGGGCAACCGCAACTGGGACCCGTACCTGGCGGACGCCCTGCGTGAGGCCGACGAGCGCGGGTTCACCAAGCTCATCGCCATCGCGACCAGCGCCTACTCGTCCTACTCGAGCTGCCGCCAGTACCGCGAGGACTTCGCGGCCGCGCTGGAGTCGACGGGCCTGGAGGGGCGCATCCAGATCGACAAGGTGCGCCAGTTCTTCGACCACCCGGGCTTCGTGGAGCCGTTCATCGAGGGCGTCCGCACAGCGATCGACGAGCTGCAGCAGAAGCTGCCGGGCCTCGACCCCGCGACCGAGGTGCGCATCCTGTACTCGACGCACTCCATCCCCTCCACCGACGCGGCCAAGTCCGGACCCGCGTCGCGCGGCTTCGGCGAGGGCGGCGCGTACGCCGCGCAGCACCTCGCGGTCGCCGAGGTCGTCACGCAGGCCGCGACCGGCGGCACCGTCGAGTGGGATCTGGTCTACCAGTCCCGCTCCGGCCCGCCGTCGATGCCGTGGCTGGAGCCCGACATCAACGACCGGATCGCCGAGCTTCCCGCGCTGGGCGTGAAGGCCGTCGTCATCGTGCCGCTCGGCTTCGTGAGCGACCACATGGAGGTGCTCTGGGACCTCGACAACGAGGCCATGGAGACCAGCGACGAGAACGGCCTGGTCGCCGTCCGCGTCCCGACCCCCGGCACCCACCACGCCTACGTGAAGGGCCTCGTCGACCTGGTGCTGGAGCGGCGCGACGCCGTCCCGGCCGACCAGCGCCCGGCCGTCACCGCGCTCGGCCCCTGGTACGACGTGTGCCGTCCGGGATGCTGCGAGAACGTCCGGCTCGGCTTCAAGCCGGCCGCTGCGGGACTGGCGCCGTGACCGGGACCGTGACGAGGGTCGACGGCGCGGCCGAGCGCCGCGACGGCGTGCTGCGCATCGGCACGCGCGGCAGCGCCCTGGCGGTCGCGCAGACGACCGCGGTCGCCCAGTCGATCGCCCGTGCCACGGGCGCCGACGTCGAGCTCGTCACGGTGACGACGCAGGGCGACACCTCGCGGGAATCGCTGGCGCAGCTGGGCGGCACCGGGGTGTTCGCGACGGCGTTGCGGGATGCGCTGAGCGCCGGGCACGTGGACCTGGTCGTGCACTCGCTCAAGGACCTGCCGACCGCGCCCGCTCCCGGGCTCGTGATCGGCGCCATCCCGAAGCGTGCGGACGCGCGCGACACCCTGTGCGCCCGGGACGGCCTCACGCTGGAGACGCTCCCGGAGGGAGCACGCGTCGGCACGGGATCTCCGCGTCGCGTCGCCCAGCTCAAGGCGCAGCGCCCGGACCTCGACATCGTGGACCTCCGCGGCAACGTCGACACCCGCCTCGGGATGGTCGCGTCCGGTGAGCTGGACGCGGTGGTGCTCGCCGCCGCCGGTCTCAGCCGGCTGGGCCGCCTCGACGCGGTGACCGACTACTTCTCGCTGTCGCTCATGCCGACCGCACCCGGCCAGGGCGCCCTCGCCCTCGAAGTGCGCGCCGGGGATGAGAAGGGCCGCGGCCCGATCGCCCGGGCCCTCTCGGCGGTCGACCACGTCACGAGCCACGCCTCGGTCGTCGCCGAGCGGATCGTGCTCGCCGGACTCGAGGCAGGATGCGCCGCCCCGATCGGCGCCACCGCGCTCGTCGACGACGGCCTCCTCTTCCTCACCGCGACCGTGTACCGGCCCGACGGCTCCGAGCACCTGACCGCCTCCCATGCCGCGACGCCCGACTCGCTCGGCGCCGCCCACCTCGTCGAGGCCGCCCACGACGTCGGCGATCGCGTCGTCGCCGAGCTGCTCGGCGCGGGCGCCGCCGACCTGGCGCCGCTGGGGAGCTCGCGATGACGAACACGGCTCCCACCCCGAAGCCGCTCGCCGGCTGGCGCGTGCTCGTGCCGCGCGGCGGTCCGTGGGGCGACTCCGTCGCCGCCGACCTGCGGTCGAAGGGCGCCTCCCCGGTCGTCGCCGCGATGATCAACTTCGCGCCGACGGCGGACGCGCCGGCCCTGGAGGCCGCCCTCGCCCGGCTCGCGAACGGCGAGTTCGACTGGATGACCGTCACGAGCGCGACCACGGTCGACGTCCTCAGCTCGCAGCGCGCGGTGGTGCCGCCGAGCACCCGCGTCGCCGCCGTCGGCGAGACGACCGCGGCCGCCCTGGCCGCGGCCGGCTACCACGTCGACCTGGTGCCGTCCGAGGACAACTCGGCGCGCGGGCTGCTCGCGGAGTGGGAGGCCGCCACGCAGGGAGCCTTCCCGCTGCGCGTCCTCACGCTCCGGTCCGAGATCGCCAAGCCGCTGCTCACCGAAGGCCTCCGCCGGATCGGCCACGACGTGGAGTCGGTCGTCGCGTACCGCACGGTCGGCGTCCCGGTGCCGGAGAACGTGGTCACGGAGGTCCGCGACGGACTGTTCCAGGCGATCCTCGTGACCAGCGGCTCGGTGGCCGAGCAGGTGCAGCAGCAGCTGGGCCCGGTGCCGGAGTCGACGCTGATCGCCGCGATCGGCCCGCAGACGGCCCGCGACGCCCGCGCCTTCGGTCTGCGGGTCGACGTCATCGCGGCCGAGCGCACCGCCGCATCCCTCATCGACGCCGTCGTGCAGGTCGCGCTCTCCCGGGCGGTCGACACCTCCGACGACGAGTACTGACACCGAACCGGCTACCCGGACCGTTCGGCAGCCGCTCAGCCACGCGGGCGTAGGCTGATGTGAGTGAGTGAACTGCATCCCGTCATCCGTCCCCGACGGCTGCGGCAGTCCCCGGCGATGCGCCGGCTGACCGCGGAGACCCGCCTCCACCCCGCCGAGCTGATCCTTCCGCTCTTCGTGCGCGAGAGCGCCACCGAGCCCGTCCCCATCGGCTCGATGCCCGGCGTCTCGCAGCACAGCCTCGACTCGCTGAAGCGCGTCGCGAACGAGGCCGCGGAGGCCGGCGTCGGCGGCCTGATGCTCTTCGGCGTGCCGGAGACCCGCGACGCGGTCGGCTCCGCGGCGACCGACCCGGACGGCATCCTCAACGTCGCCACCCGGGTGCTGGCCGACGAGGTGGGCGACGCGCTCGTGGTGCAGACCGACCTGTGCCTCGACGAGTTCACCGATCACGGCCACTGCGGCGTCCTGGACGAACGCGGGCACGTCGACAACGACGCCACCCTCCTCCGCTACCGCGACATGGCCGTCGCCCAGGCCGAGGCCGGCTCGCAGCTGCTCGGGCTGAGCGGGATGATGGACGGCCAGGTCGCCGCCGTGCGCGAGGCCCTGGACGACGCCGGGCACACCGACGTGGTGATCCTCGCCTACGCGGCCAAGTACGCGTCCGGTTTCTACGGGCCGTTCCGCGAGGCCGTCGACTCCCAGCTCTCCGGCGACCGCCGCGCGTACCAGCAGGACCCGGCGAACCGACGCGAGGCCCTGCGCGAGGCGCGGCTCGACCTCGAGGAGGGCGCGGACATCCTCATGGTGAAGCCGGCGCTGAGCTACCTCGACGTGCTGAGCGATGTCGCCGCCATCAGCGATGTCCCGGTGTGGGCGTACCAGGTGTCCGGCGAGTACGCGATGGTGGAGGCCGCGGCGGCCAACGGCTGGATCGACCGCGACCGCATCATCCACGAGACCCTGATCGGCGCCAAGCGTGCGGGCGCCGACGCGATCATGACCTACTGGGCGACCGAAGTGGCGGGATGGCTGCGATGACCGATGTGAACCTCCAGCAGTTCGAGCGGGCGCAGCGCGTCATCCCGGGCGGCGTGAACTCGCCGGTCCGCGCCTACGGATCCGTCGGCGGGACGCCGCGGTTCCTGGTGTCGGCGCGCGGCCCGTACGTCACCGACGCGGAGGGGCGCGAGTACGTCGACCTCGTCGCGTCGTGGGGTCCGGCCATCCTCGGCCACGCGCATCCCGCGGTCGTGGAGGCGGTGCAGCAGGCGGCGGCGCGCGGACTCTCGTTCGGCGCATCCACGCCGGCCGAGACAGAGCTGGCGGAGGCCGTCATCGGGCGCGTCCCGTTCGTCGAGAAGCTGCGGCTGGTGTCGACCGGCACCGAGGCGACGATGAGCGCGATCCGTCTGGCGCGCGGGTTCACGGGACGCCCGCTGCTGATCAAGTTCGCCGGCCACTACCACGGGCACTCGGACAGCCTGCTCGCCGAGGCCGGCTCGGGCCTCGCGACGCTCGCCCTCCCCGGCTCGGCCGGCGTGACGGAGGCGACGGCCGCGCAGACCATCGTGCTGCCCTACAACGACCTGGATGCGGTCCGCGCGGTCTTCGAGGCGCAGGGCCCCGACATCGCCGCCGTGATCACCGAGGCCGCGGCCGCCAACATGGGCGTGGTAGCTCCGGAGGACGGCTTCAATGCGGCCCTCGCCGACCTCGCCCACGAGTTCGGCGCCCTCCTCATCCTCGACGAGGTGCTCACCGGCTTCCGGGTCGGCCCGGCCGGCTACTGGGGTCTCGACCGCGGCTACACCCCGGACCTCGTCACGTTCGGCAAGGTCATCGGCGGCGGGATGCCGCTGGCGGCTCTCGGCGGACGCGCGGAGCTCATGGACTTCCTCGCGCCGGCCGGCCCGGTCTACCAGGCGGGCACGCTGTCCGGGAACCCGGTCGCGGTCGCCGCGGGTCTCGCCACGCTCGCCAACGCCGACGCGGCGGTCTACGCGCGGCTCGACGAGGTGGCCGCGACGCTGTCCAGCGGCGTCTCGGACGCGCTCGGCGCCGCCGGCGTCGCCCACCGCGTGCAGCGGGCGGGCAACCTGTTCAGCTTCGTCTTCGGCGACTACCCGCACGCGCCGCGCACCTACGCGGAGGTCCAGCGGCAGGAGGCGTACCGCTACCGGGCGTTCTTCCACGCGATGCTCGACCAGGGCGTCTCGCTCCCGCCGAGCGTCTTCGAGGCCTGGTTCGTCACGGCCGCACACGACGACGCGGCCGTCGCCCGCATCCTGGACGCCGCCCCCGCCGCCGCCCGCGCGGCGGCCGCCGCCACGCTCTAACCCGGGTCCCCCCTTCGCCGAGGTGCACCTTGTTGCGCACTCCCACGGCGTGTCGACCGCAACAACGTGCACCTCGACGAAAGAGGAATCGGGGGAGGGGTTACGCGTCGGGGGCGGCGGGCTCGCGCGAGAGCGACTCCACGTAGGTGTACGTGGCGGAGGCGGGCCAGCCGTCCGCGTCGAGCAGCGCGTAGACGTCGAAGTTGAGCGTCCCGCCTCCGCCTGCGGCGCGCCGCAGCGTGCGCGGCGGGGCGTCCGACGACGACCGCACGGTCACCGTCTGCGGCTCCGCGCCGGAACGCAGGAGGCGGGCGCGGAAGGTGGTGGTCCGGGTCATCCCACCACTTTCCCACGCCCGCCCCAGGTGCGGGACCGCGGCCGCCCGGGCAGCGGCCCGGCCGTCACGACCGGATCAGGCCAGCGCCCCCTCGCGCGCCATGTCGCGCGAGGACGGGTCCGTGAGGGTTCGGAGCGACTCCCGGTGCCAGCCCGGACGCGTCTTCTGGAGCACGACCAGCATCACCACCGTGGCCAGGAGCCCGGTCAGGGCCGGGCCGAGGTAGGGAGCGAGCTCGAAGCCGCCCGGAGCAGGGGGGAACACCTGCACCAGATAGCTGCTCCCGAAGTTGAAGGCCCCGTGCGCGGCGATCGCGAACCACAGCGAGTTGCTGGCGAGGACCAGCAGACCGAAGAAGACACCGAGCAGGAACGTGTACAGGAAGACCAGCGGCTGCTCGACCGCGATGGCGAAGTGCGCCGCAGAGAAGGCGACCGACATCACGATGACGATGGTCAGCGCGTTGGCCTTTCGGGCGAGGAAGGCGGGCACCATGCTCCGGAAGATCAGTTCCTCCGCCCCACCCTGCACGGAGAATGCGAGCAGCAGCGCCAGGCCCATCAGCCAGAACATCGGCGTGCCCAGCGGGCCGGGATCGAAGGTGAACCGCGAGCCGAAGACCAGGCTCTTGATGCCCGTCGTCGCGGCCGACATGAGCACCCCGAGCAGCAGACCGACAGGGATGAACATCCCGATCCGGTGCCGACTCATGCCGCTCGCGCGGAATCGGTTGGGCACCGCCCAGACCAGGAAGACGACCCAGAACAGAGCGAAGGTCGCCAGCATGCCGAGCAGACTGCCCAGTTCGGGGTTGCTCTCCTTCAGGGGCTTCAGCAGCGTGTCGGACAGCGTGCCCGTTGCGATGGTCAAGGATGCGAGAGCGAACGCCCCCACCGTGCCGAGGGCGACATAGACCGCGGCGGGAAGACGGGTGAGTCGGGAATAGAAGCCGTTCCTGACCGGCCCGGCTTCGAAATGGTACTGCGTGCGCATGCGGCGCTCCTTGGATGAAATGAGTCGGAGGACGCTCGAGTGAGCGTCCTCCGACTTATGACGTGCATTTCATCCGGAACGTGACGCACGAGGCGTCACCCACCGCTGGCTGACGGTCCCTAGGCTTGGCCGTGCGACTCGCGAGAGCGCCGCGACAGCGAGTCGATGATGACAGCGAGCAGCAGCACCGCTCCGGTGATCATGAACCGGTACGACGAGTCCAGGTTCAGCAGTGTCAGGCCGTTCGAGATCGACTGGATGACCAGGATGCCGAGCAGCGCCGACCACGCCGAGCCGCGCCCGCCGAACAGGCTCGTGCCGCCGATGACCGCTGCCGCGATCGCGTTGAGGTTGGTGTCCGTGCCGCCCGAGCCGGCGCCGACCGACGCCAGTCGCGCGGCGGCGAGCAGGCCGCCGACCGCCGCGAACGTCGAGCAGAGGATGAACACGCTGATGAACACCCGGTTGACGCGGATACCGGCGCGCCGGGCCGCCTCCACCGAGCCGCCGACCGCGAAGACCGAGCGGCCCCAGCGGGTGCGGGTGAGCAGGAAGTTCATCACGATCACGAGGATCACGAAGAACAGGAACATCGCCCCGGTCCCGCGGTCCGTCGAGAGGTACCAGACGCTGATGCAGAGGCCGATGAGCAGCAGGACGGCCTTCACCGCGACCACCGTCATCGAGCCCTCGGAGAGCCCGGCGTTCCGGCGGCGCACGTTGCGGCGGAAGTCGGAGAAGAACATCCCGCCCGCGGCGATCACGGCCAGCGCGTAGGCCGCCCACGGCGGGAGGAACCACTGCTGCGCGAACTTCACGATCCACGAGTCGTAGGGGATGTTGATCGAACTGTTCGCGCCGAGGATCCACAGCTGCAGGCCGAGGAACCCGAGCAGTCCGGCCAGGGTGATCACGAAGCTCGGCACGCCGAACCGCGTGAACAGGAACCCGTAGAGCAGGCCGATCGCCGAGCCGGCCAGGATGGCCAGGATCACCGTGAGCCACAGCGGCCAGTGCAGCTGGGTGAAGCCGACGCCCAGGATGGCCGCGGCGACACCGCTGACCGAGCCGACCGACAGGTCGATCTGGCCGAGCAGCAGCACCAGCACGATGCCGATCGAGATCGTGCCGATCGCCGCGCACTGCAGCGTCAGGTTGACCAGGTTGTTCGCGCTCAGGAAGTTCGGGTTGAGGATCTGGAACACGACCCAGATCACGGCCAGCCCGATGACCACCGGGAGCGACCCGAGGTCGCCGCCGCGCACCCGCCGGCCGAACGCGCGCACCGCTCCGGCGAGGCCCTCCTCGCGGATGAGGCGCTCGTCCTGGAGGTCGGCCGCCATCTCGGCCGGTGTCTCGGCGGCGGAGGACGCCGTCGTCTGTCCTGCCTTCGTCATGCTTCCGGGCTCCGTTCTGCGGATTCTTCGGCCTCCATGAGGCGCTCGGCACGGCGGACGACCACGTTGTCCGTCGCGCCGGTGATGGCGGAGATGATGTCCTCGTAGCTGACCTCCGGTACGCGGAAGTCGCCGTTGTTGCGGCCGAGGCGCAGCACCGCGACGCGGTCCGCGACGGCCTGCACGTCGGCCATGTTGTGGCTGATCAGGATGACGCCGAGGCCGCGCTCGCGCAGCCGCTCGATGAGGTTGAGCACCTCGGCGGTCTGGGCGACGCCGAGGGCGGCGGTCGGCTCGTCGAGGATGACGACGCGCGGGTCGCCGATCAGCGACCGGGCGATCGCGACGGTCTGCCGCTGCCCGCCCGAGAGGGACGCGACCGCGATGCGCACCGAGGGGATGCGCGCGGAGAGCTGACGGAGCAGGCTCCACGAGCGCTTCTCCATCTCCTCCTCGTCGAGGGTGCCCTTCGTGATCTCGCGCCCGAGGAACAGGTTCGAGACCACGTCGAGGTTGTCGCAGAGGGCGAGGTCCTGGAACACGGTCGCGATGCCCAGCTCGCGGGATGCCGCGGGCGACGGGATCGAGACCTCCTGGCCGTCGAACTCGATCGTCCCCGCATCCTGCGGGTGCACCCCGGCGAGGATCTTGACGAGCGTCGACTTGCCGGCGCCGTTGTCGCCGACCAGGGCGACGACCTCTCCGGCGTAGACGTCGAGGTGGATGTCGGTGAGCGCTTGGACGGCGCCGAACCCTTTCGAGACCCCGCGGAGGGAGAGGACGGGCCGGCGGGTCGACCGCTCCTCGTCCACGATGGCGGATTCCATGGTCACGGCGTTCTCCTTCGAGCTGTGCGCAGCATGCTTCCTGTTCTCAGGCTAGATCGGAACCACCCGGCCCGGGATGCACCCTTCCGAATGAGAGGGGCATCCCGGGCCGGGATCGTCCTACGGGGTTACTTGATGCCGTACTTCTCGCAGTCGGCCTTGTAGTCGGCGGTGCAGATCTTCGAGGCGGAGTCGGCTCCGTAGAACTCGTCCTTGACCACCGTGCTCTGGATGTTGTCCGTCGTGACCGAGACCGGCGTGAGCAGGAACGACTGGATCGCCGCGCCGCCCGCGGTGTTCACCGTGGTGTCGCCCTTCGGCTTGTTGCCCTTGGTCAGGTCGACGGCGAGCTCCGCCGCCTTCTCGGCCTCCGGCTTGAGGGCCTTGTACACGGTCATGTACTGGTCACCCGCGAGGATCCGCTGGATGCCCGCGAGCTCCGCGTCCTGACCGGTCACCGGCGGGAGCGGGTTGACGTTGGCCGCCTTCATGGCCGCGATCGCGCCACCACCGGTGCCGTCGTTCGCCGCGTAGACGCCCTTGATCTGGTCCTTGAACTGCGACACCTGGCCGGACACCCAGTCCTGGGCCTTGGCCGGGTCCCATCCGGGGGTGTCGAACTCGGCGAGCACCTTGTAGCCGCTGGAGTCGATGACGCTGTGCGCGCCCTTCTTGAACAGCGTCGCGTTGTTGTCGGTCGGCGAACCGTTGACCATCAGGATGCCGGCACCGGACGGCACGCCGTCCTTCTTCAGCTTGTCGACGAGCGCCTGGCCCTGCAGCTGACCGACCTTCTCGTTGTCGAACGAGATGTAGTAGTTGCTGTCCGGGCTGTTGATGAGACGGTCGTAGGAGATGACCGGGACGTTCTTCGCCTTGGCCTCGCCGACGATGGAGGCGGCCGCCTCGCCGTCGAACGGGTCCAGCACGAGGACCTTGACGCCCTGGGTCAGCATCGACTCCGCCTGCTGCTGCTGCTTGCTGGCGTCGCCGTCGGCGTTCGCGTAGAGGACCTTGCAGCCGGAGCAGAGCTCTTTGACCTTGGCCTCGAAGAACGGCTTGTCCGCGGCCTCGTAGCGGGCCGTGACGGAGTCGGGGAGGAGGAGGCCGATCTGTGCGTTGGCGGCGTCCTTGGTGCTTCCACCCGAACTGTTTCCGGAACCGTTGGAACACGCTGTGAGGGTGACGGCTGTGAGCAGGATCGCGGCCGACGCGATGACCGCTCTCTTGGTGGCGATCTTCATTGAAAAACCTCCGATTCGGGACCGCCTTCGTTGGCGGCTGCGTTGAGTGTCCCAGAGGCGGCTTTTGGCGTCAAGAGTTGAAGCCAACCGATTCCGTAACGGTTCGCGCCCGGTTCGGGGGACACGGTGGGAGCGCGTTCAGTACGAGACGCCGTCGGAGGAGATCGACACGCAGTCGACCGCGTACGCGACGGCTCCGAGGGCGGCCGCGCGGGTCCCTAGCTGCCCCTGGACGATGTCCGGCATCAGGTCCGGATTGACGATGATCGAGCGCTCCACGGAGTGCCGCATCGGCCCCAGCAGGAGCTCGCCGGCCCGGGCCAGTTCGCCCCCGACGATCACGCGCTCCGGGTCGAGGAGGTTGCACAGGTTCGCCGTCGCCACCCCGATGTGCCGGCCGGCGTCCGCGATCGCCCGGATGCAGCGCGCATCCCCGGCCATCGCCTGCAGCACCACGTCGCCGAGCTTCAGACTGCCGAGGTGATCGCGGAGCTCCTCCAGGATGGCCGGGCCGCCCGCCAGTGCCTCCAGGCATCCGCGGTTGCCGCAGCGGCAGAGCGGTCCGTTCTCGCGGATGGTGGTGTGGCCGAACTCGCCGGCGACGCCGTGGTTGCCGCGGAACACCTGCCCGTTGAGGATCAGGCCCGCGCCGATCCCGTCGCCGATGTCGAGCGTGATCGTGTTGCTCTTGCCCCGGCCGGCGCCGAACCGGGACTCGCCCAGCGCGCCGAGATTGGCGGAGTTGTCGATGAAGACCGGGCGTTTGATCCGTCGCTCCATCGACTCGGCGATGGCCACGCCGTCCCAGCCGCGCATGATCCCGCTGCGCGCGATGGTGCCGGTCGCCCGGTCGATCGGGGCGGGCACGGCGATGCCGATCGCCAGCAGGTCGCTGCGGGACGCATCCACCGACTCCAGCATGTCGTTGAGCAGCAGCGACACCTTGTCGAGCTCGTTGTCGGCCCGGTGGTCGCGCGCCAGCGGCATGTGGTTCTCGGCCACGACGGTGTGGGCGACGTCGGCCAGCGCGACGCGCAGGTGCCGGGTCGAGAAGTGCACGCCGACCACGAGCCCGAGAGCGTGGGCGAGGGTGACGTGCTGGGCCCGGCGGCCCGAGCGGATGCTCTGCGCGGTGTGCAGCACGCCGGAGGTCGAGAGCTCTTTGACGATGTTGGACACGGTGGCCGGGGAGAGCCCCGTCGCACCGGCCAGCTCGACCTGCGTCAGGCCCCCGTGCTTCTTGATGGCGTCGACGATGCGGGCTCGGTTGGCTTCACGAAGTGAAGTCTGCGAACCCGGAGTTCGTCGCTGCGCTGCCACGACGAGAAGGATACATGGCCGCGGACGGGTCGATCCCCGACGAATGTGATGGCTTTGTGAGATTCCTATGACGCGCGGGCGGCCGCGCCTTGGCAGGATAGAGCTATGGCCGACCTGCACGTGCACCCCGACCGCCTGGAGATCCATCTCACGCGGGCCGAGAAGGTGCTGGCCGTGAAGCGTGAGGATGTCGTCGTCCCGCGCGACAGCATCCGCTCGGTCGCCATCACCGAAGACCCGTGGATCTGGATCCGCGGCATCCGCGCCCCCGGAGCGGCCGTCCCGCTGACCCTGTCGCTCGGCACGTGGAAGTTCCACGGCGGCAAGGACTTCCTGCTGATCAAAGGCAAGCAGCGTGCCGCGGTCGTCATCGACCTGGACGGCGAGGAGTACTCGCGCATCATCGTCTCGACCCCGCACGCCGCACGCCTGGTCGAGGCGCTGCGCGTGGACGGCAGCGAGCTGGCCACCGACGGCGGCGTCATCGACTGACCGGCGTGCCCGGTTCCGGCGCCCCCGATTCTCGGCGCAGTCAGGCGTTCTCGGCGATCACGAACAGGATGAGGCCTGCCAGCGGGATCGCCCCCTGCAGCAGCGCGGCGCGCCAGAACCGCCGGTCCGTCGTGAGCAGCACGAGCGACGCCAGCACCATGCAGACGCCGCAGAAGAAGATCAGCCCGAAGCCGACCTGACGGAGCGTCGTCCAGTAGAGCACGAGCCCGACGACCGCGCCCCCGGCGAGGAACAGGTTGTAGAAGCCCTGGTTGTACGCCATCGGCCGCACGGCGTCCGCATCCCGCTGCGAGCCCACGCCGAAACGCCGCCAGACGCCGGGCGACGACCACAGCACGCTCTCCATGGCGAAGAACGCGAGATGGACGATCGCCGCCGCTGCGATCAGAATGCTGGCGATGATGGCCATGGCGGGAGGATACGCTGCCGATCATGGAGACGGTGCGAACGACGTGCGTGATCGCCGGTGGCGGGCCGGCTGGGATGATGCTGGGCCTGCTCCTCGCCCGCAACGGCGTGGATGTGGTGGTGCTGGAGAAGCACGCCGACTTCTTCCGCGACTTCCGCGGCGACACCATCCATCCGTCCACCGTCGGGGTGCTGGGCGAGCTGGGGCTGCGCGATGCCTTCCTCGGGCTTCCGCACACGGGCATCCGGACGCTCGATGTGGTCGTGAACGGGAACCGCCTCCACCCCATCGACTTCGGCCGGCTGGGCGCCCCCGACGACTTCCTGGTGCTCGCGCCGCAGTGGGACTTCCTGACCTTCCTCGCCCAGGACGCCGCCCGCCACCCGAACTTCCGGTTGCTGATGGAGACCGAGGCGACGGACCTCGTCCGCGAGGGGGACGTGGTCCGCGGCGTGCTGGCGCAGGGGCCCGACGGTCCGCTCGAGATCCGGGCGCGGCTCGTCGTCGCGGCGGACGGCCGGGACTCGGTGCTCCGCGCGGCGGCGGGCCTACGTCCGCGGCGGACGGGCGTCCCCATCGACGTGCTGTGGTTCCGCCTGCCGAAGCCCGAGGGCTCCTCACCGCACACGCTGGCCTACATCGGCGACGGCGGCATGGTGGTCACGATCGAGCGCCAGGACTACGTGCAGGCGGGGCTCATCATCCCGAAGGGCGGGTTCGACGGCCTGCGGGAGTCCGGGCTCGAGGCGTTCCGGGAGGCGGTCGCCGGTGCGGCACCTCACCTGCGCGCGTCGCTCGAGACGATCACCGAGTGGGACCAGGTGAAGCTGCTGAGCGTGCAGATCGACCGCCTGCCGCGATGGTTCCGGCGCGGTTTCCTCGCCATCGGGGATGCGGCGCACGCGATGTCGCCCGCGTTCGGCGTCGGCGTGAACTACGCGATCCAGGATGCGGTGGCGACGGCCAACGCCCTGACGGCGACGTTGCGCGAGCTGGGTCCCGCGGCGGATGCGCGCGAGGCGCTCACGGCGGATGCTGCCGGGGAGGTGGACCTGAGGCTGCTGGAGGGAATCCAGCGACGGCGCACGCCCCCGGTCGCCGCCATGCAGCGCATCCAGCTCGCGGCGCACCGCTTCATCTCGCGTCCGGAGGGCGTGCGCCTGCTCCCGCATCCGCTGCCGGCCCCGCTGCGTCTGGCGCTCGCCGCGGCGACGCCGGTGGTGCAGATGGTGAGCTCGCGGCTGATCGGGCGGGGGCTCCGGCCGGAGTCCGTTGCGCCCGAGTTGCGCTGAACCGGCGCGAGCGCTGGGCCGCTGCCCGGTCAGCCCGCCGGTGGTCAGCTCTGCCCGGGTCAGCAGGGCCCGGTCAGCTCTGCCCGGCTCAGCTCTGCCCGGTCGCCAGCCCCACGAGCAGCAGCACCAGGCCGAGCAGCGGCAGGGTGCCCTGGATGAGCGCCGGGCGCAGGTAGCCGCGGCCCGTGGTGACGAGCACCACCGCGGCCGCGATCATGCTGGCCGTCGTGAAGATGATGAGCGCCAGTCCCGCCGCATGCTGCCCGACGCCGTAGAGGATGAGCCCGACCACCGCCCCGATCGCCAGGAACAGGTTGTAGAACCCCTGGTTGTACGCCATCGGGCGCACCGTGTCCGCCGCCGCCTGGCTCGCCACCCCGAACCGGCGCCAGACGGTCGGCCGGGTCCAGGCGACGCTCTCCATGAAGAAGATGACGATGTGCAGCGCGGCGGCGAGAGTGACCACGACGGTGGCGAGGACGATCATGGCGTCAGCATACCGACGGGTCCACCCGCCTCCGGGTTCAGCCGCGGACGTCGACGACGGTGCGTCCCCGGAGCCGGCCGGCGAGGATGTCCTCCGCGGCCGGGATCGCGTCCGCGAGCGCGACGAACCGTGTCATCGCGGCGAGGGACTCCTCGTCGAGGTCGGTGGCGAGGCGCCGCCACGCGGTCTCCCGCAGCGCGGCCGGCGCCTCCACCGAGTTGATCCCGACGAGCGTCACCGCGCGCAGGATGAACGGCAGCACCGTCGCCGGAAGGTCCGGGCCCTGCGCGAGTCCGCACGCCGCCACCACTCCGCCGTAGCGGGTCTGCGCGAGCACCGTCGCGAGCGTCTGGCTGCCGACCGAGTCGACCGCACCCGCCCAGCGCTGCGACTGCAGCGGCTTGCCGGCCGCGTCGAGCTCCGAGCGGTCGATGATCGTGGTCGCGCCGAGGTCCGTCAGGTAGTCGCGCACCTCATCCGCACGGCCGGTGGACGCGGTGACCGGGTAACCCAGTTTCGCGAGGAGGGCGACCGCGACGGATCCGACGCCGCCGGCCGCTCCGGTGACCAGGATGCTGCTCCCGCTCTCGGCGACCTCCTGCGGGTCGATCCCGTTCCGCTCCAGCGCCAGCACGGCGAGCATCGCGGTGAACCCGGCCGTCCCGATCGCCGCCGCCTGCTCCGAGGTGAGGGCGTCCGGGATGCGCACCAGCGCGGACCCGTCGACGCGCGCCCGCTCCGCGAGGCCACCGTGGTGGGACTCGCCCAGCCCGGCGCCGTTCAGCACCACGCGGTCGCCCGGATGCCACCGCGGGTCGCGCGACTGCTGCACGGTCCCGACCACATCGATGCCCGGGATGAGCGGCGAGGTGCGTGCCACGCCGGGACGACCGGCGATCGCGAGACCGTCCTTGTAGTTGAGGTCGGAGAACTCCACGGCGATCGTCACATCGCCCGGCATGAGGAACGCGTCGTCGACCCGGCGCACCTCCGCGCGGTGGGCGGTGATCCGTCCGCCGTCGACCTGCTGTTCGATCACGAGGGCGCGGAAGTCGCTCATGCCCTCACCCTACGCCGGGGGATCGAAGGGGTCCGGGCGCGCCTCGGCGCGCGTCTGCGTTTCCGGGCCGCGCCGGAGGTGGCGCGGGACGCGGGCGTCAGCGTCACCGGGCCGTGCCGGACGCGTCAACGGTGCCGGGTTGGCAGCAGGGCCGCCGGGGCGCGTCAGTTGAGCGGCTGGGTCCCGAGGGGAAGCTCGCCGCCCGCGTACAGCTCGAGCGCCGAATTCCGCAGCGCCGTGAGGGCGACACGCTGCGTCCACGGGCCGTACGAGACGCGCGCGACGCCGAGTTCCTGCAGCCGGGCGGGGGCGAGCGACCCGGGAACCGCGATGACGCTCAGCTTCTGCGCGCCCAGGCCGCCGACGAGCCGCTCGACCGTCCGCTCGTCGAGCTTGCCGGGGACGAACACGCAGGTCGCACCCTCGTCGAGGAAGGCGCGGCCGCGCCGCACGGCCTCCTCGATCTTCTCGTCGTCGGTGGGGAAGGCATTGCGGACGAACACGTCGGTGCGGGCGTTGAGCGCGAAGGGGACGCCCTCGGCCTCCGCGGCCCTGATGGCGGCCCGCACCTCGGCGACGGCGTCGTCGAAGGGGCGCATCCGATCCTCGAGGTTGGCGCCCACGACACCGACGCCGATGGCGCGCCGGATGGTCTCGCCGGCGTCGCCGTACCCGCCTTCGAGGTCGGCGCTGACGGGGAGGTCGGTGGCCTGCACGATGCGGCCGACCATGTCGAGCATCAGGTCGAGGGGGATGTTCTCGCCGTCCTCGTACCCGAGGGTCGCCGCGATGGAGTGGCTCGCCGTCGCCAGCGCCCGGGTGTCGGGGAGGTCGGCGATGACGCGGGCGCTGATCGCGTCCCAGACGTTCACGACTTGGAGGAGCTCGGGTGCTTCGTGCAGTCGGCGGAGTTCGGCGCCGCGCGCCTGGATGCTGGTCATAGGCACACCCTACGTCGCGGCGATCGCGGGCTCTAGGATGGCGCCATGGCCCGCACGGGGGAGCCGCAGGAGGTGCCGAAGAGCCGTTCGGCATCCCGCCGCCGCGCCTCGCGGAGCTCGACCCTGGACTACCTGTTCTTCCTGGTCGGCGGCCTGTCGGCGGTCTGGCTCGCGTGGCTGGTGCTGACGGAGAGCTTCGAGTGGGGCTGGTTCCTCATCCTGTTCTTCGTGCTGTTCTGGGTCGTGCTCGCGTACCTGGTGCTGCCGCGGCTGCACCGCATCCTGACCGAGATCTACGTGCCCGACTACTTCATCGGTCGCGCGCGGACCAGTGACGGACTGCTCGGCGACCCGATCAACCTGGCGTTCCTCGGCTCGGAGGCGCAGCTCGACGACGCGATGCGCCAGGCGGGGTGGACCCGAGCGGACGAGATCACCGCCCGCTCGAGCTGGCGCATCATCACCGGGACGCTGCTGCGCCGAAGCTACGACGAGGCGCCGGTGAGCCCGCTGTTCCTGTTCGGGCGCCAGCAGGATGTGGCCTACCAGCAGGAGGTGAAGGGCAACCCGGCGAAGCGGCACCACGTGCGCTTCTGGCGATGCCCGGAGGGCTGGCTGCTCCCGGGCGGCCGGCGCGTCGACTGGCTGGCCGCCGGGACGTTCGATCGCTCGGTCGGCTTCTCGCTCTTCACCCTCCAGATCACCCACAAGATCGACGCGAACACGGACATCGAACGCGACCACATCGTCGCGACCCTGATGGATGCGGGGATCGGCGTCGGCGTGGACGTCATCCGGGACTTCTCGACCGGGTATCACGCGCGCAACGGAGGCGGGGACACGATCGAGACGGATGGCGACCTGCCGGTCGTGGACCTGACCCGGGTGGTCGTGGACGCCGAGAGCGTCTCCGTCGCCGCCGACGCGGATGCGCGCCGGCTCGCGCTGGTGCAGCGCCGGCCGGTGCCGACGACGCTGGGCGTGCTGCTGATGCTGCTGCGCATCCTGGCGGGCGTCGGATACATCGTGCTGAACGTCCTCGACTGGCAGAAGTTCGTCGGCTCGGAGCTGGCCGCCGGGGCGGTGAGCCCGGACGAGCGGGAGTCCGCGAGCCTCGTGCTCGGCATCGCCATGGGGGTGTTCGCGGCCGGGCTGGTGGTCTACTTCCTGCTCGCCTTGCTGATCTACTTCGGCAGCAATTGGGCGCGCATCGCGGCCATGTCGTACAGCACCCTGATCATCGTGCTGTCCGCGATCGACTTCTTCAACGGCGGCCCGCAGGTGTCGCTGCACAACAACCTCCTCGGGCTGGCGCTCGACATCCTCGTGGTGCTCGCCCTCTCGTCGAAGCGGTCGCGACTGTGGGCGCGCCGCCCGCGCGACCTCCGGCAGCGGCCCAGCCGCGGCGTCCCCGGTGCGTCCGCCGTCCCGACGCCCGGCGCGCTTGCCGCGATGGATGCGCCCGGCGACGACACCGTGGTCCGCTGAGGATGCGCCGCTGGTGCCGCTGTGCCGCACCGAGCCGCTGGTGCCGCACCGAGCCGCTCACATCAGCGACTTCTTGCCGTCCGTCCCTCCCGCCTTGAGCGCCGTCTCCTCCGCATCCAGGAACGCCAGCACCGACCGCACCGCCGGCTCCTGGTAGCGCCCCTCCGCCCGGGCTTCGAGCACGGCCTGACGCTCGGCGACGATCATGGTGCGCCGGAGCCTCCGGTACTCGAGGGGCAGGTCGGCGGCCTCATCCGGCGACGGATTCTCGAGCGCATCCGAGAGGAAGAGCGCGTTGATGCGCAGCCGCTCGATGACCCGCTCGTCCTCGTCGCCGGTCACCTGCGACTCCAGGTGCTCCAGACCGGCGGATTGCGCCTCCGCCAGCAGCCGCTGCATCTCGCTCGCCTCCTGCGCGAAATCGGGCGGTGGCAGCTTGAGCCGGCGGATCACCCACGGCAGAGCCAGCCCCTGGAGCAGGGTCCCGACCACGACCACGAACGCCAGGAACTGGAGGAACTCGCGGTGCGGCGTCTCCTTCGGAAGCAGGAAGACGGCCGCCAGCGTGACCACGCCGCGGATCCCGGCGAACGACACGGCGATCCCCGTCGGCCAGGACCAGCCGCGCTCGCGGAGGCGTCGCGGACCGTACCGGTACAGCGCCGTGGTGCCGATCATCCAGAGGAATCGCGCGAGGAAGATGGCGAGCAGCACGACGACGCTGATGAGGATCGTGTCGGGCACCGTGATTCCCGACGTGAACGCCGCCGACAGGATCGACCGCAGCTCCAGCCCGATGAAGAGGAAGACCGCGTTCTCGAGCAGGAAGCTCACCGTGCGCCAGTTGATCGTCTCCGCGATCCGCGCCTCGGCCGTCTGGATCGTCGGGGAGCGGTAGCCCAGGTAGAGCCCCGCGACGACCACGGAGAGGATGCCCGACCCGTGCAGGAACTGCGAGGGGATGAACGCCAGATACGGCGTCACCAGCGCGAGCGAGGTGTCGAGCACCGGCGACCGAAGCTGCTTCCGGATGATCGCGAGCAGCAGCCCCACCGCGAGCCCGACGCCCACGCCCACCACGACGGCGAGGACGAAGTCGCCGCCGACGGCCCACGGGTTCAGGACGCTGATGATCGCCGCGATGCTCGCGTTCAGGGCGACCAGCGCCGTGGCGTCGTTGAGCAGGCTCTCGCCTTCGAGCACGGTGACGAGCCGTCGGGGCAGCCGGACCCGGCCGGCCACGGCCTGGACCGCGACCGTGTCCGTCGGCGCGACCACCGCCCCGAACGCGAACGCCGCCGCGAGCGTGATGGCGGGCACAACCAGGAAGGTCGTGAACCCCACCACGACGACGGTGAACGCGACTAGGCCGACAGAGAGCAGCAGGATGCCGTCGCGCCTGGCGCGGACGTCGACGATGGAGGTCTGGATCGCGGCGGCGAAGAGGAGGGGAGGGAGCAGCCCGAACAGCACCACCTCGGGCTCCAGGGCCACGGTCGGAACGCCGGGCACGAACGACGCCGCTGCGCCGACGAACACGAGCACGACCGGCGCGGACCATCCCACCCGGCGCGAAAGGCCCGTGACGGTGACCGTGACGAGAACGAACGACACGATCCAGACGATGGTGGTGACCGGATCCATGCTGTTCATGATGGCCGCAACGCAAGATGCGCGCCAAGATTTCCCGGAGTCGGTGGAGAACGCGTTCGCCGTCCGCGATGTGGACGAATCAGCGCCGGACCGTCAGGCGGCGTACCGTCACGCAGCGGACGTCAGGCCGCGTGCCGTGCGCAGGCCGCGGTGTCGCAGGTCTCGCACACCACGAGCTGTTCGCGGCACGCGGGGTCGGGGCAGTTGCGCATCCGGCTCGTGGCCGCTCCGCAGGTCACGCAGGCCCCGATGACCGCGGCGTGATCGCTGAAGGTGAGCGAGCCGCGCCCGTCGAAGACGTAGAGCGATCCCTCCCACAGCCCGTCGTCGCCGTACGCCTCGCCGTAGCGCGCGATGCCTCCGTCGAGCTGGTACACCTCCTGGAACCCGCGCGACCGCATCAGCGACGACAGCACCTCGCAGCGGATGCCGCCGGTGCAGTAGGTGACGACGGGCCGCTCCTTGAGGTGGTCGTACGCCCCGCTGTCGAGCGCCTCGACGAACTCGCGGGTGTTGTCGACCTCGGGCACGATCGCGTCCCGGAAGCGGCCGACGCTCGCTTCGAACCGATTCCTGCCGTCGAAGAACACGACATCGTCGCGTCGCTCCACGAGCTCGTGCAGTTCGTAGGGTGCGAGGCGGGTTCCGCCTCCGATGACGCCGTTCTCGTCGACCCGGAGCTCCTCCGGGGCGCCGAACGAGACGATCTCCTCCCGGACCTTCACCGACAGCCGGGGGAAGTCGAGGCTCATGGTGTCCGCATCGAGGCCGGATCCCTCGCTCCATTTGACGTCGAGCGCGCGGAAGGCTCCGTACTCCTTGGTGACCCGCAGGTAGCGCTTCAGCGCGTCGAGCTCGCCGCCCAGCGTTCCGTTGATTCCCTGCGCGGAGAGCAGGATCCGGCCGCGCAGGCCGAGGGCTTCGCACAGCGTCCGCTGCCACAGCCGGACGGCCTCCGGGTCGGGCAGCGGCGCGAAGACGTAGAAGAGGATCACTTTCGGCACAGCCACCGGTTCATCGTAGGCGAGCCTTTCCGTCGCGCCCGGATCGTAGGATCGTGGAGCCTGTGAGCGCCGGAAGAGTCGTTCGCCTGCTGTTCAGACTCCTAGGACAGTGTGGATGAGGTCCGTGGGGCGCGCCCCTGACAGAAAGGCGGGTCGTGCGAACCCTGGTCATCATCCCCACCTACAACGAGAGCGAGAACATCGGCTCGATCGTGGGACGTGTGCGGGCGTCGGTGCCCGAGGCCGAGGTCCTCGTCGTCGACGACGGCTCCCCGGACGGCACGGGTGAGCTGGCGGACGCGCTGGCCGCGACCGACGCGAACGTGCACGTGATGCACCGGTCGGGCAAGGAGGGTCTGGGGGCGGCCTATCGCGCCGGGATGACCTGGGGGCTGGACGCCGGATTCGGCGCCATCGTCGAGATGGATGCGGACGGATCCCACCAGCCGGAGCAACTGCCCAGCCTGCTGGCGGCGTTGCGCGGCGTCGACCGTCCGGGTGCGGATGTCGTGCTGGGCTCCCGCTGGGTCGAGGGTGGCGGGGTGGTCAACTGGCCGGCGCGTCGCCGGGCGATCTCCCGCGGCGGCAGCGCGTACTCGCGCATCGCTCTCGGGCTCCCCGTGAAGGATGTCACCGGCGGGTATCGCGCGTTCACCGCGGAGGCGCTCCGGGCCCTGCAGTACGACCGGACCGAGAGCCAGGGCTATTGCTTCCAAATCGACATGACGCGACGTGCGTACGATGCGGGGCTGTCGATCGTGGAGGTCCCGATCACGTTCGTGGAGCGTGAGCGCGGCGCGTCGAAGATGGGCGGCGGCATCGTGGTGGAGGCGATGCTGCGTGTGACGCTGTGGGGTGTCACCGGTCTGCCGCGCCGGTTCCGCAAGCGCACTCCGGCCCCGACCGCGGAGCCTGTGGCGCGGGCGTAGCCTGGCGCCATGGCTGAAGATCCTCTCGAGCGCTTCGGCGCCGTTCCCTCCTTCTCCGTGTCCAGCGACGACGTCGCGGAGGGCCGCCCGCTCTCCCGCGAACAGTGGGGCGCCGGCGGCGGCGGTGGCGACATCTCGCCGCAGCTGTCGTGGACCGGGTTCCCTCCCGAGACCAAGAGCTTCGCGGTGACGATCCACGACCCGGACGCGCCGACCGGTTCAGGCTTCTGGCACTGGGCCGTCTACAACATCCCGGCGACCGTGACCGAGCTCCCGACGGGCGCCGGAGCCGAGGGCGGCGGCGGCCTGCCGCAGGGCGCCGCGATGCTGTCCAACGAGCTGGGTGCCAAGAGCTTCACCGGGGCGGGGCCGCCTCCGGGCACGGGAACCCACCACTACAACATCGTCGTCCACGCCCTCGACGTCGAGCGACTCGACCTCGACCCGGCGTCGACCCCGGCGGTGCTGGGCTTCAACGTGCACTTCCACACGCTCGCCCGCGCCGTCCTCACCCCGGTGGCCACCGCCGGCGACATCTGATCCCGACCGCGACGGCCACGCCGTCGACGGCCTCGTCCGACGCGCCGCCCTCGCCGTGACCGTGGGTCAGTGCTTGACTCCGGTGACGGCGAGGACGCCGCCCAGCCCGATCATCAGCACCCCACCCGTCGCCCCGAGACGCTCGACGCGCTTGGGCGAACGACCGAACCACTCGCGGGCCGTCCCGGCGATGAGCGCCCAGACGCTGTCCGAGGCGAGCGCGAGCACGAGGAACACCACACCCAGCTCGAACAGCTGCAGGGGGACCGCGCCCGCCTGCTGATCGACGAACTGCGGCAGCACGGCCACGAAGAAGACGAGCGACTTCGGGTTCGTCACGCCGACCAGGAATCCTTCGCCGAGGATCCGCCAGCGCGATCGCGGAACCGGCGTCGCCTCGTGCGTGACCGCGGTGTGGCGGCGATGGCGGATGGCCTGGATGCCCAGGTAGACCAGGTATCCGGCGCCGACGAATTTGATCACGTCGAACAGCACGACGGACTGCGCCACGACCGCGCCGATGCCCAGCGCCACGGCGACGATCAAGGGCAGCATCCCGAGCGCGTTGCCCAGCACGCTGAGCAGGCCGCCGACCCGGCCCAGGGCGAGGGCCCGCCCGATCACGAACAGCACGCTCGGCCCCGGGATGACGATCAGCGCGAGCGACGCCAGTGCGAACGCCAGCAGAGCGGGGCCAGGAACCATGAGCCGAGCGTAGGGGAGGTAGGTTCGATACGTGAAGCTCCACAACGTTCGTGTGCACAGCAGCGAGGAGAACCTCGCCCGCCAGGATCAGCTGGCGTGGAAGATCGCGGAGGTCGCGACCGACCCGGTGGAGGTGGATGCGGACGTCACTGACATGGTGATCAACCGCGTGATCGACAACGCGGCGGTCGCCGCCGCGTCGCTGACACGCCGGCCGGTTGTGTCCGCCCGGGCGCAGGCGCTGGCCCACCCCATCCCGTCGCGCCAGCTCGAGGAGCTGACCGAGGCCGCGGAGCACCCGCAGGACGGCTCCACGGTGTTCGGCGAGTGGCCGACCACGAGGGTCTCGCCCGAGTGGGCCGCGTGGGCGAACGGCGTCGCCGTGCGGGAGCTCGACTTCCACGACACCTTCCTGGCCGCCGAGTATTCGCACCCCGGCGACAACATCCCGCCGATCGTCGCCGTCGCCCAGCACGCGGCCCGGGCGTACGGACTCACCGGACGCGACCTGGTCCGGGGCATCGCCACCGGCTACGAGATCCAGATCGACCTCGCGCGGGCCATCAGCCTGCACCGCCACAAGATCGACCATGTCGCCCACCTCGGGCCGTCCGCAGCCGCGGGGATCGGGACGCTCCTCCACCTTCCGGCCGAGACGATCTTCCAGGCGATCGGTCAAGCGCTGCACACGACGACGGCCACCCGTCAGTCCCGCAAGGGCGAGATCTCGAGCTGGAAGGCTCACGCGCCTGCCTTCGCCGGGAAGATGGCCGTCGAGGCCATCGACCGCGCGCTCCGCGGCGAGACCAGCCCTACCCCGATCTACGAGGGCGAGGACGGCGTCATCGCGTGGATGCTCGACGGGCCGGACGCGTCGTACGACGTCCCGCTTCCCGGCCGCGGCGAGCCCAAGCGCGCGATCCTCGACTCCTATACGAAGGAGCATTCGGCCGAGTACCAGGCCCAGGCGTGGATCGACCTCGCGCGCAAGCTGCACCACGAGCATCCGGAGGCGGCGGACCCGTCTCGCGTGGAGAGCATCGTCATCCACACGTCTCACCACACGCACTACGTGATCGGCTCCGGCGCGAACGATCCGCAGAAGTACGACCCCACGGCCTCGCGCGAGACGCTGGACCACAGCATCCCGTACATCTTCACCGTCGCTCTGCAGGACGGCGGGTGGCACCATGTCGACTCCTACCTGCCCTCGCGTGCGGCCCGTCCCGACACCGTCGAGCTGTGGGGCAAGGTCACCACCACGGAGGACGGGGAGTGGACCCGCCGGTACCACTCCACCGACCCGGCCGAGAAGGCGTTCGGCGGTCGCGTGGTCATCACCTTGGCGGACGGTCGCGTCATCGAGGACCAGATCGCCGTCGCCGACGCGCACCCTCTCGGCGCCCGCCCGTTCGCGCGCGACGACTACATCGCGAAGTTCCGCACGCTTTCCACGGGCGTGCTCGAGGACGCCGAGGTGGAGCGCTTCCTGACGCTCGCCCAGCGGCTTCCCGAGCTGAGTGCCGCCGAGCTCGGCGGTCTGACCATCACCGCGCGGACGGGCGTGCTCGCCTCGGTGCCCGCGCCGAAGGGACTGTTCTAGATGCTGTACTCCTCTGTTCCCGCTCACGAGAAGCGCGCCGCCTTCCGTGCCCGCCTCGCCTCCGGCGAGCTGATCCGCATGCCGGGCGCCTTCAACCCGCTGAGCGCCCGCCTGATCGAGCGCAAGGGCTTCGAGGGCGTCTACATCTCCGGCGCCGTGCTCTCCGCCGAGCTGGGGCTGCCCGACATCGGCCTCACCACCCAGACCGAGGTGGCCGGACGTTCCGCGCAGATCGCCCGCATGACCGACCTGCCTGCCCTCGTGGATGCGGACACCGGCTTCGGCGAGCCGATGAACGTGGCCCGGACCGTCCAGACACTCGAGGACGCCGGCGTCGCCGGACTCCACATCGAGGACCAGGTGAACCCGAAGCGCTGCGGCCACCTCGACGGCAAGCAGGTCGTCGACGAGGACACCGCGCTCAAGCGCATCCGCGCCGCCGTCGATGCGCGCCGGGACGCGAACCTGCTCATCATGGCCCGCACGGACATCCGGGCGGTCGAGGGCCTCGGAGCCGCGATCGACCGCGCGAAGGCGCTCGTCGACGCGGGCGCTGATGCGCTCTTCCCCGAGGCCATGGCGGACCTCTCGGAGTTCGAGGCGGTACGCAAAGCCGTGGACGTACCGGTGCTGGCGAACATGACCGAGTTCGGCAAGAGCGAGCTGTTCACCGTCGACCAGCTGCGCGACGTCGGTGTGAACATCGTCATCTGGCCGGTCTCCCTGCTCCGCCTCGCGATGGGTGCGGCCGAACGCGGCCTCGACCAGCTCCTGAGCGAGGGGACGCTGGAGCCGATGCTCGGCAGCATGCAGCATCGCGCGGATTTGTACGACCTGATTGACTACGAGGGATACAACGCGTTCGACACCTCGGTGTACAACTTCGAGGTGCGCCGCTAGGCATCGTCCGCGGCGATCCGCCGGGCCGGCGGCCCCGCCACCAGCAAAGGAGCTCACATGACCGACCCCGAGATCCACAAGGGCCTCGCCGGCGTCGTCGTCGACACGACGACCATCTCGTCGGTGAACCCCGAGACGAACTCGCTGCTGTATCGCGGCTACCCGGTGCAGGAGCTGGCACGGCACTGCTCCTTCGAAGAGGTCGCGTACCTCCTGTGGCACGGCGAGCTGCCGACGGATGACGAACTGGAGGCGTTCGAATCGCTGGAGCGCTCGATGCGCCGCCTCGACGACCGCACTCGTCGCGCCCTGGACGACATCCCGGCATCGGCGCACCCGATGGACGCGCTCCGAACGGCCGTGAGCCAACTGGGCGGGCTGGATGCGACGCTCCAGCAGCCCGACGGCATCCTCGACCGGGACCTCAACGAGGGTCGTGCGCTGTACCTGCTGGCACAGCTGCCCGCGATCGTCGCCTACATCCAGCGGCGCAAGCGCGGGCTGGACCCGGTCGAACCGCGTGACGACCTCGACTATTCGCGCAACTTCCTCTGGCTGACGTTCGGCGAGGTGCCCGACGACGTCGTGGTGGACGCCTTCCGCGTCTCGCTGATCCTGTACGCGGAGCACTCCTTCAACGCGTCCACTTTCACCGCCCGCGTGATCGCGTCCACCCTGTCGGACGTGTACTCGGCCGTCACCGGTGCCATCGGCGCCCTGAAGGGACCGCTGCACGGCGGTGCGAACGAGGCCGTGATGCACGCGTTCGACGAGATCGGCACCGCCGATCGCGCGGCCGAGTGGCTGGACACGGCGCTCGCCGAGAAGCGGAAGATCATGGGCTTCGGCCACCGCGTCTACAAGAACGGCGACTCCCGCGTGCCGACCATGCGCGAGGCGCTCGTGACCCTGGTGGAGCACTACGACCGCCAGGAGCTGCTGGATCTCTACGACGCCCTCGAGTCCGCCATGGCGGAGCGGAAGAACATCAAGCCGAACCTGGACTACCCGTCCGGGCCGGCCTACAACCTGATGGGCTTCGACACGGAGACGTTCACACCGCTGTTCGCCGCGGCTCGCGTGACCGGATGGACCGCGCACATCTTCGAGCAGTACGCCGCCAACTCGCTGATCCGCCCGCTGTCGCAGTACACCGGACCCACCGAGCGCCACCTCGAGCGCTGACGCGTCGGCGGTCCGGGGGAGCGGTCGGGCTGCGCCCGGCCCCGCCCCCGCGACCGCGGCGCGATTCAGCGGTAGAGCAGAAGGGCCTCGCCCTGACCGCCCCCACCGCAGAGCGCGACCGCCGCCCGCCCCGCGCCGCGTCGTGCCAGCTCGTGCGCCGCATGACCCGCCAGTCGGGCGCCGGAGGCGCCGATCGGGTGTCCGAGTGCGATCGCCCCGCCGTGGATGTTCACCTTGGCCGGGTCCAGACCGAGGTCCGACATGGACTGCAGCGCCACCGCGGCGAACGCTTCGTTGATCTCGATCAGGTCGAGTTCGGAGACGCTCCACCCGGCGCGCCGCAGCGCTGCGTCGATCGCGCGCGACGGCTGCGAGTGGAGGGAGTTGTCTGGTCCGGCGACCTGACCGCTCGCCCCCACCAGGGCGAGCCATTCCAACCCGAGCCGCTCCGCGTTCTCCCGGCTGGTCAGCACCAGTGCGGCCGCACCGTCGCTCAGCGGGGAGGAGTTGCCTGCGGTCAGCGTGCCGTTCGCTGCGAAGCTCGGGCGGAGACCCGCCAGGGTCTCGGGCGTCGAGTCGGGTCGCACCCCCTCGTCGGTGCTGATGATGACCGGGTCGCCCTTGCGCTGCGGGATCGTCACCGGTGCGATCTCGTCCGCGAACACCCCGTTCTGCGCCGCCGCCCCGGCTCGCTGGTGTGACCGCGCCGCGAACTCGTCCTGAGCCTCGCGCCGCAGGCCGAGCTTCTCCGTGTACTTCTCCGTGGACGCGCCCATCGACTCCCCGTCGAAGGCGTCCGTCAGCCCGTCGTGCGCTGCCGAGTCGAGCGCCTGGATGGAGCCGTAGTTCCAGCCCATCCGCGACCCGGGCAGGATGTGCGGCGCGTTCGTCATCGACTCCTGGCCGCCGGCCACGACGACCGTCGCCTCGCCCGTCCGGATGAGCCGGGCTGCGTCGATCACGGCGGCGAGGCCCGACAGGCACACCTTGTTGATGGTCGTGGCGGGCACATCCCAGCCGATCCCCGCGCCGATGGCCGTCTGACGTGCCGGGTTCTGACCGGCTCCCGCCTGGAGCACCTGGCCGAACAGCACCGTGTCGACCGCGTCCGCACCGACGCCCGACCGCTCCAGCGCGCGCTGGACGGCGATCGTCCCCAGCTGCACGGCGGTCAGCGAGGCGAGCGTCCCCTTGATCTTCCCCAGCGGGGTGCGGGCGGCGGACAGGATGACGACGTCGTCGGAACTCATGGGCTACTCCTTCGTGCCTGGTCCCTCCATTCTCACACCGACCGCACCGGTAGGCTTGGGGCTCGTGACCGCACGCGTTCTGATCAAAGACCTCGCCGCCCTGCCCGACGGCCCCGTAAGCGTCGCCGGATGGGTCGAGACCGTCCGCGACCAGAAGAAGGTGCAGTTCGTCGTCCTGCGCGACGAGTCCGGCGCCGTGCAGCTGGTCAACCCGCGGACGGTCGGTGACGACGGCGTGGTCGTGGCGGACGAGCCCGCGGTCACCATCTCTTCGCTGTCCCAGGGCACGTTCGTCCGCGCCACGGGCGAGCTGAAGCACGACGAGCGCGTCAAGCTCGGCGGCATCGAGATCCGGCTCTCGACCCTCGAGGTCGAGACGACCGCCATCCCGGAGACCCCGATCGCCGCCGACAGCGGCATCGACAAGCGCATGGACTGGCGCTTCCTCGATCTCCGCGAGCCGCGTCACAACCTGATCTTCCGCGTGCAGACGACCTTCGAGCACGCGCTGCGCCAGTACTGGGTCGACAACGGCTTCGTCGAGATCCACACCCCCAAGCTCATGGCCTCCGCCTCCGAGTCGCGCGCCGAGCTGTTCGAGCTGCCCTACTTCGAGACGACCGCCTACCTGGCGCAGAGCCCGCAGATCTTCAAGCAGATGGCCCAGGCTGCAGGCTTCGGCCGGGTGTTCGAGATCGGCCCGGCGTTCCGCGCCGACCCCAGCTTCACCAGCCGTCACGCGACCGAGTTCACGAGCGTCGACACCGAGATCAGCTGGATCGACAGCCACGAGGACGTCATGAAGGTGCACGAGGAGCTCCTCGTCGCCGGTTTCACCGCGGTGAAGGAGAAGCACGGCGAGGAGATCGAGCGCCTGTTCGGCGTCGAGATCACGGTGCCCTCCACGCCGTTCCCGCGCATCCCTCTCGCGGAGGCGAAGCGCATCGTCGCGGAGCGCGGCTACGAAGTGCAGCGCGAGGACGACGACATGGACCCGGAGGGCGAGCGCCAGATCTCCGCGTACGTGAAGGAGACCTACGGCCACGAGTTCGTCTTCCTCACGGACTATGCCGCGAGCATCCGCCCGTACTACCACATGCGTCATCCCGAGGACCCGTCGATCACGCGCAGCTACGACCTGATCTTCAACGGCGTCGAGATCTCCACGGGCGCCCAGCGCGAGCACCGCGTCGACATCCTCGAGAAGCAGGCGGTCGAGAAGGGTCTGTCCGTGGAGGAGCTCGAGGACGTCCTCGCGTTCTTCCGGTACGGCATCCCGCCGCACGGCGGCTTCGGCATGGGCCTCGCCCGGGTGCTGATGCTCATGCTGCACCTCTCGAACCTGCGCGAGACGACCTACCTCTTCCGCGGACCGACGCGCCTGACCCCGTAGCGGCGGAGCCTGCAGCGGGCAGCGATGTCCAGGCGTCGCCGGCCACGAGCACGTGGCCGAGGAAGCGGAGCCCGAGCGTCGCGGCGGACTGATCCAGCCGCCGGGTGAGCATGAGGTCGGCGACGGATGCGTCGAGCACGCCCGACGGGTGGTTGTGCGCCACGGCGAACGACCGTCCACCGCGGGTGAGGACCGCCTGCAGCACGTCCGCGGGCTGGATGGCGGACTCGTCGACTCCGCCGTCCCGCAGGAGGACGAGTTCGATGGGCCGGGAAGCCCGGTCGGCCACGACGACCACGAAGCGCTCGCTGTCGCGGTGAAGCAGCTCGGGCCGCACGACATCCGCGACGGCCTTCTGGTCGACCAGCCTGGTCCACGCCGAGGATGCACCGGCTCGCCGCCAGATCTCGGTGATGGCGACCAGCCGCCCCGCCGTGGCCGGCCCGACGCCCGGAAGATTCTCCAGGCGGGCGAAGTCCATCGTCGCCAGGCCGGGGAACCCGCCGGTGCGCCGGAGGACGGAGCGCGCCAGCGCCAGCACGCTGCGCCCCGTCTGCCCCGATCCCAGCACCAGCGCCAGGACCTCGTCATCGGTGAGCGATCCGATGCCCAGTCGTCGCATGCGTTCTCGCGGGCGGTCGTGATGGGGGATGTTCGCAAGTGCCTCACCCTCTTCTTCCTCGTCGGCCATGGCTCGACGTTAGAAAGGGATGCCCCCTGAGAGGTCGTGAAGGCGACGATCTGTGGACAACTTCTGCCGGCGGCTGTCTGTGGAGAAAGTGCGCTCATGCTGACCGATCCCGCGCTCAGTGAATTCAAGGGGAACCCCTCCGTAGACTGGACCGGTGGTAGCGAGCCAGGTCCACCTCGTCCGACATGGCGAGGTGTTCAATCCCGACGGCATCCTGTATGGCAGGCTGTCGGGCTTCGGCCTCTCCAAACTCGGCCACCGGATGGCGCAGGCCGCCGCGGACGATCTCGCGGAGCGCGGTCGGCCGATCACGGCGCTGCGCGTCTCCCCGCTTCAGCGGACCCGCGAATCCGCCGCTCCGATCGCCGCCGCCTTCGGGCTCGAGCCGATCGTCGACGAGCGCATCATGGAGCCGACGAACCGGTTCGAGGGCACGAAGATGAAGCTCGCCGTGCGGAAGCCCGCGTACTGGCCGTACCTCGTCAATCCTCTGCGGCCGAGCTGGGGCGAACCCTACGTGAGCATCGAGCGGCGCATGCTGCTCGCCGTCCACGACGCGTTCGAGTCGGTCGACTCCGGCGACGTCGTCCTGGTCAGCCACCAGCTCCCGATCTGGGTCACGCATCTCTCGGTCGCGGGCGAGCGCTACCCGCACGATCCGCGCAAGCGCCGCTGTGTGCTGTCGAGCATCACCACGTTCGAGCTCGCGGCGGCGGTCGCCCCGGAGACTGCGAGCGAGACGGGCGAGCCGTCCGCGGCCGCACCGTCAGGGCGTCTGGGCAACACCCCCGAGTCGCAGCGCCTCACCGAGGTCTCGTATGTCGAGCCGGCCGCGAGCCTCCTGGTCGCCGCCACCGATGTGGGGGCCGTGTGAGCATCCGGTCCCGCGTCCGTTCTCGCCTCGTCGCATCCGTCGTCGCCATCGCGGCTGCGACAGCGCTCGCCCTGACGGGATGCACCGCGAACGACAGCCTCGCGACGCAGTACCGGTCCGGCAACGGGCAGAACTACATCGCCGGCGACGGCACCGTCAGCGAGTACGCGGCAGGCAACCGTGGGGAAGCCGTCACCTTCACCGGGACGCTGCAGGACGGCAGCACCGTCAGTTCCCGCCAGTACGCGGGCAAGGTCCTGGTGGTCAACTTCTGGTACGCCGGATGCCCGCCCTGCCGGGTGGAGGCTCCCGCGCTGCAGGAGCTCAGCCAGAAGTACGCCGATCAGGGCGTCGACTTCCTGGGCGTCAACCTCTACGACTCGGCCCAGACCGCGGCGAGCTTCGAGAAGGACAAGGGAGTGACCTACCCGTCGGTGCTCGACCGCGACACCGGCTCGGTGCTCCTGGCGTTCAGCAAGACGGTGCCGCCGAAGGCCACGCCGACCACCCTGGTCGTCGACAAGCAGGGCCGTGTCGCCGCGCGCATCCTCGGCGCCATCCCGGACAAGAGCATCCTCGACTCCCTCATCTCCGACGCCGTGGCCGAGCACTGACGTGGGCGGCGTCGGTCAGATCGTCTTCAGCGGGCAGCTCCTGTTCGCGCTGCCGATCGCACTCCTGGCGGGACTGGTCTCGTTCGCATCCCCGTGCGTCCTTCCGCTCGTCCCGGGTTACCTCGCCTACGTCGGCGGCATCAGCGACCCGGGTGCGAAGCGCGACCGCTCGCGGCTGCTCACCGGGGTGGCCCTGTTCATCCTGGGCTTCGCCATCGTGTTCGTCGCCTATGGAGCCGCGTTCGGTGCGCTGGGCTACTGGCTGGTGCGCTGGCAGGATGTCGTGGTCCGCATCCTCGGAGCCCTCGTCATCGTGATGGGCCTCGTCTTCATCGGGCAGTTCTCGTTCCTGCAGCGGACCATCAAGCCGTCGTGGCGCCCGGCCACCGGGCTGATCGGGGCGCCGCTGCTCGGCATCGTCTTCGGCCTCGGCTGGACGCCGTGCATCGGCCCGACGCTCGCAGCCATCAGCGCGCTGAGCGTCGGCAGCGGCTCGCCCTGGCGCGGAGCGCTTCTCGGGCTGTTCTACTGCATCGGCCTCGGCATCCCCTTCCTCCTCGTGGCGCTCGGCTTCGACTGGGTCGCCGGCTCGGTGGCCTTCCTGAAGCGGCACATCCGGGCGATCAACATCATCGGCGGCGTTCTGCTGGTGGTCATCGGCATCCTGATGGTCACCGGCCTGTGGAGCGAGCTCATGTCCCAGTTCTTGGCGGTGATCCAAGGTTTTGAGCCGGCCCTCTGACCACATCGACTCGGCGCCCCCGCGCGAGGATCCCGACGTCGTCCAGCCGAAGCTGGGCCCGCTCGGGTGGCTCCGCTGGTTCTGGCGCCAGCTCACGAGCATGCGCACCGCGCTGTTCCTGCTCCTGCTGTTGGCGATCGCCGCCGTCCCGGGATCGCTGGTGCCGCAGCGCAGTTCCGACCCGAACGGTGTCACCAAGTACTTCACCGACAACCCGTCACTCGCGCCGGTTCTCGACAAGCTGCAGTTCTTCGACGTCTACACGTCGGTGTGGTTCTCGGCGATCTACCTGCTGCTGTTCGCGTCGCTGATCGGGTGCATCATCCCGCGCACCAGGCACCACTTCGATGCGATGCGGGCGAAGCCGCCGAAGACGCCCGTCCGGCTGTCGCGCATGGCCGGCTTCCAGTCGCGGATCCTCCCCGCCGACCTTCGCGGCCGCGGCGTCGACCCGATCGTGAGCGCCCGGGACGTGCTGAAGGCGAACCACTACCGCGTCGCCCTGTATCAGGATGCGCGGTCGACGTCGGTCTCGGCCGAGCGCGGCTACCTGCGCGAGAGCGGCAACCTCGTGTTCCATATCGCGCTGCTGGGCGTGCTGCTCGCGATCGGCGTCGGCGGCGGATTCGGGTACACCGGCCAGAAGATCGTGGTCGAAGGGCAGAGCTTCGTGAACAGCCTCCCGTCGTACAACTCGTTCAATCCCGGGCGCTTCTTCCGCGACTCCTCGCTCGCCCCGTTCTCGATCGCCGTGAACAAGCTCGACGTGGCCTACGAGACCAGGAACCAGGATGCGATCGGCACCCCGCTCGACTACACAGCTCATGTCACGACGAATGGGCCGGGGGATGCGCGAGCGAACACGGTGATCAAGGTCAACGACCCGTTGGCGATCGGCGGGACCAACGTGTACCTGCTCGGCAACGGCTACGCCCCGACGATCACGGTCAAGGACACGGCGGGCAAGGTCGTGTTCAGCGACTCGGTGCCCTTCATCCCGCAAGCGGATCCGAACCTGACGTCCCTCGGGTTCGTGAAGATCCCGGACGGGCTGAAGGAGCAGGTCGGGATGATCGGCTTCTTCTATCCGACCGTGACGGCGAGCCAGACCGCACAAGGCGCGCTCGCCTCCAAGTTCCCCGGGCTGCGGGATCCGGTGCTCAGCCTGAACGTGTACGCCGGCGATCTCGGCGTCGACGACGGGGTGCCCCAGTCCGTCTACAGCCTCAACACCGACACCCTGGAGCAGCTGGCCGGTCCGCCCACGAAGGCCAAGGCGCTCGAGCTCAAGCCAGGGCAGACGGTCGAGCTGCCGAACGGCCTCGGGACGATCTCACTCGACGGCGTCAAGCGCTTCGCGACCCTGGAGGTCCACCACGATCCCGCGCAGGTCTGGGTCCTGCTGTTCGCCGTGCTCATCCTGCTGGGGCTGCTGACCTCGCTGTTCGTCCCCCGGCGGCGGTTGTGGGTGAAGGCGATCGAGAACGCCGACGGCTCGCTCACTCTCGAGTACGCCGGTCTCGCCCGGGGCGACGACCCCAACCTCCTCGCGGCGGTGACGGCCGTCGCCGATCAGCATTCCCGGGTCCTCACCGGACCTCCGACGACTTAGGCTGGCATCGTGACCGAAACCCTGGCTCAACTGTCGACCGTGTTCCTGTACGCGGCGATGGGTCTCTATGCGGCGGCGTTCATCGCCTTCGCGCTCGATCTCGCCCGACGAGGCGCCCGGGCGACCGCAGTCGAGGCGGCCGTCGTCCCGAGCGCTGTCGCGCGTCGCGCCGAAGTGGCCGCACCGGTCGGCGCGCCGGCGCGGACGATCATCGGCGGCGCGCCTGCGGACACCCCGCCGCCGCCGTCCTCCGCTCTCGGCCGTCTGTCGTCGCGCATCAGCACGCGCGTCGAGGACGACGTCATGAACGGGTCCGGCGGTGGTGCGTCTCTGAAGTGGGCGTTCGCCCTGACGATCGTCGGGTTCGCGTTCCATCTCGTCGCAGTCGTGCTCCGAGGGATCGCCGCGGCGCGCGTCCCGTGGGCCAACATGTGGGAGTTCTCGATGACGGGCACGCTCGTCATCATCGGGGTGTTCCTGGTGGCCAACCTGCGGTGGCCGATCAAGTACGTCGGAACCTTCGTACTCGGGTTGGTCCTGGTACTGCAGGGCATCGCACTCCTGCGGTACTACGTTCCGGTGGTTCCGCTCCAGCCGGCGCTCCAGTCGTACTGGCTGGTCATCCACATCATCGTGGCCGTGCTGGGCACGGCGTTCTTCGCCCTCGGGTTCGCACTGTCCGGACTGCAGCTGCTGCAGTACCGGCGCGAGCGCCAGGTGGCGGAGTCCCGCCCGCAGCAGTTCCGGTTCCTGTCGACCCTTCCGAGTTCGGTCGCGTTGGAGAACCTCGCGTACCGGATCAACATCGTCGGCTTCATCGCGTGGACCTTCACTCTGATCGCCGGAGCCATCTGGGCCGAGAAGGCATGGGGCCGGTACTGGGGATGGGACACCAAGGAGGTGTGGACCTTCATCATCTGGGTGATCTATGCCGGATACATCCACGCGCGGGCGACGCGCGGCTGGCGCGGATCCCGCTCCGCGTGGCTGGCGATCATCGGTTTCGCCGCGGTGCTGTTCAACTTCGGCATCGTGAACGTCTTCTTCCACGGACTCCACGCGTACTCGGGTCTGTGATCGGTCGTCAGAACACCCATACGGAGAACCCCTCGAGAGCCGCCGGCTCGCGAGGGGTTCTTCGCGTTGCGGAGCAGCCCAGCAGGCTCGCTGGTGGGCAAGTTCCGCGTGATTCCGCGGAAGTCAAGCGCGACACGCCCGGGCTGCGGCCGAATTTGCACCGCTCCGGAGCCCTGCGTAAAGTACTTACTTGTCACCCCAAAGGTGCGGGAGAGCGGAAGAGCTCCCCGGCCTCAAGCGGGACCAGAATCCAAAGCCTAGCGGCAAACCTGAACTTGAATAAGTTCGCTTGCTGCGCTTAGGATTAACACCCACTCACTGAGCAGGTCTAACCGGACCGGGTCGTGTGAATCGGTTGTGCCCACCACATATCGGGCCAACGAGGAACACGAAACGCCGACTTGACAAACTGACTGAGAGTGGTAAGGTAGAGAAGTTGCCTCGCAGAGACAGCCGGAAGGTTGAAAGGCGAGAGCGTCCGATCCTTGAGAACTCAACAGCGTGCACAATGTCAAATGCCAAACAACCTCGGCATTGACTGTCTAGACCTAGTCTAGTGGTCGATGCGAGATTCCTTTGGATTAGAAACAGAATGTCAGTAGATATTCGAAACTAGTCAAGACAAACTCGCAGTGCGCGGACACATTTCCTGTCCAAGCTTGCACTATGTTTCCCAGTCGCTTGCGACTGTGGAGCTAAACATTTACGGAGAGTTTGATCCTGGCTCAGGACGAACGCTGGCGGCGTGCTTAACACATGCAAGTCGAACGATGAACCTGGAGCTTGCTCTAGGGGATTAGTGGCGAACGGGTGAGTAACACGTGAGTAACCTGCCCTTGACTCTGGGATAACCTCCGGAAACGGAAGCTAATACCGGATACGACGTACGGAGGCATCTCCTGTACGTGGAAAGAACTTCGGTCAAGGATGGACTCGCGGCCTATCAGGTAGTTGGTGAGGTAACGGCTCACCAAGCCTACGACGGGTAGCCGGCCTGAGAGGGTGACCGGCCACACTGGGACTGAGACACGGCCCAGACTCCTACGGGAGGCAGCAGTGGGGAATATTGCACAATGGGCGCAAGCCTGATGCAGCAACGCCGCGTGAGGGATGACGGCCTTCGGGTTGTAAACCTCTTTTAGTAGGGAAGAAGCGAAAGTGACGGTACCTGCAGAAAAAGCACCGGCTAACTACGTGCCAGCAGCCGCGGTAATACGTAGGGTGCGAGCGTTGTCCGGAATTATTGGGCGTAAAGAGCTCGTAGGCGGTCTGTCGCGTCTGCTGTGAAAACCCGAGGCTCAACCTCGGGCCTGCAGTGGGTACGGGCAGACTAGAGTGCGGTAGGGGAGAATGGAATTCCTGGTGTAGCGGTGGAATGCGCAGATATCAGGAGGAACACCGATGGCGAAGGCAGTTCTCTGGGCCGTAACTGACGCTGAGGAGCGAAAGCGTGGGGAGCGAACAGGATTAGATACCCTGGTAGTCCACGCCGTAAACGTTGGGCGCTAGATGTGGGGACCATTCCACGGTTTCCGTGTCGCAGCTAACGCATTAAGCGCCCCGCCTGGGGAGTACGGCCGCAAGGCTAAAACTCAAAGGAATTGACGGGGGCCCGCACAAGCGGCGGAGCATGCGGATTAATTCGATGCAACGCGAAGAACCTTACCAAGGCTTGACATACACGAGAACGCCCTAGAAATAGGGAACTCTTTGGACACTCGTGAACAGGTGGTGCATGGTTGTCGTCAGCTCGTGTCGTGAGATGTTGGGTTAAGTCCCGCAACGAGCGCAACCCTCGTTCTATGTTGCCAGCGCGTAATGGCGGGAACTCATAGGAGACTGCCGGGGTCAACTCGGAGGAAGGTGGGGATGACGTCAAATCATCATGCCCCTTATGTCTTGGGCTTCACGCATGCTACAATGGCCGGTACAAAGGGCTGCAATACCGTAAGGTGGAGCGAATCCCAAAAAGCCGGTCTCAGTTCGGATTGAGGTCTGCAACTCGACCTCATGAAGTCGGAGTCGCTAGTAATCGCAGATCAGCAACGCTGCGGTGAATACGTTCCCGGGCCTTGTACACACCGCCCGTCAAGTCATGAAAGTCGGTAACACCCGAAGCCGGTGGCCCAACCTTTTGGAGGGAGCCGTCGAAGGTGGGATCGGTGATTAGGACTAAGTCGTAACAAGGTAGCCGTACCGGAAGGTGCGGCTGGATCACCTCCTTTCTAAGGAGCATCTGGCACCCTCGGGTGTCCAGGCGCCGGATCTGAGCGAACGTCTCAGCCGGTTAGCTCATGGGTGGAACATTGACATTGGTGCGGAGCTGAACAGCTCGAACTCAGTACACCTCTTGCAGGTAGGAACGGTTCGGACTCGGAAGCCCCGCACATGCACGCTGTTGGGTCCTGAGGGACCGGACCTCATCCGATCGGATGAGAACCGAACCTCTGGACCTTTTCTCGTCGGCATGACTGGCCGGCAGGAAGGGTACCGCCCGTACTTTGAGAACTACACAGTGGACGCGAGCATCTTAGATTCGAACCTTCGGGTTCGGATCACAAAAGATGATCACAGTATTTTCGAGTACTGATTAGATCATTGGTCAATCTGCGTCAAAGTCTGCTTCGGCAGATGAGACGCCGATCGATTCAAACTCATGTGATTTCAAGTTTCTAAGAGCAAACGGTGGATGCCTTGGCATCTGGAGCCGAAGAAGGACGTAGTAATCTGCGATAAGCCTCGGGGAGTTGATAAACGAACTTTGATCCGAGGATTTCCGAATGGGGAAACCCCGCTGGGCCCTTTGGGTGACCCAGTGACTCCCGCCTGAATATATAGGGCGGGTAGAGGGAACGTGGGGAAGTGAAACATCTCAGTACCCACAGGAAGAGAAAGCAAAAGCGATTCCGTTAGTAGTGGCGAGCGAAACCGGAAGAGGCTAAACCGATCATGTGTGATAGCCGGCAGGCGTTGCATGGTCGGGGTTGTGGGACTTTTCTGCTGCTTCTGCCGAACAGCGAGCGTTACAAAGGATCATAGGTGAATGGCATTGAAAGGCCAGCCACAGAGGGTGCCAGCCCCGTAACCGAAATGGTCCAATGGCGCGAAGAGTATCCCAAGTAGCACGGGGCCCGAGAAATCCCGTGTGAATCTGTCAGGACCACCTGATAAGCCTAAATACTCCCAGATGACCGATAGCGGACAAGTACCGTGAGGGAAAGGTGAAAAGTACCCCGGGAGGGGAGTGAAATAGTACCTGAAACCGTTTGCTTACAAACCGTTGGAGCCTCCTTGTAGGGGTGACAGCGTGCCTTTTGAAGAATGAGCCTGCGAGTTAGCGATATGTGGCGAGGTTAACCCGTGAGGGGTAGCCGTAGCGAAAGCGAGTCTGAATAGGGCGATTCAGTCGCATGTCCTAGACCCGAAGCGAAGTGATCTATCCATGGCCAGGTTGAAGCGACGGTAAGACGTCGTGGAGGACCGAACCCACTTAGGTTGAAAACTGAGGGGATGAGCTGTGGATAGGGGTGAAAGGCCAATCAAACTTCGTGATAGCTGGTTCTCTCCGAAATGCATTTAGGTGCAGCGTTGCGTGTTTCTTGCCGGAGGTAGAGCTACTGGATGGCCGATGGGCCCCAAAAGGTTACTGACGTCAGCCAAACTCCGAATGCCGGTAAGTGAGAGCGCAGCAGTGAGACGGTGGGGGATAAGCTTCATCGTCGAGAGGGAAACAACCCAGACCACCAACTAAGGTCCCTAAGCGCGTGCTAAGTGGGAAAGGATGTGGAGTTGCACAGACAACCAGGAGGTTGGCTTAGAAGCAGCCACCCTTGAAAGAGTGCGTAATAGCTCACTGGTCAAGTGATTCCGCGCCGACAATGTAACGGGGCTCAAGCACGCCACCGAAGTTGTGGCATTGACATTATTGGTAGGCTTTCGTGGTCCAGCCGTGTTGATGGGTAGGAGAGCGTCGTGTGGCGAGTGAAGCGGCGGTGTAAACCAGCCGTGGACGCCACACGAGTGAGAATGCAGGCATGAGTAGCGAAAGACGGGTGAGAAACCCGTCCTCCGAAAGACCAAGGGTTCCAGGGCCAGGCTAATCCGCCCTGGGTAAGTCGGGACCTAAGGCGAGGCCGACAGGCGTAGTCGATGGACAACGGGTTGATATTCCCGTACCGGCGAAGAACCGCCCAAGCTAATCCAGTGGTGCTAAGAGTCCTAATCCTGGACACGGATCCCTTCGGGGTGAAGGTCCGGGCCTAACGCTCGACCCCATGCTGGTGCGGCTAGCGTATTAACAGGTGTGACGCAGGAAGGTAGCCCAGCCGGGCGATGGTTGTCCCGGTGTAAGTGTGTAAGCCGAGAGATAGGCAAATCCGTCTCTCGCATAGGCCCAGGCACGATGCGTAGTCTTCATTGACGAAATGGGTGATCCTATGCTGCCGAGAAAAGCATCGACGCGAGGTTCCAGCCGCCCGTACCCCAAACCGACTCAGGTGGTCAGGTAGAGAATACCAAGGAGATCGAGAGAATCGTGGTTAAGGAACTCGGCAAAATGCCCCCGTAACTTCGGGAGAAGGGGGGCCTGAGGCGTGAACGGACTTGCTCCGGGAGCGTTTGAAGGCCGCAGAGACCAGTGGGAAGCGACTGTTTACTAAAAACACAGGTCCGTGCCAAGTCGCAAGACGATGTATACGGACTGACGCCTGCCCGGTGCTGGAAGGTTAAGAGGAAGGGTTAGCTTCGGCGAAGCTCAGAATTTAAGCCCCAGTAAACGGCGGTGGTAACTATAACCATCCTAAGGTAGCGAAATTCCTTGTCGGGTAAGTTCCGACCTGCACGAATGGCGTAACGACTTCCCAGCTGTCTCAACCGCGAACTCGGCGAAATTGCACTACGAGTAAAGATGCTCGTTACGCGCAGCAGGACGGAAAGACCCCGTGACCTTTACTACAGCTTGGTATTGGTGTTCGGTGTGGCTTGTGTAGGATAGGTGGGAGACTTTGAAGCCGGCACGCCAGTGTCGGTGGAGTCATTGTTGAAATACCACTCTGGTCACTCTGGATATCTAACTTAGAACCGTAATCCGGTTCAGGGACAGTGCCTGGTGGGTAGTTTAACTGGGGCGGTTGCCTCCCAAAAAGTAACGGAGGCGCCCAAAGGTTCCCTCAACCTGGTTGGCAATCAGGTGTCGAGTGTAAGTGCACAAGGGAGCTTGACTGTGAGACTGACAAGTCGAGCAGGGACGAAAGTCGGGACTAGTGATCCGGCAGTGGCTTGTGGAAGCGCTGTCGCTCAACGGATAAAAGGTACCTCGGGGATAACAGGCTGATCTTGCCCAAGAGTCCATATCGACGGCATGGTTTGGCACCTCGATGTCGGCTCGTCGCATCCTGGGGCTGGAGTAGGTCCCAAGGGTTGGGCTGTTCGCCCATTAAAGCGGTACGCGAGCTGGGTTTAGAACGTCGTGAGACAGTTCGGTCCCTATCCGCTGCGCGCGTAGGAAATTTGAGAGGATCTGACCCTAGTACGAGAGGACCGGGTTGGACGAACCTCTGGTGTGCCAGTTGTTCTGCCAAGAGCACCGCTGGTTAGCTACGTTCGGGATGGATAACCGCTGAAAGCATCTAAGCGGGAAGCCGGCCTCAAGATGAGATTTCCATGCCTTCGGGCGAGAGGCTCCCAGCTAGACTACTGGGTTGATAGGCCGGATGTGGAAGTGGGGACTAAAGACCCATGGAGCTGACCGGTACTAATAAGCCGATAACTTGATAATCACCACTCTCATAAACGTTGTAAGGCAGCTATGAGGGGCCAAGATTGTTCGCGTCCACTATGTGGTTCTCGATGTACGGTCGAGAACTGATTCGAGCTAACGCTCGACGTTCACTTTGATACATCAATAGTGTTTCGGCGGCCATAGCGAGAGGGAAACGCCCGGTTACATTCCGAACCCGGAAGCTAAGACTCTCTGCGCCGATGGTACTGCAGGGGGGACCCTGTGGGAGAGTAGGACACCGCCGGACTTCTTTGTGAGATGGCCACCCAGTGATGGGTGGCCATTTCGCGTTAACGGGGTCGAACGCCGCACCACGCATAGGCTGGCCACGACCCGCCGAGACCGACAGGAGACGCCGTGAGCGACACACCGGCAGACGACAACGCGAGCAGCGAGCGTCCCGCCCGCAGGCAACAGCCCGGGCGGCCCGCGCGATCCGGCGACAGCCAGCGACGCGCATCCGGCAATGGCGAGCGGAAGAGCTCGCCTCGCGACGGCAACTGGCGCGACCGACCGCGCCGCGACGACGCCGGCGACCGCCCGCGTACCGACGGCGGCCGATACGACCGCCCACGCACAGACGGTAATCGGTACGACCGTCCGCGCACGGAAGGTAGTCGGTACGACCGTCCGCGCACGGAAGGTGGTCGGTACGACCGTCCGCGCACGGAGAGTGGTCGGCAGGACCGTCCGCGCACCGACGGCAACTGGCGTGACCGCCCGCGTCGCGACGAAGGCGGCGACCGTCCACGTACGGGCGGTGCCTCGCGGGATCGATCCGGCAGCGGTGCGCCGTGGAAGGGTCGCCCGGGTGGAGACCGTGACCGTGAGGGCGGCTACCGCGCCGGCGGCGAAAGGGGTCGCAGCGGCCAGGGTCGTCCCGAGCGCTCCGGAGGCTACCGTCCGAGCGGGGACGGCGACCGGAGGTCGAGCGCCCCGCGCGACGGCTACCGTGGGCGCGACGACTCGCGCGGTGCGGAGCAGCGTGGTGGGTACGGCCGCCGTGACGGCGCTGAGTCCCGCGGTGGCGCATCCCGCTACCAGGGGGGCGACGGTCGCCGCGACCGGCCCGCTCGCGACGAGAAGCTCTGGACCCGTGACGGCCGACCGGCGCGTGGTGACCGTGACGCCCGCGACGGCGACCGGCAGCTGGACGCGGAGGCGCAGCGCGCCCGCGAGCTGCAGTCGATCCGTCCTCGCCACGACGACCCGGACATCCCCGAGGACGTCCAGGCGCGCGACCTCCCGGGTGAGGCTCGCGTCGAGCTCAAGACACTGAGCAAGGACAACGCGGACTGGGTCGCGAAGCACCTCGTCATGGCCGCCCGGCTGATCGATACCGATCCCGAGGCTGCTCACCGCCACGCGGTGTCCGCATCCCGGCGAGCCGGTCGTGTCGCCGTGGTTCGCGAGACACTGGCGATCACGGCGTACGCCATCGGCGACTTCGCGCTGGCCCTGCGCGAGCTGCGGACGTATCGGCGCATCTCCGGGTCGAACGACCAGCTGCCCCTGATGGTCGACAGCGAGCGCGGAGTGGGCCGTCCCGATCGAGCGCTCGAGCTCGGGCGGTCCGTCGACCGCTCGACCCTGTCGCCCGATGTGCAGGTATCCCTTGCCATCGCGATGTCCGGCGCGCGCCTCGATCTGGGCCAGCCGGAGGCCGCGCTCGCTGAGCTCGAGATCCCGCAGCTCGACCCGGATCGGGCCTTCAGCTACAGCGCGGACCTGTTCCACGCCTACGCCGAGGTGCTCGAGGAGCTGGGCCGCGACGAGCAGGCCGCGCGGTGGCGCGAGCGCGCTGCGCGGGCTGAAGCCGCCTTCGACCAGGCGCACGCCGTCGACGAGCAGGAGACGATCGACGTCATCGAGGAAGAGGTCGAGTTCGCCGACGCCGACGAGGTCGAGGCCCCGGGCGAGGTCGAGGTCCCGGACGAGGTCGACGTCCCAGACGAGACCGACGCCGCTGACGCTGACAGCGCTGCGGCGGACACCGACGAGGGGGAGGACGCGCAGGATGGCGCTGTTCCGACGGAACACTGACGGTGCGGCGCCGCTGGACGGCGTCGACCTGGTGCTCGCCGACCTCGACGGTGTCGTTTACAAGGGGCCCGACGCCATCCCGCATGCCGTCGACAGCCTGAATGCTGCAGCGGAAACCGTGCGTGTCGGTTACATCACGAACAACGCCTCCCGCACGGATGCGTCCGTCGCCGAGCACCTCAGCGAGCTCGGACTCTCCGTGAAACCGTCTGACGTGGTCACGTCGCCCCAGGCAGCCGTGCGCCTGCTCGCCGAGCATGTGCCGGCCGGCGCCAACATCCTCGTCGTCGGCGGGGACGGGCTGGTCGACGAAGTGCAGAAGGCCGGCTTCGGGGTCACCCGCTCGGCGGACGACGATCCCGCGGCGGTCATCCAGGGATTCTCTCCGGACATCGGTTGGGCGCAGCTCGCGGAAGCATCCTTCGCCCTCCAGGGCCGGTCGGATGCGGAGCGCCCGTGGATTGCGACGAACACCGACTGGACCATTCCGGTCGCGCGCGGCATCGCGCCCGGCAACGGAACGCTCGTCTCCGCGGTGCACACGGCCGTCGGCCGGCTGCCGCTGGTCGCGGGCAAGCCGGAACGGGCCATTTTCGACGAGGCCGTGGCGAGGTTCGGAGCGCAGACCCCACTCTTCATCGGTGACCGTCTGGACACCGACATCCTGGGAGCGAACCGGGCCGGCATCCTCTCGGTGCTGGTGCTCACCGGCATCGACGGCGGCAAGCAGCTGCTGTCGGCGGATGCGGAGTCGCGTCCCACGTACATCCTGCGCGACCTCCGCGGCCTCCGCGAACCGTATCCGGCGGTGAAGACCGCACGGAACGGCTCGGTGACGGTGGGGGACGCGACGGTCACGATCGAGGGCAACGACGTGAAGATCGTGGCGGAAGGGTCCGACCCGCTGAACCTGCTGCGCGCCGCCTGCGCCGCGATCTGGGACTCGGGCCGCGCGATCTACGGGCTGAACGTCCCCGAACGTCTTTACGGCTGAGGCTAGAGCGCGGCGTTCCGCTCGAGGATGCGGTGGCAGCGCCGGACGCGGTCGAGCCACCAGGCCGTCCGGTCATCGTCGGCGCGCAGCGCATCCAGCCGTCGGGACGACACGGAGGGGCGCACCACCGGGATGACGCCATCGCGCGGAGTCAGCGGGTCGTCCGAGACGTCGTCGACGAACATCGCTACGGTGCCGAGACCGCAGTCGAACTCGAGCTCGGGGAGCGCGGCGGCGAGGTGCGCGCCCATGGCGATGCCGACCGAGGTGTCGATCGCGCTGGAGACGACTGCCGGGAGGCCCGCCTCCTCGACGATCCGCAGCGCGGAGTGGATGCCGCCGAGCGGCTGAGCTTTCACGACGAGGAGGTCCGCCGCGCCCGCCCGCGCCACCGCGAGCGGATCGGTCGCCTTGCGCACGCTCTCGTCCGCCGCGACGGGGATGCCCATGTACTTGATCCTGCGGCGCAGCTCGGCGAGCTCGTCGACCGTTGCACACGGCTGCTCGACGTATTCGAGATCGAACGGGGCGAGGGCGTGGATGGCGTGCTCGGCCTCGTCGAGGTTCCACAGGGCATTGGCGTCGATGCGCACGCGGCCCTCCGGTCCGAGCGCCTCTCGGACCGCGCGGACCCGGGCGACGTCGTCCGCGAGAGTCTGACCCGGCTCCGCCACCTTGACCTTCGCCGTGCGTGCGCCGCTGTAGCGGGCGAGCACGCCCGGGACATCGTCCGCGTCGACCGCCGGGACGGTGGCGTTGACCGGGATGCGATCGCGCAGTGCCGTCGGGGTGCGCCGCCAGCCGAAATCGATGGCGGCGTGGAGCCAGGCGGACGCCTCACGATCGTCGTACTCGACGAAGGGGGAGAACTCCGTCCACCCCAGCGGCCCCTCGAAGAGCACCGCCTCGCGCACCGTGATGCCGCGGAAGCGGGTGGTCATCGGGAGCGACACGACCCGCGAAGTTGCTAACAGGTCGGCGAGTTCCGGAAGCATCCACCAAGTGTTGCACGGCCCGGCCGCGCGGGTGCCTGAACCGTAGGCTGGACACATGCAAGCGGACGTCTCAGAACTCTTCGATCCCGGCGCGTGGCGCGAGGTCCCCGGCTTCGGCGATCTCACCGACATCACCTACCACCACGATGTCACCGGGCGCATCGCACGCGTCGCGTTCGACCGGCCCGAGGTGCGGAACGCGTTCCGGCCGCGCACGGTCGACGAGCTCTACGCCGCGCTGGAGGACGCACGCACGAATCCGCGGATCGGGGTGGTGCTGCTGACCGGCAACGGGCCGAGCCCGAAGGACGGCGGGTGGGCGTTCTGCTCCGGCGGCGACCAGCGCATCCGGGGCCGGGACGGGTACAAGTACGCCGAAGGGGAGACCGCCTCGAGCATCGACGCGGCGCGCAGCGGTCGGCTGCACATCCTCGAGGTGCAACGCCTGATCCGATTCATGCCGAAGGTCGTCATCGCGGTCGTTCCGGGATGGGCGGCGGGGGGCGGCCACTCGCTGCACGTCGTGTGCGACCTGACGATCGCCAGCGAGGAGCACGGGCGGTTCAAGCAGACGGACGCCGACGTCGGCTCCTTCGATGCCGGCTACGGGTCGGCGTACTTCGCTCGCCAGGTCGGGCAGAAGGTCGGCCGCGAGGTGTTCTTCCTGGCGCGGGAGTATTCGGCTCGGCGGGCGTACGAGATGGGGGCGGTGAACGCCGTCGTGCCGCATGCCGAGCTCGAGACGACCGCCCTGGAGTGGGCGAACGAGATCCTCACCAAGTCGCCGACCGCGATCCGCATGCTGAAGTTCGCGTTCAACGCCGTGGACGACGGGCTGGTGGGCCAGCAGGTGTTCGCGGGTGAGGCGACGCGCCTGGCGTATGGAACGGACGAGGCGGTGGAGGGCCGGGACGCGTTCCTGCAGAAGCGCGAACCGGACTGGTCGCCGTTCCCTTGGCAGTACTGAGGCGGGCGCATGTCACGAGAGGTACGGGTCGTGGACGCCTCCCACCCGGAGGAGGTGTTCGTCGCTCTCCGGGAGGCACTGACGGGAAGCGGCGATGCCGTGGTTCCGCGGGCGCGGCACCAGGCAAACGGGTCCGGTGGCCCCGCGCCCGGTGGAGCGGACGCCGGTGACGAGAGGTCAGGCGACGGCGGCGTCGCGACGACGTGGCCGAGCCAGGGCGACACGGTGGCGCAGAACGTGGCGCTGATCATCGAGACGTCAGGGTCCACGGGTGTGCCGAAGCGCGTGGCACTGTCGGCGGACGCGCTGTTGGCGAGCGCTGCAGCCTCCGCCGGCGCTCTCGGCGGGCAGGGCCAGTGGCTGCTGGCGCTTCCGGTGCACTACGTGGCCGGCGCGCAGGTGCTGGTCCGGTCGCTGGCGGCGGAGAGCGAGCCGGTGCTGTACGGCGAAGGGCGTTTCGACGCGGAACGCTTCGCCGAGGCGGCGCGGCGGCTCACCGGCGACCTCCGGTACACCTCGCTCGTGCCCGTGCAGCTCGCGCGGTTGGTGGAGGGCGCCGAGGCGGGGTCGCGAGAGGTGGGCGCGGCTCTTCGGGCGTTCGACGGCATTCTCGTCGGAGGCCAGGCGCTGACGCCGACGTTGCGCGATCGCGCGGAGCGGCTGGGCGCGCGCATCGTGACGACATACGGGTCGAGCGAGACGGCCGGCGGGTGCGTGTACGACGGGATGCCGATCGGGACGACGACCGTTCGAGCCGTCGACGGACTCCTCGAGATCTCCGGGCCCGTGCTCGCGGAAGGGTACCTCGGCGATCCGGAACGGACGGCCGCTGCCTTCCACGAGGCGGACGGAACCCGGTGGTACCGGACGGGTGACCTCGGCGAGGTGGGCGCCGACGGAGAGGTCGCGGTGTTCGGACGGTCGGACAACGTGATCATCTCGGGCGGCGAGAAAGTTCTGCTGGATGCGGTGGAGCGGGCGGTCCAGGAGGTCGCAGGATTCGGCCACGCGGTGGTCGTCGGTGTGCCGCATCCCGAATGGGGACAGGTGCCGGTCGTCGTCGTGGAGGGGGCAGCGTCGCTGGGCGTTTCCGAATTGCGCCGGATCGTCGCGGAGCGACTGGGGCGCGCTGCCGCACCCGATCGCATCCTCGAGGTGGCACGCGTGCCGCGGCTATCGAGCGGCAAGCCCGACCGCATCGCGGTGACGGCGCTCGCCGCGGACCGGGAGGCATAGCCGATGTTGTTACGATTCGCTCTGTGATGAGTCAGAACAAGCCACGCATGCAGCGGACCATCCCGCCGACGGCGCGCGGACCGCGCGGCGGCCGGAGCGGACGTCCGGGTGCCGCCGCCGCGGCCGTCAAGCCCGCCACGACCGCGGACTGGATCGCTGGGGCGCGCCTGCGCACGCTTCCGCTGGCCATCGCCCCCGTGCTGATCGGCGTCGGCGCGGCGAAGATCGCCGAAGGTCCCGGCGTCTGGCACCCAGTACGCTCCCTGCTCTGCCTCGCCGTGGCGGTGCTGCTGCAGATCGGCGTCAACTACGCCAACGACTACTCCGACGGGGTGCGTGGCACCGACGAGTTCCGGGTCGGGCCCGGACGCCTCACGGGCTCCGGCAAGGCTGCGCCGCGCGCGGTGCTGACGGTGGCCCTCACGTTCTTCGCGCTCGCGGCGGTCGCGGGTCTCATCCTGGTGATCCTCACCCAGCACTGGTGGGTCCTGCTGATCGGCGCCGCTGCGATCGCGGCCGCCTGGTTCTACACCGGCGGGAAGCGCCCCTACGGCTATTACGGGCTCGGCGAACTCTTCGTCTTCGTCTTCTTCGGGCTCGTCGCCACGGTCGGCACCACCTTCATGCTGGCCGGAACGGTCAACCAGGAGGCCTGGTACGGCGGCGTGATCGCGGGGCTCATCGCCTGCGCGGTGCTGATGGTCAACAACATCCGCGACATCGAGCCCGACCGTCAGGCCCGCAAGCGGACGCTCGCCGTGCTGCTCGGAAGCGTCGCGTCGCGGATCGTGTTCTGCGTGCTGCTTCTCGTGCCGTTCGGCATCCTTGCTGTGCTCGCGGTGTTCTACCCGTTCGCCTGGTTCGGGATGTTCGCGCTCCTGGCGGCGCTACCGGCCTGTGTCATCACGCTGTTCGGCCGCACGCCGCGCGAACTGATCACCGCCCTGCAGCTGACGAGCATCACCGGCCTGCTCGTCGGGATCGCGCTCGGCGTCGCCTACGCCTTCTGACCGTCGCGCCGGCCGGTTCCCGTGTCGCGGTCCTCGGTCGCACCGTCCACGGCGGCGTCCTCGACGTCGTCGTCCTCCGAGTGTGCGGGCGTCTCGCGGTGGCGGACGGCGTAGAGATCGGAGGAGACCGCGTTGCGGGGACGGCTCAGGAAGATGTACGAGAGGCAGAGCCCGATGAGGGCGGCGGCGATCACCGCGAGCCACCAGACCACACCCACCACCAGCAGGATCGCGAGCGGCACCGCGAACACCAGCAGGCGCAGCACGGTGTAGGTGATCCAAGAGGGAATCCGCTTCACCCTCCCAGCTTAGAGACCGTCTCTGAGAGTTACGATTGACCCATGGTTCGCCTCTGGATAGCCCTCGGCGTCGCAGCCGTGGTGTTCTACATCTATTCGGTGGCAGACTGCGCCCTGTTCGACCGTTCTCGAGTGCGTGGCCTCCCCAAGCCCGTGTGGCTGCTCATCATCATCCTGATCCCAGTCATCGGCGGGATCCTCTGGTTCCTCATCGGACGCGGACGCCGCAGATCCGACGTCGGGCGCCGCGTGACCGCGCCTGACGACGACCCGGAGTTCCTCGGCAAGCTGCGCCTGGACCACGACCAGGAGGAGCGCATCCGCCAGCTCGAGAAGGAGCTGGCCGAGCTGGACGACAACGGTCCCGACAACGACCAGACCGGCCGCCGGGATGGGTGACCGCCCGCAGGCGGGCGACGCCACGGGCGCATCCACCGAAGCGGGCACGACCGCGCTCGCCGGCCGGGCCACGGGCAACCCGGCGACCGACTTCGCTCTGTCCCTCCTCGCCGGCCTGGTCCGCAACGGTGTGCGCGACCTCGTCGTCAGCCCCGGATCGCGGTCGCAGGCGCTGGCGCTCGTCGCGGCCGAGCTGGAACGCTCCGGCTCTGCGCGTCTCCACGTACGGATCGACGAGCGGTCCGGGGGATTCCTCGCACTGGGCCTTGCGCGTGAGACCGGAGCGCCGGCCGTCGTCATCACCACCAGCGGGACCGCGACCGCGAACCTGCACCCGGCGGTGCTCGAAGCGCACGAGGCGGGCATCCCGCTGATCGTCCTCACCGGAGACCGCCCCCAGGAGCTGCGCGGCATCCGCTCGAATCAGACCACCCAGCAGGACGGACTGTACGCGGCGGCCGTGCGCTGGTCCGAGGATGTGGAGGCGCCGGCGGGCGACGAGGGCGAGGACGCCCGGGCCGCAGCGCTGGCCGAGACGGCCGTCCGCTCGGCCGTCGGTGCGGACAGCGCCGACCCGGGCCCGGTGCACCTGAACGTGGCCTTCCGGGAGCCGCTCTCGACGGCGGTTCCTGAGCTGCCGGAGCCGATCACGGGGGCACTGCCCTCCACGGCCGGCACCGAGGCCCTCGGACGTGCCATCGTCACCATCGAGCCGGGCCTGCGGTCGGTCGTGGTTGCCGGCGCCGACGCCGGGCCGCGCGCCGAAGAATTCGCCCGGGAGGCCGGCCTCCCGCTGGTCGCGGAGGTCTCCAGCGGCGCACACTTCGGGCCCAACCTGGTGGTCTCGTACCGCGAGCTGTTGCGCGACGAGGACTTCGGCGGCGCCGTCCAGCGCGCCATCGTGTTCGGCCATCCGACCCTGAGCCGGGAGGTTCCCGTTCTGCTGACCCGCGATGACGTCGAGGTCGTCGTCGTGGCGCCGACGGGGGCGCAGGCCTACAACCCGGCTCGCCGGGCGCGGGTCGTGGGCGGGGTCCGCGCCGACGCATCCACCGACCTCCGGTCGCCGGAGGTGCGCGGCTGGGTCGGCCGCTGGGTCTTCGCGAGCCGCCGCATCGCCGAACTGGCCGAGCAGGAGGCGAATCCGGCGGCCGTCGCCCCGGATGTCGAGAAGGCACGGTCGTTCGATCCGGCGGATGCCCTGGCCTTCGCGCAGGCGGAGCTCGCGGCCGTGCGCGCGCCGATCACGCGGACGATCCTGGCGGAGGCGGTCTGGCGGTACACCTGGCCGCACGATCGCCTGGTGCTGGGCGCCTCCCGCCTGATCCGGGATGTCGACCGGATCGTGCCGGGCAAGAAGATCGTCGTGCACGCGAACCGCGGTCTCGCGGGGATCGACGGGACCATCGCGACGGCGACCGGCATCGCCCGCGCCGCCGCAGCGGCGGCCGAACAGGCCGGCGCGCCCTCGGGTGTCACCCGGGTGCTGCTCGGCGACCTCGCCCTGCTGCACGACGCGGGATCGCTGCTCCTCGGGGTAGGCGAGACGCATCCGCACCTCCAGGTCGTCGTCGGCAACGACGGCGGCGGGACCATCTTCGACGGTCTGGAGGTCGCCGCCACCGCGCCGGCGACGGCGTTCGATCGCGTGCTGTACACGCCGCACTCGGTGGACATCGCCGCCCTCGCCGCCGCCTACGGCTGGCACCACGGCGTCGCGCGCACCAAGGGCGAACTCGATCAGGCGCTGTCCGCGCCGCCCGCCGGCGTCAGCATCCTCGAGGTGCCGCTCCCGCGCTGAGCGTCATGCGGTGCGCACAATGCCGCATCGGCCCGACGCCGCCTCGGTTGGAGACGGCGTACAACGAATGCGCCGATCCGTGAGCTGATCACTACCATTGCCCGCGTGCACATGATCTTCCGGACGATGCTTCACGCGATCCTCTCGCGCTTCGGGCCACGCCTCGGCCACTGGGATGTGGCGCGCACCCGCTTCCGGGTGCTGCCGACCGACCTCGACATCCTCAAGCACATGAACAACGGGGTGTACCTGTCGATCGCCGACATCGGGCGCTTCGATCTGCTGCAACGGAACGGCGTCTGGGCGATCTTCAAGCGCCGCGGCTGGTATCCGGTGGTCGCCTCCGAGACGATCTCCTTCCGGAAGTCTCTGGAGCTGTGGCAGCCGTTCGTCGTGGAGTCGCGCATCCTCGGCTTCGACGAGAAGGCGGTCTACGTGGAGCAGCGCTTCACCGTCGACGGCGAGATCTACACGCAGGCGTTCATCCGGGGACGCTTCCTGAAGCGCTCGGGGGGCGTCGTATCGATCGCCGAGCTGCTGGAGGCGGTCGGTCCGTCGCCCACCGACGTCGCGGTGCCGGAGTGGCTGCTGCAGTGGGGCGCGGACGCCGGGCTGCCCTCGACGCGCGTCGAGGCGCCCAGCGTCTGGAGTGAGTGAGCCGCCGACTCACGAAGGCCCGAAGGCGAACACCTTCTCCGGGTCCCACTGAGCGCGTGCCGCGGTCAACCGTTCGCCGACATCGCTGGGCCACCCGCTTTCGAAGGCCGCGCGGTCGGCCAGGTCGCCGGCGAAGTTCACGTTGGTGACGGCCGAGATGCGGTCGCGCAGCGCCTCGGCGATCGCCTGCGCGCGGGCGGGGGCCGCGTCGGCGAACACGGACGGGTCCGCTGCGAGCAGGGTGAGCGTGTAGCCGCTGTCGCGACCGCCCACCGCCGAGCCGTCATCGGTGTCGCGCGCCGTGGCGCCGCCGAGCTGACGGAGCTCGACGGCGAGGAACGGCGAACCCGAGCCGGGGCCGGCGAGTTCCAGGATGACGTCCGCCGCGTCCTGATCGAAGGTGTCGAGCATGTAGCCGCGGATCCAGGTCGGGCCGCCCTCCTCCGGATCGTTGTGGATGCTCGCGACAGCGGTGGCGGGCATCTCCGCCACGAAGTCCAGGTAGACGGGGGCCGCATCCCGGATCGGGGCGAACAGGCGCTCGCCCTCGGCGGTGTCGCCCGGGAAGGCGAAGCGGACGCTGAGGACCGTTCGGCCGCGCAGGGGCGGCGGCGGCCCGTCCACATCCGGGACCGTGAGCAGTGCGACGGAGGTGGTCGCCTCATCCGGCAGCTCGGCGGACCAGTCGACCCAGGCGCGCAGCGCCGGTTCGATCGCGCCGCCCTCGAAGAAGACGCTCCCTCCGTAGAGGGAACGCAGCGGGACGAGTTCCAGCGTCATGCGCGTGACGACCGCCAGGCCGCCCTTTCCGCCCCGGAGCGCCCAGAAGAGGTCGGCGTTGGTCTCGCGGTCGGCCACGACGATGCGGCCGTCCGCGGTGACGACGCGGAAGCCGCGGATCCAGTCGGAGGTGAAGCCGTAACGCCGGGCGAGCGGGCCGAGGCCGCCGCCGAGGCTGTAACCGACCGCTCCGACGCTGGTGGACGACCCGGTCACCGGAGCGAGACCGTGCTCCGCCGCCGCGACGATGACCGGCGCCCAGCGGAGCCCCGCGTCGATGTGGGCGAGCCGTGCGTCGGCGTTGATCGTGAGGCCGTCGAGGCCGCGCGTGGTGATGATCATGCCGCCGTCGATCGGCGCCTCGGCGCCGTGGCCGGTGGCCTGGACGCGGACCGGCAGGCCGGCCGAGCGGGCGAAGAGCACGGCCTCCACCACATCCTGCTCGTCGGAGACGGCGACGACGATGTCGGGATCATGCCGGATGGCGGGGTTGAAGCAGGTGACTTCGGCGGCGAGCCCCTCGTCGCCGCGGACATAGACGGTTCCGGTCACGGCGTCGCGCAGGCGCGCGACAGCGGACGTGTCGAGTTCGATTCCCATGGCGGAAATCTAGGGGAGACCCCCGACGCGCGGGAAGGGCCTCGGGGGGCGAGATGCGCACGCCGGAAGGTCAGCCGCGTGACGTAGCATTCCAGCATGTCCGCCGTCCTGCCCGCACCCCGCGCCGCCGGGCGGGGCGCGGCGCCCGACGCGGAGACCGTGTACCGTCCGTCCGGCCCTCTCGACATGCCGGGCACGCTCGCCCTGCTCGCCCGGGGTCCCTACGATCCCACCACCGCGTGGGATCTGCGCGGGATGTGGCGCACGTGGCGCACCCCGCACGGCGCGGCGACGCTGCGCATCCAACGTCCGTCGCCCGACGGCTCCGTCGCGGCAGCGGCCTGGGGGCCGGGCGCCGAGTGGGCCATCGCCGCGGTCCCGGGTCTGCTGGGACATGACGACGACTGGTCGGGCCTCGACGTGAGCGGCCACCCCCTGCTGCGCGACAGCCGCCACCGCAACCCCGGTCTGCGCCTGGCTCGCACCGGCCGAATGCTGGAGGCGCTCATCCCGGCGATCATCGAGCAGCGTGTGACGAGCCTGGAGGCGTACCGCTCGTGGGCGCGGCTGCTGCGCTGGTACGGCGAGCCGGCGCCCGGCCCTGCGCCCGAGGGCATGCGCGTCGTCCCGACGCTGGAGCAGTGGCGGGGGATCCCGTCGTGGGAATGGCATCGCGCAGGTGTCGACCCGGGCCGGGCACGCACCGTCCAGGCCGTGCTCGCCGTCGCACCCTCGCTGGAGCGGGGCGTGGAGCGCGCGGGAACGCTCGCCGCGGCGGAGACCGCGCTGAAGACCATCCCGGGCGTCGGGGTCTGGACGGCCGCGGAGACGCTGCAGCGCTCCCACGCGCATCCCGACCTGGTGAGTGTCGGCGACTACCACCTCGCGCACCAGGTCGGCGAGGCGCTGACCGGGAGCCGCGTCGACGACGAGGGGATGCTGGAGCTGCTGGAGCCGTGGCGCGGCCACCGGCAGCGGGTCGTGCGGCTCATCCTGGCGAGCGGGTTCCGCTTCCAGCGACGCGGTCCGCGGATAACGCTGCAGGATCACCGCTGGCATTGAGCCGTGCGCGTGGGGCGGCGGCCGGCTTGGGCCGCCCTGGCCGGGCGCGCGTCGGCACGGTGGACTGCGTCAGGCGCGGCCGGCGCGCGCGGCGGCGGCGTCGGTGCGCAGGTCGCGGTCGAGCTCCCGGCACAGCGACTTGTAGTGGTCCATCATCACGGGACCGTAACTGCTCCACTCGGGAGCCGGCTTGTGGTCATGCGCGGCGACCAGGCGGTCGAGGTAGTAGTCCCAGCGCGGCCCGGCGTCGGCCTCCTCGGTCAGCGAGCGCAGCCGCCGCCCGACGGTGACCGTGGTGCGGCCCGTCGCCTCGGTCAGGTGCACGAACATGCGATGGGAGGACCCGGCTGCTCCGATGTCCGCGTGGAGCCGGTGCGGCGCCGCGCACTCCATGACCGTCACGTCCTGCCACTCCGCGTCGTCGCCGTCGGCCGTCATGCGCAGCTTCACCGCGCCGGTCGAACCGGAGCCGGTGTACTCGCCCAGCCACTCGGCCAGCCGGGGGGACCGGCTGAAGTACGTCCACACCTCCTCGATGGGCGCACGGAACATGCGATCGAGAACGAGATAGACCCCGTCGTCCTTGCGGACGAGTCGTCCTGTCGGCTGCGGCATCATGGTGACCTCCGTCGGCTCAGCCTCTGGTGATGCACACACTAGTCACGCCGGCCCGGAAGCGGCAGAGGGCTGGTTTCGAGAGCTCTCAGCCTTCGAGCACGGCCATCGCGGCGTTGTGACCGCCGAGGCCGCTGACGGCTCCACCGCGCCGGGCTCCGGAGCCGCAGAGCAGGATGCGCGGGTGCCGGGTGGCGACGCCCCACCGCTCGGCCGGGGTGGCGAGCGGTTCGTCGTCCTCGGCGAACGGCCAGGAGAGCGGGCCGTGGAAGATGTTGCCTCCCGGCATGTTCAGCGCCTGCTCCAGGTCGCGCGTCGTCTTCGTCTCGATGCAGGGCCTGCCGTTCGCGTCGGTCAGCAGCAGGCTCTCGATCGGCTCGGCGAGAACCGAGTCGAGCGACGCGAGCACCGCATCCTGCAGCCGCTGCCGGGTGGCGTCGTTGTTCTCGTCGGTGAGCCATCGGTCGGGGGTGTGCAGCCCGAACACCGTCAGGGTCTGCGCGCCGGTCGCCGCCAGCTCGGGGTCGAGGATGCTCGGGTCGGCGAGGGTGTGGCAGTAGATCTCGCAGGGGAGGAGCTCGGGCATGACGCCGCGGGTCATCCCGGCGTACGCCTCCTCGAGCTGGCTGTACGTCTCGTTGATGTGGAACGTGCCGCCGAAGGCCGCGGCCGGGTCGATGGCGTCGTCGCGGAGGCGGGGGAGGCGCTCGAGCAGGAGGTTCACCTTGACCTGGGCGCCCTCCGCCCGCTCGCGCGGCGGCTCCGGCGTCTCGCCGAGCAGGCCGTCGAGCACATCGGGGGCGACGTTGACGAGGACCGTCGCGCCCTCGACCCGCCGTTCGTGGCCGTTGCGGACATACTCGACCGTGCCGTCGGGGTCGATGCGCGTCACCTCGGCGCCGGTCACGATCCGGGCTCCGGCCTCCCGGGCGACGCGGGCGAGCTCGCCGGTGACCGCGCCCATGCCGCCGACCGGCACATCCCACTCGCCCGTCCCCTGGCCGATCACGTGGTAGAGGAAGCAGCGGTTCTGCGACAGGTCGGGGTCCGAGACGCTGGCGAACGTGCCGATCAGGGCGTCGGTCGCGACGACGCCGCGCACGAGATCGCTTTGCACGCGGGACTCGATGAACTCGCCGATCGGCCGCTCGATGAGCGCATCCCAGAGCTCGTCGTCGCCCACCAGGGCGCGCGCCTCCGACCGGGTGAGCAGCGGCTCGGTGACCGTCGGCCACAGCGCCGCGGCGAACTCGCCGGTGCTGCGGTAGACGGAGTCGAACCCGGCGGCGTCGTCGGCCGCGCCGATGCGCGCGAAGGAGGCGGCGGTGGCAGCGTGGTCGGTGTTGTCGATCAGCAGACCCGCGCCGGCGGGGTCGCCGGGCACAGGGGTATAGGAGGAGTAGCGCCGGCGGGCCAGGCGGATGTCGAGCCCGAGGTCGTCGATGATGCGCTGCGGCAGCAGGCTCACGAGGTAGGAGTAGCGCGACAGGCGCGCCTCGACACCCGCGAACGCCTGCGCGCTGACCGCGGCGCCGCCGACGTCGTCCAGGCGCTCGAGCAGGATGACGGACTTGCCCGCGCGGGCCAGGTAAGCGGCCGCCGTGAGGCCGTTGTGGCCGCCGCCGACGATGACGATGTCGTGCGTCGCGGCGGAGGACGAGGTGGAGCGGTCGGTCATGGATCGACTCTAGCCGCGATGAGTTATCCACATCTTCAGGTCGCTTCCGGGAGCGTTCGGGGCCGGGTAATAGTGTCGTCACCATGGTCGATGCAACAGATGGCGCTGACACGCGCCCGGCGGCGATCGCTCACGAGGCGGTCGAGCTGGTGCGACGGTGGCTCGCCGAGAGCGGGCGGGGAGCCGACGGCTCCACGGCGCGGCGGGACCCCGCCGCCGAGCGGCTGGCGGGGGTGCTGAGCGATCCCGAGGGTCTGGAGTTCGCGGTCGGCTTCGTCGACGGCGTCGCGCGTCCGCAAGACCTGTTCGTCGCCGGCTACAACCTGCAGCGGGTCGCCAAGCGCATCCCGCGATTCCTTCCGTGGTGGCAGCGCGCCGCGATCTGGCTCGGCGGAGTGTTCGGTCCGGTGCTGCCGTGGGTGGTCATCCCGCTGGCGCGACTGGTCCTCCGGCGGATGGTCGGCCACCTGGTGGTCGACGCGACGCCCGACAAGCTCGGCCCCGCTCTCGCCCGCCTGCGCGAGCCGGGTGACCCGGCGGGTCACGGCTCGCGCCTCAACCTCAACCTGCTCGGCGAGGCGGTGCTCGGCGAGAAGGAGGCGCTGCGGCGATTCGACGGGACGCGGACGCTGCTCGCGCGCGACGACGTCGACTACGTCTCGATCAAGGTCTCCTCGATCGCCTCGCAGCTGTCGATGTGGGCGTTCGACGAGACCGTCGACCGGGTCGTCGACCGCCTGACGCCGCTCTACGAGCTCGCGGCGGCTTCGCCGACCCCGAAGTTCATCAACCTCGACATGGAGGAGTACCGCGATCTCGACCTGACGATGGCGGTGTTCATGCGCATCCTCAGCCGGCCCGAGTTCCTCGGGCTGGAGGCGGGGATCGTGCTGCAGGCGTACCTGCCGGACGCGCTGGACGCGCTGCAGACGCTCACCGAGTGGGCGACGCAGCGCCGCATCCAGGGCGGGGCCCCGGTCAAGGTGCGCGTGGTGAAGGGCGCCAACCTGGCGATGGAGCGGGTCGACGCCACCATCCACGACTGGCCGCTGGCGACCTACTCGAGCAAGCAGTCGACCGACGCCAACTACAAGCGGGTGCTCGACTGGGCGCTCACCCCCGAGCACGCGGATGCGGTCAAGATCGGGGTCGCCGGGCACAACCTGTTCGACATCGCGTACGCCTGGCTGCTCGCGTCGCGCCGCGGGGTGACCGACCGGATCGACTTCGAGATGCTGCTGGGCATGGCGACGGCGCAGGCGGAGGTCGTGACCCGGACGGTCGGGCGCCTGGTGCTCTACACGCCGGTGGTCGACCCGCGCGAGTTCGATGTCGCGATCTCCTACCTGATCCGCCGGCTGGAGGAGAACGCCAGCCCGGAGAACTTCATGTCCGCGGTCTTCGAGCTGGGATCCGACCCCACGCTGTTCGAGCGCGAGAAGCAGCGGTTCCTCGCGTCGGTCGCCGAGTTCGAGGCGGACCGGCAGCGCGGGGCGACGCCTGTCCCGAACCGGCAGCAGGACCGGACGCGCGAGTGGCAGGACGCCTCGGCGCCGTCGTTCACGCATCCTCCCGCGGCCGACGCAGCTCCCGGCGGCGACGAGGGGCTGACGAGCGTGGTGCTCGGCTTGACGCGCGGGTCCGCGGGCGCCGAGCTGCGGGCGCCGGACGCCTTCCGGAACGCGCCGGACACCGATCCGTCCCGGGCCGCCAACCGCGGCTGGGGGCGGCGCATCCTCGTCCGCGCGGAGTCGACCAGCATCGGCGTCGACACCATCGAAGCCGCGGTCATCACCGACGCGTCGCGACTGGATGGGATCCTTCAGTCGGTCTCCGAGGCCGGCGCCGCGTGGGGCGCACGCTCCGGGCAGGACCGCGCGGTGCTGCTCGACCGCGCGGGCCACGCCCTCGAAGCGAATCGCGACCGCCTGATCGAGGTCATGGCCGCGGAGACCGGCAAGACCATCGCCGAAGCCGACCCCGAGGTGAGCGAGGCCGTCGACTTCGCGCACTACTACGCGACGCGGGCACGCGAGCTGGATGCGGTGCAGGGCGCGCGGTTCGTGCCGTCCCGCCTCACCGTCGTCGCGCCGCCCTGGAACTTCCCGGTCGCGATCCCCGCCGGGTCGGTTCTGGCGGCGCTCGCCGCCGGAAGCGGCGTGATCATCAAGCCGGCGCCCCAGGCGCGCCGCGCGGCCGCCGTCATGGTGGAGGCGTTGTGGGAGGCGGGCATCCCGCGCGAGGTGCTGGCGCTGGTCGACGTCGCCGAGAACGACCTCGGCCGGCAGCTCATCTCCGACCCGCGCGTCGACCGAGTCATCCTCACCGGGTCGTACGACACCGCGCGGCTCTTCCGGTCGTGGCGGCCGGACCTTCCGCTGCTGGCAGAGACGAGCGGCAAGAACGCGATCATCGTCACGCCGAGCGCCGACTACGACCTGGCCGTCGCCGACATCGTCAGGAGCGCGTTCGGGCATGCGGGACAGAAGTGCTCCGCCGCCAGCCTGGTCATCCTGGTCGGTTCGGTGGGAACGTCCGAGCGGTTCCGCAATCAGCTCGTCGACGCGACGACGAGCCTGCGAGTGGGATACCCGCAGGACCCGGCCAGCCAGATGGGCCCGCTCATCGAACCGGCGTCGGGCAAGCTGCTGCATGCACTCACCACGCTGGGCGCCGGGGAGGAGTGGCTCGTCCAGCCGAAGCCCCTGGACGGCTCGGGGCGGCTGTGGTCTCCGGGGATCCGGACGGGCGTGGCGCCGGGATCGTACTTCCATCTCACGGAGTTCTTCGGACCCGTTCTCGGCATCATGACCGCGCGCAACCTCGACGAGGCGATCCGGTACCAGAACGCCGTCGAGTACGGGCTGACGGCCGGGCTCCACTCGCTCGACGCCGAGGAGCTCGCGCACTGGCTCGACACCGCCGAGGCGGGCAACCTCTACGTGAACCGCGGCATCACCGGCGCGATCGTGCGCCGTCAGCCGTTCGGCGGGTGGAAGCGGTCGTCGGTCGGCGCCGGCGCCAAGGCCGGAGGGCCGAACTACCTGATCGGGCTCGGCTCGTGGGTGCCGGAGGCGGGCAGCTCCAGCTCGAGCCTGCACCTGCGCGGGCTCGAACCGCGCGTCTCGGACCTGATCGAATCGGGGCAGTCGTCGATGGACTACCCGTCGTTCGACCTCGTGCGGCGTTCCGCGCTCAGCGACGCGATCGCGGTGGCCACCGAATACCACCGGGTGAAGGACGTCTCGGAGCTCGGGGTCGAGCGGAACCTGTTCCGGTATCGCCCGGTCCCGGTGGCGATCCGGTTGTCGGAGGGCAGCTCGCTGCCCGAGCTGCTGCGGGTCATGGCGGCGGCGACGGTCGCGCGCTCGCCGTTCACGGTCAGCACGCCGGCAGCTCTGCCCAAGCGGATGCTCGCCCTGCTGCGCGAACGGGAGGTCGAGGTGACCGTCGAGTCGGATGCGCACTGGCTGTCGCGGGTGCGCGGCCGCCGGATCACCGCTCACCGCATCCGCCTCATCGGCGGCGACCCCGCGGCGCTCGCGGCCGCCCTGGGCGGAACGCCGGACGTCGCGGTCTACCACGGTCCGGTCACGCCGTCGGGGCGGGTCGAGGTGCTGACGTTCCTCCACGAGCAGGCGATCTCGATCACCAACCACCGGTTCGGCAACCCGACGACACTGTCGGACGGGGTCATCGAGTCGCGCGTAGGGTGACAGGCATGACGAGTTCGATCCCCTCCCTCCCGCTGGCCGGTGGCGGCAGCATCCCGCAGCTCGGTCTCGGCACGTGGCCGCTCGACGACGCCGAGGTGGAGCAGGCGGTCGTGGCCGCTGCCGGCATCGGCTACCGCCACGTCGACACCGCCGCCAAGTACGGCAACGAGGTCGGCGTCGGTCGCGGAGTCGCCGCGAGCGGTGTCCCGCGCGACGAATGGTTCGTGACGACGAAGCTCGACGGCAACTACCAGGGCGACGACCGCGCTGTGGCGGGTCTGGACGCGAGCCTGCAGCGGCTGGGGCTCGACTACGTGGACCTGCTGCTCATCCACTGGCCCCTCCCGCAGCGCGACCAGTACGTGTCCACCTGGGAGACGTTCATCCGGCTCCGAGAGGCGGGCAAGGCGCGCGCGATCGGTGTCTCCAACTTCAAGCCGGCGCACATCGACCGTCTCCTCGCCGAGACGGGCGTCGCCCCCGCGGTCAACCAGATCCAGCTCAGCCCGGCGATCCCGCGGCGGGAGCAGCGCGCCTACGACAGCGAGCACGACATCGTGACCGAGTCGTGGAGCCCGATCGGCGGAAGCGGCGACCTGCTGGCCGAGCCGGTCCTCGCCGACCTGGCCGCGAAGCACGGGCGCACCCCCAGCCAGATCGTCCTGCGCTGGCACGTGCAGAACGGGCTGGTCGCCATCCCGAAGTCGCGCAATCCCGAGCGCATGGCCGAGAACCTCGCGGTGTTCGACTTCGAGCTCGACGCCGACGATCTGTCCCAGCTCGACCGGCTCGACGAGGGCCCGGACGCGGGCGTCGACTCCGATCACACAGGTCACTGACCGGGGGCCGGGAGGCCGGGGGACCGGGAGACCGACCTTCAGTCCCGCAGCAGCGGCAGCGTGACCGTCACGGTCAGCCCCGAGGGCTCCGCGTTCCGCAACTCCACGCTGCCGCCCGCCGCCCCCGCCAGCGCGCCGACGATCGCGAGACCCAGTCCACCGCCCGACTGGCCGGTGCGCGCGCCGTCCGCGCGGGTGAAGCGGTCGAGCGCGACCGGGATGAACGCCTCCGGCATCCCCGGGCCGGAGTCCCGGACGGTGAGCACCACCGACTCGGCGCCCTGCGCCTCCGCCGACAGGGCGAGCGACGCGGTCACCGTCGCCTCCGCGTGATCGCCGTCCGACGAGCGGATCGCCGTGATCGCGTTGCCGAGCAGGTTGTCCAGGATGCGGCCGAAGTCCGTGGGCGACAACGCAACGCGCGCGCCCGCGTCCGGGCGGCGCCGCGGGTCGTATTCGAAGTCGACGGAGATCCCGGTGGCGTCGTCGTCGCTGCTCACGAGCAGCCGGGCGCGGTCGATCGCGTCGGTCAGCTCGTCCACGAGCGTCCGCCAGTCGATGCGCCCGCTCGACGGTCCCGCCTCGATGCGCGACAGCTCGAGCAGGTTGTTCGCCAGCTGCGCGAGACGGATGGCCGTGGCGTGGGATGAGCGGATGTCCTGCAGCAGAGCGTCGGCGTCGCCCGCATCCAGCTCGGCCAGCTCCAGCTGTCCGCGGAGCACGGCCAGCGGCGTCCGGAGCTCGTGGCTCGCATCCGACACCATCTGCCGCTCCCGGTCCGCCGACGCGCGCAGGCGCAGGATGAGGTCGTTCAGGGTCGTCGCCAGCTCGGACAGCTCGTCCTGCGCGGGGCCGACCGGCAGGAGGCCCGCCTCGTCGGGCGTCGAGGCGGCGATTCGGTCCGCCTGCTCGCGCATCCGGCTCACCGGGCGCAGCGCCGTGCGCGCCAGCAGCCAGGAGGCGCCGCCGAACGCGAAGATCAGCACGCCCGCGCCGACGAGGAGCGCAGCGGTGAGGCGGTCGAGCAGCAGGTCCGTCGTCTCGCTGTTCCGGGCCGCCAGCACGTACCGCACGCCGTCGGAGGTGGCGACGCTCCGCGTGAGCACGAGGTAGTGCTCGCCGCCCGCCTCGACGTCGTGCGCGCCGTCTCCCTGGCTGATCAGCCGGCCGATCCGGTCTTCGAGCCCCTCGGGCATGGTGGAGGCGAGGATGCTGCCGTCCGAGGACACGACGGCCAGCTCCTGACCGCCGCCCGGGAGGTCGAACGGACCGTCCGGGTTCGTCGGGAGCCCCTCCACGGGAGCGGTGACGTCGTTGTGGAGGAGGGTGAGGGTGGCGTTGTGGAGGATCGACGACACACCGATCCGGATGACGACGACCGCGAGCAGGGCGAACAGGGCGGCGACGACCAGACTGCCGATCGTGATGCGCGCCGAGATCGACAGGCGCCGCAGGCGATTCACGGAGTCGATGCGCCGTCGTGAGCGGCCGCGTCGGCGCCCGCTGTCCTCTTCGGGTCGGCCGCGTTGCGGGCGTCGAGGCGGTAGCCGCGCCCGCGCTCGGTCACGATGGAGAGCCCGGCGCCGGCCGCGTCCAGCTTCTTCCGCAGGTACGACACGTACTGGTCGATCACGTTGGTGCCGATGTTCTCGGTCGTCCCCCAGACCGACTCCAGGATGTCCGCGCGGGAGAGCGTCTTGTCCGGGTTCGTCGCGAACAGGCGCAGGAGGGTGAACTCCCGCCGGCTCAACGGCATCTCGTGCCCGGCGACGAGCGCCTGGTGCTCGTGCGAGTCGATGGTGAGGCGTCCGACCGTCACCTGGGGGCGCATCCCGGTCGGCTCGCGGCGCAGCAGGGCCCGGACGCGCGCCGCCAGCTCGGCGAACGCGAACGGCTTGGTCAGGTAGTCGTCGGCGCCGGAGTCGAGCCCGTGGACGCGGTCCTCGATGGCGTCGCGGGCGGTGAGAAGGAGGATCGGCATCGGGTTGGACGCCTCACGGATGTGACGGCACAGCTCGAATCCGCTCATCCCGGGCAGCATCACGTCGATCGCGGCGGCGGAGAACGTGTCGCCACGGAGGGCGATCAGAGCGTCGACGCCGTTGTTGACCAGGGTGACCTCGTAGCCCTCGGCGGCGAGGCCGCGCTGGACGAGGCCGCCCATGTCCGGATCGTCTTCGACAACGAGCAGCTTCATGCGCCCATCGTGCCACTGTTGGCCGTGTCGCCGCTCGGATGGCGGCGCGACGGGACCCGGCGGCTCTGAAGGTTCTCGCAGGCCGCGCTCAGCGCTCTTCGACGACGCTCTTGAGGCTCTCGAGCACGGCGCCCCAGTTGGCGGCCATCCGCTCGGCGTCCGCCTCGTCGGCGCAGCCGTCCTGCGTGATCGTCACGCGCGTCGCCGCGCCGTCGTCGGTGAGCAGGTACGACACGGTCTGGTAGCTGTCGGGGACGTCCGGCTTCCCGCTGAGCGGGCTGTAGTAGCTGGTGACGAGGCGGTCCTCCGGCTCGATCTCGAGGATCACGCCCTTGTCCTCGTAGGGCTTGCCCTCCCACTCGCCGTGGTAGACGATCGGGCTGCCCGGACGCCAGTCGGTCTCGACGCGGCTGCCGAAGAGGAACCGCGAGATCGTGTCCGGGTCCGTGAGCGCCTGCCAGAGGCGCTCGCGGGAGGCGTCGATGCGGATGTCGGCCCGTGCTGTCGTGCTCATGCCGCCACTCTCGTCCGGTCGGGGCCGGACGTCTTGAAGATTCGCGACAGTCAGGCGTTGCCGCGGTTGATGAGCCGGGAGAGCACGATCGCGCTCCGCGTGTGGTCGACGTTCGGCGCCAGCCGCACCTTCTCGAGAGCGGCTTCGAGGCTCGGGATGTCGCGGGAGCGGATGTGGACGATCGCGTCCGCGCTGCCGGTCACGGTGCCGGCGTCCACGACCTCGGGCACCGCGGAGAGGATGCGCAGCAGCTCCTCGGGGGACACCGTCCCGCGGCAGAACAGCTCCACGTACGCCTCGGTGCTCATGCCGTCGATCGCCGGGTCGACCTGGATGGTGAACCCGCGGATCACCCCGTCGGCGACCAGCCGGTCGACGCGACGCTTCACGGCGGAGGCGGAGAGCCCCACCACCGAGCCGATGTCGCCGTAGCCGGCACGCGCGTTCTGGCGCAGGAGGTCGAGGATGCTGCGATCGAGGTTGTCCACGGGCCGAGTTTATGGCGGATCGTTGCGTCTGCGTCAAGGATGTGACCGAATTGTGCGCATCGACGCAATGTCTCGCCATCTGCCGCGTTTCGAAGCCGCGCCGACGGTGGGAGCATGGGCGCCATGAGCGAAACCGACACCGCGCCGGCCCGCCGCGACGACGACGCGAGCCACGGCTTCTTCGGGCAGCCGCGGGCGCTCGCCAACATCTTCGGCGTCGAGATGTGGGAGCGCTTCTCCTTCTACGGCATGCAGGGCATCCTGCTCATCTACCTCTACTACTCGGTGGAGCGCGGCGGCCTCGGGATCGATCAGCCCACCGCCGCGGGCGTGGTGGGCGCGTACGGTGGCGCGGTCTACCTGGCCACCATCCTGGGTGCGTGGCTCGCGGACCGCCTGTTCGGCTCCGAGCGGGTGCTGTTCTGGAGCGCCGTGGTCATCATGGCCGGGCACATCTCGCTCGCCCTCATCCCCGGAGTCGCCGGTGTGCTCGTCGGCCTGCTGTTCGTCGCCCTCGGCAGCGGCGGACTCAAGGCGAACGCGACCCGCATCGTCGGGACGCTCTACGAGGAGAAGGACCCGCGGCGCGACGCCGGCTTCTCCCTCTTCTACCTCGGCATCAACCTCGGCGCCTTCTTCGGGCCGCTGCTGACCGGGCTGCTGCAGACGACGCTCGGCTTCCACTGGGGCTTCGCGCTCGCCGCGGTCGGCATGGCGATCGGCCTCATCCAGTACTCGCTGGGCCGGAAGCGACTGCCCGACGCATCCCGCCATGTCCCGAACCCGCTGGAGCGCCGCCGCTACCCGCTGGTCATCGGGATCGGGGTGGCCGGGATCATCGTGATCGTCGTCCTGGTGCTCACGCACGTCATCAACGCCTTCAACCTGGCGCTCTGGGTGATCGGCGTCACGATCGTCGCCGCCATCGCCTACTTCGTCGTGATCCTGTCCTCGCGGCTGCTGAACAGCGACGAGCGCAGCCGCATCCTCGCCTTCATCCCGCTGTTCATCACGAACGCGGCGTTCTGGTCGCTCTACCAGCAGCAGTTCACCGTGGTGACCATCTACTCCGACGAGCGGCTGAACCGCGACCTCTTCGGGTGGGAGTTCCCGGTCTCGTGGGTGCAGTCCATCAACCCGATCTTCATCATCCTGCTGTCCGGTGTCTTCGCCGCGATCTGGACGAAGTGGGGCGAGAAGCAGCCGTCGACCCCGATCAAGTTCGCGGCGGGAACCGTAGTGATGGGCCTCGCGTTCTTCCTCTTCCTGTTCTGGGCGGGCGGCGGCAAGAACAGCACGCCGCTGCTCGCGATGGTCGGCATCCTCCTCGTCTTCACGATCGCGGAGCTGCTCATCTCGCCGGTCGGGCTATCCGCCTCCACGAAGCTCGCACCACGCTCGTTCCAGGCGCAGATGGTGGCGCTGTACTTCCTGTCGGTGGCGCTCGGCACGGCGATGGCGGGGCAGCTCGCCAAGCTGTACAAGCCGGAGACGGAGGGCGTCTACTTCAGCATCATCGGCGGCGTGGCCGTGGTCATCGGCATCCTGCTCGCCGTGATCAGCCCCTGGGTTCTGCGGATGATGCGCGGGGTGCGCTGACATACTGGGCCGATGGCAGAGATTCTCGCGGTGTGCCGGGTGGAGCAGCTGCTTCCCGATTCCGGGATCGGCGTCACCGCCATCGACAAGCGGCCCGCGAACCGGCGCCTGCGGGTGCGGCGGCTCGGGCTCTTCGGCGACGTGCAGGCGGACCGGAAGCACCACGGCGGCCCGTCGAAGGCGCTCTACGCCTACGCCGAGGAGGATGCGGCGGTCTGGGCCGGGAAGCTGGACCGGCCGATCCCGGCGGGACTGTTCGGCGAGAACCTGCGCACCGCCGGCCTCGACGTGAACGGCGCCGAGATCGGGGAGCGCTGGGCGATCGGCGACGAGCTGATCGTGGAGGTGACGTGCCCGCGCGAGCCCTGCGCGACGTTCCAGCGCCGGATGCGCGAGCCGCAGTGGGTGAAGCGCTTCACCGAGGAGGGCCGGCCCGGCGCCTACCTCTCGGTGGTCAAGTCGGGCAGCGTGGGCGCGGGCGACGCCGTGAGGGTCGTGTCGCGGCCGGGCCACGGGGTGACGGTCGCGTCCTGGTTCTCGGGTGCGGATGCCGCCCAGACGCTCGCGCTGGAGGCCGCGGAGGCGGATGGCCGGGTGCGGCTGGCGCGGGAGATGCGAGAGGCGATCGCCTCGCTTCGCAAACGCGGTTTACTTGTTCTTGACAAGTGAACTTGCAAAGAGCAAGCTAGGCGTATTCCGACACCGGATCATCCACAGGAGGACATCATGGCCACCAACATCTTCGTCAACATCCCGACGGCCGACCTCGACCGCTCCAAGGCGTTCTACGAGGCGCTCGGCTACACGATCAACCCGCTCTTCACCGACGAGAACGCGGCCTGCGTCGTGCTCAGCGACACCATCTACTTCATGGTGCAGACCCGCGAGTTCTACGCCACCTTCACCGACAAGCAGATCATCGACCCGCACAGCCAGGCCGGGGCATCGATCGCCCTGAGCGCCGACTCCCGCGAGGGCGTGGACGCGATCGTCGCGAAGGGCATCGAGGCGGGCGGCAACGAGCCGCGCCCCGCGCAGGACTACGGCTTCATGTACTCCCGCGACCTCGAGGACCCGGACGGCAACAACCTGTCCTACCTCTGGATGGCGCCGGAAGCCGCCGAGAAGGGGCCGGAGGCGTACATGACCGGGCAGGGCGCCGACGTTCCCGCCCAGGCCTGACGGCCGCGCATGGCGGCACGGTCACCACGGGGCTTCGGCCAGTCCGGGGGAGTGGCGCGCGCGGTCGAGCGGGTCGGCGAACGGTGGGCACTGCTCATCGTCCGCGACCTGCTCGCCGGCGCGCGACGCTACAGCGATCTGAAGGCGGGGCTCCCGCGCATCCCCACGAACATCCTGAGCGACCGGCTCAAGGAGCTGCAGCAGTCCGGGGTCATCCGTCGCGTGCCGACGGTCCGCGGCGGGTACGAGCTGACCGCCCTCGGGCGCGAGCTCGAGCCGGTGGTGCTGGCGCTCGAACGCTGGGGCTGGGCGGTGCCCGAGGAGGGCGCCGAGGGGGACGTGCTCACGACCGACGCCCTGGGTGTGACGCTGCGCGCTGCGTTCCGCGTGGAGGAGGCGGAGACGCTGCCCGCCACCGAGTACCTCATCCACGTCGGGGACGCCTCCGTCAGCGTCCTCGTCGCGGGGCGCGTGCTCGACGTGCTGGACGTGGGGCCGGACGCGCTGCCGCAGCCGCAGCGGCGGGTCGACCTGCCGCCTCCCGTGGATGTCGTGGAGTTCCAGCTCGAGCGCGACGAACTCGGCGCGCTCCTCGGCGACGGGATGCCGCACCTGGACGTGCTCGCGGGCGGGCCGGAACTCGTGGACCGGTTCCGCCGGACCTTCCGTTTCGACACGATCCCCGGCGAGGAGGTCGCCCCGGCGGCCTCCGCCGCGTAGCTGACGGGCAACATCGCTGCTGGATGTGGGCCGACGGCGATTGAGCAGTACGATCGCTGAATGGAACTCCGCCAACTCCAGCACTTCGTCGCCGTCGCCGAGGAGCGCCACTTCACCCGCGCCGCCGAGCTTTTGCGCATCTCGCAGTCGGGCCTGTCCGCGTCCATCCGCTCGCTCGAGCAGGAGCTGGGCACCTCCCTCTTCGTCCGGAGCACCCGGCGCGTGGAGCTGACCGCCGCCGGCCAGGCGCTGCTCGCGGACTCGGTCCGCACGCTGGCGAGCGCCGCCGCGGCGCGGAACGCGGTCGCCGCCGTGCGCGGTCTGCTCAGCGGACGGCTGACGATCGGCGCGGAGCCGTGCCTGGGCTCCGTCGATCTGCCCGCCGAGCTCGCCGCGTTCCGGACCGCGAACCCGGGCGTCGAGGTGCGGCTGCGCTACTCCGGCTCGGAGGAGCTGGTGGAGGATGTGGCCGGCGGCCGTGCCGACGTCGCCCTGGTGGTCGACACCGGCCACACGCCGGCGGGGGTGGTGCTGCGGCCGCTGAGCACGCAGGAGATGCTCGTGCTCTGCCACCCGGAGCATCCGTTCGCCGCGGAGGAATCGATCCCCCTCGAGCGGCTCCGGGGCGAGCCCCTGGTCGGCTTCCAGGAGGGCTGGGCCGCCCAGTCGCTCACCCGGCGGGCGTTCGCCGCGGCCGGGTTCGACTATCGGGCGGCGATGGAGGTCAACGACGTGCATCCGCTGCTCGACCTCGTCGGCTACAACCTCGGGGTGGCGGTCGTCCCCGCGAGCTTTGCGCGCAAGCGGCCCGAGGCACTCCGCGCGGTCCGCCTGCAGGACGCCCCGGCCTGGAGCGTCGCCGTGGCGGTCGCCGATCAGCCCAGCCCGGCCGCGTCCGCTTTCCTGACGCAGCTCGAGCCGGACTGACCGGCGGTGCGGCTCAGGCCGCGTTCAGCGCCTGCAGCTCCTCGGGCGTGAGCTCCACATCCACCGCGGTCACCGAGTCGCGGATGGTCTCCGGACGCGACGAGCCGGGGATCGGGATGGCGTGCGGGCTCTGCGCCAGGTGCCAGGCCAGGGCGACGACCTGCGGGCTGATGCCGCGGGCGTCCGCCACGTCCTTGAACGGCTCGAACCGGCTGCCGAGCTCGCCCGCGGAGGAGATGCCGCCGAGCGGGCTCCACGGCAGGAACGCGATGCCGAGCTCGTCGGCGAGCCGCAGCTCCGGCTCGCTCGACCGGAAGGCCGGCGAGAACTGGTTCTGCACCGACACCAGCCGTCCGCCCAGGATGTCCTGGGCCTCGCGGATCTGGTCCGGGTTCGCGTTCGAGATGCCCGCCATGCGGATGATGCCCTCGTCGAGCAGGTCGCGGACGGCGCCGACCGAGTCGGCGTACGGGACCTCGGGGTCCGGACGGTGGAACTGGTAGAGCCCGATCGCGTCGCCGCCGAGCCGGCGCAGCGACTCCCGCGCCGCCTGCTTGATGTAGTCCGGGTGCCCGTTCAGCGTCCACGAGCCGTCGCCGGGGCGGAGGTGGCCGCCCTTCGTGGCGACCAGCACGGCTGAGGCGTCGCCGTCCCAGCTGCGCAGCGCCTCCGCGATCAGCTCCTCGTTGTGGCCGACCTCGCCGGCCTCCAGGTGGTACGCGTCCGCGGTGTCGATGAAGGTGATGCCCTCGTCGAGCGCGGCGTGGATGGTCTTGATCGAACGTTCCCGGTCGGGGCGGCCCTCGATCGACATGGGCATGCCGCCCAGGCCGATTGCCGAGACCTCGACGTCGCCGATGGTACGAGTCTTCACTGCTGTCCTTCCGTGTGGTGGATGCCCGGGGTCACCAGGCGTAGTCCTCGGGGGCCGTCTTGTGGCCCGGGAAGATCTCGTCGAGCCGCGCGAGGGCGGCGTCGTCGAGCGTGATCTCGAGGGCGCGCAGACCCCCGTCGAGCTGCTCCTGCGTGCGCGGGCCGATGATCGGCCCCGTGACGCCGGGGCGGGTGAGGAGCCAGGCGAGCGCGAGGTCGCCCGGCTCGTGGCCGAGCTCGGCGGCGAAGTCCTCGTACGCCTCGATGGCGTCGCGGTGCTTCTCCAGCGTCTCCGCGGCGCGGCCCTCCAGGCGGCGCTTGCCCTCGTTCTGCTTGCGGACGACGCCGCCGAGCAGCCCGCCGTGCAGCGGCGACCAGGCGATCACGCCGACGCCGTTGGCCTGGGCGGCGGGCAGCACCTCCAGCTCGATCTGGCGGGTGAGCAGGTTGTAGATCGACTGCTCGCTGACCAGGCCGAGCAGGTTGCGCCTGCGCGCCTCCGCCTGGGCGGTCGCGATGTGCCAGCCCGCGAAGTTGCTGGAGCCGGCGTACAGGATCTTGCCCTGCGCGATCGCGGTCTCGATGCCCTGCCAGATCTCGTCCCAGGGGGTGTCCCGGTCGACGTGGTGGAACTGGTAGATGTCGATGTAGTCCGTCTGCAGCCGCTTGAGGCTGGCGTCGAGGGCGCGGCGGATGTTGAGGGCCGACAGGCGGTTCTCGTTCGGCCAGTCGCCCATGTCGCCGTACAGCTTCGTCGCGATGACCGTCTTCTGGCGCCGGCCGCCTCCCTGGGCGAACCAATTGCCGACGATCGTCTCGGTGGCGCCACGGCCCTTGTGCTGGCCGTAGACGTTGGCGGTGTCGAAGTAGTTGATGCCGGCGTCGTGCGCCGCATCCATGATCCGGTGGGAATCCTCTTCGGTCGTCTGCGGTCCGAAGTTCATCGTGCCGAGGACGAGGCGCGAGACCTTCAGGCCGGAGCGGCCCAGGTGTGTGTACTCCATGACCGCCACTCTCCGCCAGGCGGAGTCAGTTGTCCAACAGGTGATATGGATGGGATTGCGCGGCCTGGGCGATCAATCAGGACGAGCCCAGCACGACGGCCGATGCCTCCCGGATCACCGTTTCGACCACCGGGTCGTCCGGGCTGCCCATGAACCCGTGCGCGGCGCCGTCCACCACGCGCAGCGTCGCGGGGACGCCGGCGGCGGCGCAGCGCTCGACGAGGTGCCGGGCGTCCGGCAGCAAGGAGTCCTCCGAGCCGACGGCGACGAACACGGGCGGCAGTCCGGCGGCGTCCGCGGCGAGATCCGGGGCGTCGGAGAGCCGCGCGGAGCGCGTCCAGCGGAGGAACGCCCACTCCGACAGCTCGCGGCCGGGCCCGCCGGGCGCGGCGTCGTCGTACCGCGACAGGCTCAGATCCACGTTCGGGTTGCTCAGGACCAGCGCATCGGCCGTGGAGGGACGCGCCGCTGCCAGGGCCACGGCGCCTCCGGCCGAGTCGCCCCAGAGCAGGACCCGGCGGGCGCCCTCATCGCGCATCGTCCGCACCGCGGCGACCGCGTCGGCGGCGGACTCGGCGATCGTGGCCTCCGGGGCCAGTCGGTAGGCGACGGACAGCACGCCGACCCCGAGCGTCTGCGCGATGCGGCGGCAGTAGCCGTCCTGCAGTTCGAGGTCGCCGAGGATGCCGTACCCGCCGTGCAGGAAGACGACGACGACCTCCGGATGCGCGGCCCTCGCGGGTCGGTAGCGGCGGCTCGGGACGCCCCCCGCCGCATCCTCGACGGCACCGTCGAACGGCACGCGGGGCCGGCTCAGGGCGCGCTCGTGGGCCCCGGCACGCAGCTGCGCGACGTCGGGATCGGTCATGCGGCCAGCATCCCACCTCGCGGGGGAGCCAGCCAGCAGCCGAGCTCAGCCGCGGAGCGCGGCCTCGAGCTCCTGGTCGGTCGGCTCGACGAAATGGCGGCCGTCGGGGAAGACCACGACGGGGATGTTCGTGCGGCCGCTGATCCGCTGGGCGCGGTCCGCCTCCTCCGGGCGCGCGACCAGGTCGATGTACTCGTAGTCGGCGCCGAGGCGGTCGAGGAGGGACTTGGAGCGGATGCAGTCGCGGCACCAGTCGGCGCCGAAGACGGTCAGGCGGTCGAAGGACTCGGTCGGGGCGGTCATACCACCAGGCTATGCCGGGCTGCCTGGGAGACCGGTGGTGCCGTCGACGACCAGTGTGGCGCGAGGTCGCGACGCCTCGATCACCACGGCGTTCGCGCCGTCGACGTCGCGCGCCCACGCGGCCGCGGCCTCCGGAGTGCGCCCGTGCCGCGTGTGACGGTCGACCAGGCGCCGCATCCGCTCGTCCTCCGGTGTCGCCACGAACCAGCTCTCGGCGAGGAGGGCGGGGATGCGGGACCACGGGTCCTGGTCGACCAGCAGGTAGTTGCCCTCGGCGACGACCAGCCGGGTTCCGGGCGGGATCGGGATGGCGCCGGCGACCGGCTCATCGACGGTGCGCTCGAAGGAGGGCGCGTAGACCGGGTTCGTCCGCTCGGCCAGCACGCGCTCCAGGAGTGCGGCGAATCCCCAGCCGTCGAACGTGTCGATCGCACCCTTGCGGTCGTGGCGGCCGAGCGCGTCCAGCGTCGCGTTCGCCAGGTGGAAGCCGTCCATGGGCAGGTGCACCGCGGTCCCGGCGCCGGCCAGCCGGTTCACGCCGGCGGCGACCGTGCGGGCCAGAGTGGTCTTGCCCGAGCCGGGGCTCCCCGCGATGCCCAGCACGACCCGGCCGTCGGCGGGAGCCAAGGCCAGGGCGCGCCGGATGAGCGTCTCCATCCCGTCGTCGGTCACGCGTCGCCCATCTCGGTGATCGCCCGGGACACCGTCTCGGAGACCTGCGGGCCCCAGTGTCCCTCGCCCTCGATGACGATCAGACGGCTCGCGGGCCACTCGCGGTGGAGCAGCCACGGCGTGACGACCGGGCCGCTGACGTCGTGGCGGCCGTGGATCAGCACGGCCGGGATGGCGGCCAACTCGGAGACCCGCTTCAGGATGGCGCGATCGCCGGGGAGGAACGCGTCGTTCGCCCAGTAGTGCGTGACCAGGGTGCCGGACACCAGCCGCTGGACGGGGTCCTCGCGCATCGGGCCGGGTACGACGTTCGGGTCCAGCGACACGTGCGTCGACTCCCACGCGTCCCAGGCGTCCGCCGCGCGCATCCGCTCCTCCGGAGTGCCGCTTGCCAGGATGCGCGCATAAGCCTCGACCACGCGCTCTCCAGGGCGGCGCCCGGAGGCGGCCTCGAAGGCCTCCCACGCCTCGGGGAAGAGCCGGCCCATGGTCTCCGTGAGCCAGGTCACCTCGTCGCGGCCGGTCGTGGTCACCGCGCCGAGCACGATCGAGCGGACTCGGCCGGGGTGCTCGAGCGCGTACGCGAGGGCGAGGGTCGACCCCCAGGAGGCGCCCGTCACGATCCAGCGGTCGACGCCCACCCGCTCCCGCACCAGCTCGATGTCGGCGATGAGGCCGCCGGTCGTATTGCGCGCGAGCCGCTCAGGCGCGTCGGCGACGGACGGGGTGCTGCGTCCGCACCCGCGCTGGTCGATCCCCACCAGCAGGAACCGCTCGGGGTCGTAGCGCGTGCGGTAACCACCCGTTGCCAGCCCGGAGCCGGGGCCGCCGTGCAGCCAGAGCACCGGGATGCCGTCCGGGTTGCCGCTCGTCTCCCAGTAGATGCTGTCGCCGTCGGGGTTCTCCACCCACCCGTGCGCAAAGGGTTCGATGACAGGGAACACTCCCGCACCGTATCGCACCGGCGTCAGGACGTGCGCGTGACCGTCGCCTCGGTCTCCACCAGCTCCTCGCGCACGACCTCGCGCGGGGCGAGCACGAAGCTCGGCTTGATGCCGGCGAAGCGGACGCGGAGGCCCCGGTACCGGATGAGGTAGAAGACGCCGACCAGCGCGGCGGCGAATCCGCTGGCGGCGCCGACGCCCATCGCCCAGCGCGGTCCGAAGGTGTCGGCGACCCAGCCGACGATCGGCGCGCCGACCGGGGTTCCGCCCATGAAGATCGCCATGTAGATGGCCATCACCCGGCCGCGCAGCAGCGGGTCGGTCGTCATCTGCACCGTTCCGTTGGCCGTGGTCATCAGCGTCTGCGACGAGACGCCGATCACGATCAGCGCCAGGGCGAACAGCCAGTAGGTCGGCATCACCGCGGCCAGCGCGCAGCCGAAGCCGAAGAAGGCGGCACCGGCGAACAGCAGGGAGACCCGCGGGCGGTCGCGACGAGCGGATAGCAGGGCGCCGACCACGGACCCGACCGCCATGATCGACGAGAGGAGGCCGTACTCGCCCGCGCCCTGGTGGAAGACGGTCACCGACATGGTCGAGATGAAGATCGGGAAGTTGAGCCCGAAGGTGCCGATCAGGAAGACCATGACCAGGATCACCAGGATGTCGGGGCGCCGCCGCACGTAGCGGAACCCGTCGATCAGTCCGCCGCGCGTGCGCTTCGCGCGTTCCGCCCGGTACAGCTGCTCACGGCGCAGCATGGCGAGCGACAGCAGAACCGCCCCGAAGGTGGCCGCATTGATGAGGAAGACCCATCCTGCGCCGACCGCCGCCGTCAGCAGGCCCGCGACCGCCGGCCCGATCAGCCGGGCGGCGTTGAACGAGGCGGAGTTGAGGGCCACGGCGTTCGACAGGTTCGGCCCGGCGACCAGCTCGGAGACGAACGTCTGCCGGGCCGGGGCGTCGAACGCGGCAACGACGCCGAGCAGCAGCGCGAAGAGGTAGACGTGCCACAGCTGCACCATCCCCGTGACGGTCAGGATGCCGAGCCCGAGACCGAGCAGGCCCATCGCACCCTGCGTGGCCATCAGGAGCTTGCGCCGGTCGAGGTGGTCGGCCGCCCATCCGGTCACCGGCAGCAGGAGCAGCTGCGGGCCGAACTGCAGCGCCATCACGAAGCCGACGGCGGACGCGTTGTTGTGGGTGAGCTGGGTCAGGACGATCCAGTCCTGGGCGGTGCGCTGCATCCACGTGCCGACGTTGGAGACGATCGCACCGGCCGCCCAGATCCGGTAGTTGACCCCGGCGAGGGAGCGGAACATGGAACTCACGAGTCGGCGAGCTCCCGCATGATCTTCGCGGCGGACGCCAGCGTCTCGCGCTGCTCGAGGCTGAGGCTCTCGAGCCGCTGGTGCAGCCAGGCGTCGCGGCGCCGGCGGGTCTCGGCGACCAGCTGGACGCCGCGGTCGGTCGGGACGACGATCACCTTGCGGCCGTCGGCGGCGTCGGAGGTGCGCTCGACGTAGCCGGCCGCCTCGAGACGGTTCACCGTGCGGTTCATGGACGGCGGCTTGACGCGCTCGACCTCGCTGAGACGGCCGATCGTGCCGGATCCCTCGCGCACCAGATAGCCGAGCGTGGCGGTCTGGGAGTCGCTCAGCTCGTCGTCCTCCTTCTCGGCGCGGAGGCGGCGGGAGAGGCGCGCCACCGCGATGCGGAGGACGCTGCTCAGGTCGTGGGTTGAGACTCGTCCGTTCATGCATAGTTAGCCTAACAAATTAGATGCGCTAACTAAACCCCCTCGCATCGTGCCGCGTGCGACAGAATGAGCGCGTGCAGACCCAACAGGACCGGACCTTCGAGGGCGAAGCCGGCGTCCGCATCCACTTCGACGTGTACGCGCCGCCGCCCGAGGGGTCGCGGCCCGCGGCAGCGGTGCAGCTCGCCCACGGCGTCGGCGAGCACGCGGGGCGCTACCGCGACCTCGGCGCGCACCTCGCGGCCGTCGGCTTCCTCGTCTACGCCGACGACCACCTCGGCCACGGACGCACCGGCATGGAGCAGTGGAAGGGCGACGCCAGCCGCCTCGGGCGCCTCGGCCCCGGGGGACTGCGTGCCGCCGTGAAGGACGTCCACGCGTTCAGCGACCTCATCCGCGACGAGAACCCCGGGCTGCCGCTGGCCTACGTCGGCCACAGCTGGGGGTCGCTCATCGGGCAGCTGCTGCTGAACCGGCACAGCGACGAATACGACGCGGTGGTGCTCTCCGGCACGGCCTACCGGATGCTCGGCTCGATGAACGGCGGCGACCTCAACAAGCGCCACGCCCACCTCGGCACCACGGGCGCGGAGTGGCTGAGCCGCGACCCTGCGGTGGCGCAGGCCTTCATCGACGACCCGCTCACCACGCTGACACCGCTGCAGAAGCTGTTCGGGATGGCCGACGCCGCGAGACTGCTGGGGCGCCCGTCGCGGCACCTCGCGCACGACCTCCCCGTGCTGATCCAGGTGGGCTCCGACGATCCGCTCGGCGGACCGGTGAGCGCCCGGAAGCTCGAGCGGGCGTACCGCAACCGGTCCGGGCTCAGCGACGTGACCACCATCGTCTACGAGGGTGCGCGCCACGAGATCTTCAACGAGACCAATCGCGCGGAGGTCTTCGCCGATCTCACCGAGTGGCTGGTGGAGCGCTTCCCGAGCCGGAGCTGAGCGTCCGTCCGGTCGCAGTGCGTCACGACCGGCCGGCGTCACGACCGGCCCGCGGCGACGTCTTAACCTGCGGGTGCCTGCGCCGACGGTCGGCGCGCGATGTGCTGGGCGCCCCTCAGGGGAGCGAGACGTCATGGCGGCAGCAGCGCGACGATCCGCCCGTCGCGGAGCGCGGATGGTGCGGCGCGCCTTCGCGTTCGCGCTCGCAGCCCTGTCGATAGTCGGCATCGCCATCTTCACGCCGCCGCACGCCGCGCCGGGGGTGGAGGCATCCGAGAGCGCCCTGAGCGCCGAGGGTCTGGGGGCGCATCCGGACCCCGACTTCGAGCTGTGGCTGACGTCTCTGCGGGAATCGACTCCTGCCGAGGTGGCGCAGATGTGGACGGAGGCTGGTCCGGCGGGGCAGAAGGAGATCCGCGACACCCTTCCGCCCGTCGCCGGCAATCTGGACGGGCTGCCTTACAGCCTCCGGGACACGCTCAATCGGAGGGCGCTGGAGATCCGCACGGCGCTCACGCGCCAGCGCCTGCGCACGTCGCCGACGGATGCCACGGTCGCGCAGACGCTGGCGGCCTACGAGGCGATCGCGAAGGCCCTCAAGCCGGCCAAGCCGCGCCGCCAGCTCATCACACTGACCGCGGACCAGCCGCCGCTGGCGGCGATCAGCGTCGGCAACCTCGACACCGCGGAGAACGTCACCTGGCAGGTACCGGGGATGGGCACGTACACGACGGACATGCCGCTGTGGACTCTGGCGGCGCAGAACCTCTATGCCGCCCAAGGCTCGGTCGGCGCCCCGAAGAAGCGGGCGGTCGTCGCGTGGATGGGCTACCTGCCTCCACCTCCGCCGCCCAGCATCGAGGCGGCACGCGGGTTCTACGCCGAACGCGGGGCACCGCACCTGGTGCGCGACCTCCAGGCCTTCCGCGCGGTGCGGCCGGCAGACCGGGAGGCGGTGACGGTGAACGTCGTCGGTCACTCCTACGGCACCACGCTGGTCGGCGACGCGCTCGCGGCCGACGACCTGGGTGTCGAATCGGTGGTCTTCCTCGGTTCGGCCGGGATCGAGACGGCCGTCGGCGGGGCGCAGGCCCTGCACGCCCGCGCCGTCTACGCGGGCGAGTCGTCGAAGGACCCGCAGGCCTCGCTCGGCCGGTTCTCGCGCACGGACCCACGGGCGCCCGCCTTCGGAGCGACCGTGTTCGGCTGCGACGGCGCGGCCGGACTCCGTGCGGTCACGGGCCACGCGCCCATCCTGCACTCCGCCTGGAACGACGACATCGACTCGTCGCTGTGGGCGAAGATCCGCGACCTCGGGGAGCGTGCGCGGCGCTTCATCGAGCACCGGCAGAACTTCGGCTATCTCGATGCGGGCACCGAGGCCCTGCTCAACACCGCATCCGCCACCACGCCGAACGCGACGCGGGCCCTTTCGCACCTCCGGGACTCCGGAGAACAGCGGACGGGCCGGCCACCGCTGTACTGACCACTGTCTATCGTGCCGTGGCCTCCGCCCGGACACTGGACGCGAGGAGGTCACCATGCTCTCGTACGCCGCACTCGGGCTTGCGCGCTTCGCGCCGATCGACAATCCGGCCACCGTCAACAACCATGCCGAAGTCCTGACCGCGATCTTCATCATCCTCGCGCTGCTGCTCGTGCTCCTGATCGCGGGACTCGGCGTCACGCTCGCCCGCCGCCCCGGCAAGCAGCTCGACGAGTGGGGCAACCCAACCGGGGGAGCGGGCACTCCGCCGAGCTGACACCCGTCCGCCCGGCGGACGTAGGCTGATGCCATGCATGGTGAGTACAAGGTCCCTGGTGGCAAGCTCGTCGTCGTCGACCTGGAGGTGGTCGACGGGAGGATCTCGGACTTCCAGCTCGCCGGAGACTTCTTCCTCGAGCCGGACTCCGCGCTGGACGCCATCGACGCCGCGGTGAACGGACTGCCCGCGGAGGCCGACGCCAAGACCATCGCCGCCGCCGTCAAAGAGGCGCTCCCCGAAGGCGCGACGCTCCTCGGCTTCTCCCCGGAGGCCGTCGCCGTGACCGTCCGGCGCGCTCTCGCCAAGGCGACGAGCTGGCGCGACTACGACTGGCAGATCGTGCACGCCAAGGCCGTCTCGCCGCAGATGCACCTGGCACTCGACGAGGTGCTCGCCACCGAGGTCGGCGAGGGGCGGCGCGGTCCGACCCTCCGCATCTGGGAGTGGGACGAGCCGGCCGTCGTCATCGGCAGCTTCCAGTCGGTCAAGAACGAGGTCGACCCCGACAACGCGGAGAAGTACGGCATCCAGGTGGTCCGCCGCATCTCCGGCGGCGGGGCCATGTTCATGGAGGCCGGCTCGGTCGTCACCTACTCGATCTACGCGCCGGCCGACCTCGTGCAGGGCATGAGCTTCGCCGACAGCTACGCGTTCCTCGACGAGTGGGCGATCATCGCGCTCAAGTCGCTCGGCATCGACGCCGTGTACCAGCCGCTCAACGACATCACCAGCCCGTCCGGCAAGATCGGCGGGGCCGCCCAGAAGCGGCTCGGCTCCGGCGCCGTGCTGCACCACGTCACCATGAGCTACGACATGGACGGCCAGAAGATGACCGAGGTGCTGCGCATCGGCCGCGAGAAGATCAGCGACAAGGGCATCACCAGCGCCGCCAAGCGCGTCGACCCGCTCCGCAGCCAGACCGGCCTCAGCCGCGCCGAGATCATCGAGCAGATGAAGCTGACGTTCCGGAACCTGTACGGCGCGACCGACGGCGACCTCACCGACGCCGAGTACGCGGCGGCGGAGCAGCTGGTGGCCGACAAGTTCGCCACCGAGGAGTGGCTGTACCGCGTTCCCTGACGCGGTCTCGCCCCTGCGTGGTGGCGGTCACTGTCCAGGAACCGCACAGGTGCTCCGGTACCCTTGATGCGTGAACTGGTGGGTCGTGGGGATCGTCGTGGCGTTCATCGCCGCGATCGTCGTTGCCGTGAAACTCGGCTGGATCGACCTCTCCAACAAGGCCCAGCGCGGCTCGGGCACCATGAGCGGCGCCATCGGCGGCTCGTTCGACGAGATCTTCGCCCCTGCCCGCCACGAGGCCCAGCAGGAGCTCGACCGGCAGTCGCTCCTGCCGGCACCGGCGCCGCTCCCGGGCGATCGCGGCGACACCGGCTGGGAGGGCGGCAAGATCACGCTCGACCTCGGAACCGCGGGCAACGGACAGCGGGCCGAGGGCCGCGCCCCCAGCGAGGACGGCCGCGCTACCGCTGCTGCAGCGCCGCGTAGTCGGGGTTCTCGCTGAGCCAGCGCCGCACGTAGGGGCAGGTGGCGATCACCCGGCGGTCCGAGTTGTCGCGGACATCGTCGAGCGCCGTGCGCACGAGGGTCGATGCCATCCCCTTCTCGCGCTTGGCCTCATCCACCTCGGTGTGCGTGAAGACGATCGCGTCGTCGCGGAGTTCGTACTCGGCGACGCCGATCACCTCGCCGTCCTGCAGCAGCGCGTAGCGGGACTGATCGGGCTGATTCTCGACGGTCAGGCTCATGCCGCAACGCTATCGCGGCGCGCACCTCCCGATCGCGCGTCAGGGTCGGCCGTCATCGCTCGTCTCTTAAGGCACAGGCGCATCGTCGCCGTCGCCCCGACGAGAGGACTCCACCCGTGCACACCGTCATGCCCGTCTACGGCACCCGTCCCGAAGCCATCAAGATGGCGCCCGTCGTCCGTGCGCTGCAGCAGTCGCCGCTCTTCCGCCCGACGGTCGTGCTCACCGGGCAGCACCGCGACATCCTCGACCAGGTGAACACGACGTTCGGGGTGTCGGCGGATGCGGACCTCGGCATCATGACGCCGCGGCAGACCCTCCACGACATCACGGTCCGCACCATGACCGGCCTGCAGCCGCTGCTCGACCGGCACGTACCGGATGCAGTGCTCGTTCAGGGAGACACCACGTCGGCGATGGCCGCGGCGCTCGCCGCCTTCGAGCGCAAGATCCCAGTCGTGCACATCGAGGCCGGGCTGCGCAGCGGCGACCTCTTCGACCCGTTCCCCGAGGAGGCGAACCGTCGCATCATCGGGCAGATCGCCAGCCTCAACCTCGCCCCGACGGCGCACGCCAAGCGCAACCTCCTGGCGTCCGGCGTTCCGGAGGCGCGCATCGCCGTCACCGGAAACACGGTGATCGACGCCCTGCACCTCATGCTCGATCGTGCTCCCGCGTTCGGCGACCCGGCGCTGACCCGCGCCCTGGCGGGTGACGCACCGCTGGTGCTCGTCACCGCGCACCGTCGCGAGAACCACGGGGAGCCGATGCGGCGCATCGGGACCGCGGTGCGCGTGCTCGCGGCCCGTTTCCCCGACCACGTCTTCGTGCTCCCGGCGCACCCGAACCCCGCTGTACGCGAGCACCTGTTGGCGGCCCTCGGCACGGCGCCGAACATCCTCGTCACCGCCCCCGTCGCCTTCCCCGAGATGGTCCACCTGATGGACCGCGCGACCCTCATCCTCACCGACTCCGGCGGCGTGCAGGAGGAGGCACCCGCGCTGGGCTCGCCGGTGCTCGTGCTCCGTGAGACCACCGAGCGGCCCGAGGCGGTGCTGGCCGGCACGTCGCGGCTGGTCGGCACGCACGTCGAGACGATCGTCGACGAGGCGGCCGTGCTCCTGACCGATCCCGTGCGCCACGCCGCCATGGCGCACGCGGCCAGCCCCTTCGGCGACGGTCACGCGGCCGCGCGCACGGTGGCGGCTCTCGGCGCGCTCCTCGGCGGCGCCGAGCGCCTCCCGGACTTCGAGGCGGCGGACGCGGACAGCCTCTCCGTATCTCGGTAGCGGGTCGGTAGTTCCGCCGTTCTGGCCGGTGGGGCGCGGAATCGAGTCTGGGGTCATGGATCGGGAAGCCTCCCGGTCCGGACCCCGACCGAGGAGCCACGATGACCGCGACCACCGCCGCGACCGCGACCACGCGCCGTCCGACCGACCTGGAGCTGCTGAGCCTGGTGCGCGAGGGTGAGCACGCGCACTTCGGGGAGATCTGGAACCGCTACCAGGGCTGGGCTCACCACGTGGCCCGCTCGACCACGGCGCGGTACGACGCCGAGGACATCGTGCAGGAGGCGTTCGCGAAGGTGCTCACGTCCCTTCGTAACGGAAACGGTCCGCGGGAGGGGTTCGCCCACTACCTGCGCACGGCGATCCGTAACGTCGCCGCCACCTGGGGCGGGCGCGACTCCCGCGCCACCATGGTGCCCTTCACGCCCGACACCGCCCTGGGCAGCTATGAGTTCGAGGTCACCGACCTCGGCGACCTCGAGCAGCCGTTCCGTCAGCTGCCGGAGCGGTGGCAGCAGGTGCTGCACCTGTCCTGCCTGCAGGGGCTGCCGATGGCCACCGTGGCCGAGACGATGGGGATGACCGTCGGCGCGGCCACCGCCCTCGCCGCCCGCGCCCGCCGGGGCCTGCGCGAGTCCCTCGCCGCCACCCGCGACGACTACGCGGTCGCCGCCTGAGATGTCCGCCCCGGAGGATGCGCGCCCCGGCCGCGTCCTCCGGGCGAGCGGTCATCCCGCTCGCCGGTACTCCGCGTGATCGCTGTACCAGACGGCCAATTCCGTGCGGGAGCGGAGCCCGAGCTTGACCAGCGCGTTCTGGACGTGGGACTCCACGGTGCGGATCGACACGAAGAGCTTGCGCGCGATCGTCTTGTTGGTGTCGCCCTCGGCGACCAGCGAGGCCACCTGTGCCTCGCGTGGTGTCAGGCCGGGCGCTCCGGCCGCTGCCTGCGGGGTGCTCGTGCGGAGCCGCGCCTCGACGACATTCCGCAGGCCGAAGTCCACGGACTCGTCCTCGCTCAGCTCCATCCCGTAAGCGAACGCGCGCTCGAAGGCCGGATCGCCGAGACGCAGCCGGAGGTCGCGCTCCGTGGTGGCCCGATCGTAGAAGTAGGGCCCGTAGTTGGCGCGCACAGCCCCGGCCTCCCGCCAGCGTGCCGCCGCGCATCCCAGCAACGTCGCGCCGCGCACCGGGTCGGCCTTCTCCCTCGCGACGTCGGCGAGCAGCTCGAGCGCCTGGGCGACGCCGAGCCCGTTCCCCAGACCTCGCTTGAGCTGAAGCGCTTCGCGGGCGTCCGTCTCCGACATTGTGTAGTCGCCCGCGGCCGACGCAGCGGTGGCGCGGGTGGTCAGCACGAACGAGCGCTCGAACCGATCGCCGACGGCGGCACCCCGCTCGAGGAGCTCGTCGCCGAGTCGTCGTCCCTCCTCCCAGCGCCCCTGCGCCAGCAAGCGCGCCGCTAGCCGTTGGGGAACGTTGTGACGACCGAAGCGGTACGCCTCTTCGCCCTGCTCGCGCATCGCCTCCTCGAGGAGCAGCACGGCCTCCGCGTCGTCCGGCTCCGCCGGCTCGGCCGCGGCAAGCAGGGCGACCCGGCAGGCACGCGCATCACGCGGGTCTCCCGACGCGACCACCGTCTCGTATGCGACCCGCGCCGCGTCCAGCTCGCCGCGGGCGAGCCCGGGCTTCTCCGTCATGGCGAACACCCACGATCGCAAGGAGTGACCGAGCGATCCCCACGTGGGGGTCGCCGCGCCGGAGCCGAGGGCGACGCCTAACCAGGTACCCAGCTCATCCACACTGCCGTGGATCAACCACGCCTGCCGCCATGCCGTGCACGCGATCGTGATGGCGTCGTCGGTCCGGCCGAGCGCGGCGGCGGTAGCCACGGCCTGCCGGATGTTGGGGACGTCGCCCCGCAGACGTCGGAGGATCTCGCCCTGGTGGTCGGAGAACCAGTGGTCCTCCGCGCTCTGCAGCCGCTCGATCATGGACGCGACGAACTGCACCTGCGCCGCCTCGACATCCGCGCAGTGCGCACGCCCGAACTCCTGGATGGCCGGAAGGAGCTCGTAGCGCACCCCGTCGTCGTTGCGGCGCCGGTGGATGATCGACCGACGCAGCAATTGCTTCACCACCCGGGTGGCTCTCCCGGCGCCGGCGCTGAGCGCAGCCATCGCTTCGCCGAGGTCGAGGTCCCAGCCGGGGGCGAGCACCGACAGGTCCGCCCACACGCGCTGCTCCTCGGGGGGACAGCGGTCCCAGCTGTCCACGACGGCCGCCCGCAGCGAGCGTGCGGCGGGGTCCGCGGGCTCCAGGGTCTCGAGCTGGTCGTCCATGCGGTCGGCGAGCGTCCGGACATCCATGAACTGCAGTTGCGCGGCCGCCAGCTCGATGGCGAGAGGCACCCCGCGGGTCGCCTCGCAGATGCGCAGCACGAACGGGAGAGTGTCCGGGTCCACGGAGAACAGGGCGTCCTCGCGCATCGCGCACTCGGTGAACAGCCGGACGGCGTCGCTGGATGCGGCGAGCCGTTCCCAGGGGAACGGGCTGAGCGCCACCAGCGACTGCCCCCGGGTGGAGAGCGGCTCGCGGCTGCTGACGATGACCCGGAGGGCCGGACACGACCTCAGCAGCGACTCCATCAGAGCAGAGGTCTCGGCGACGGTGGCATCCGCGTTGTCCAGCACCAGGAGCAGGTCGTCGTCGCCGATGGCGGCGATCAACGAGCCGACCGGATCCGCCCCGGGGTCCGCCTTGAGCTCGTGCGCGATCGCTGTCGCGACCTCGCCCGACCGGTCGCGGAGGTCGACGTACCAGAGCCCGGCGACCGACCGCTCCATGCTGGCCGCGGCAGCGACCGCCACGGTGCTCTTTCCCACGCCGGGCGCGCCGGTCACGGTGACGAGCCGCGTGGAGCCCTGGAGCAGCCGGCGCACGAGCGAGGTCTCGTCGCGCCGCCCGGTGATTGGCTCGAAGCGCGCCGGAAGATGGTGCGTTGCGCTGGATGCGACCACGTGACCCCCCAAGGCCGCTCGCTACAGGTGCGGTTGGTAGGGGGCCCACGTCTCCAGGTCGTACTCGAGTTCGATGCCGGAGTAGAGCCGCACGACCCAGCGGTGCGAGTCGCCGCCGGCGTACTGCCCGGTGATGGTCTCGGTCACCCAGTCGCCCTGAGCGTTGCGGCGCCACCGGATGAGACCGACGTGCTCGCGGAGCCGCGGCGGGTGGGGCGGGTGGATGTAGTCCTTGTCGTCAAGCATCTGCGTGCCTCCTTCCGCAGCGGCGGCTGTCGGGGCCGCCGGTGTCGGTGACAACATGGTGCACCGCGAACGGGGGGATGCGCACTACCCATTTCGCGCGAATTTCATAACGTCTCCGGCTCGTCGAGACACCACTCCAGTTCGACGCCCGAACGCAGGCAGACTCGGACCGTCTGACCCACGATCACGACCCGTTCCACCTCCGGGTCGTCGAAGGCTCGGCGCCAGGCGCCGAGCCGGCGTGCCGGGATGTCGTCGCCGTCGTCCACACTCACCCCCGTCCTGCCCGCCGCCCCGGGCACGAGGCCAGCTTCTCCTGAACAGGGTGCCTTGGCTACGTGGATGAACCACTGCGACGCCCTCGGACCCACCGTTCGCGGCCGGAACTGTCTATCCCTGCCGATGCCGGGCGTCCACCATACCGATGTGGGAGCAGAGACGGGGGAACCCATGACCTCAGCCGACAACGGAAAAGAGCAGCGGCCGGGCCACTTCCCGGTGTGGGCGATCGTCCTCCTGGCGGTCCTGGGCGCCGTCATCCTGCTCGGCGCCGGAACGCTCGGCGGCCTCGCCATCCGGGGTGCCGGAACTCTGGGGAGTGCGCTGACGGCGTCGCGCGCGCCGACGGTGTCCACGCAGTCGGTGTGCGACGCGGAGCAGGTCGCCCGCGACGTCCTGCCGACGATCGTGACGATCGGAGTCTCTGCAGCGGACGGTTCCGGCGGCACCGGGAGCGGCGAGGTGATCACGTCGGACGGCTACATCCTGACGAACAACCACGTGATCGCACCGGCGGCCGAGGGCGCGGAGATCACCGTGCTCTACAGCGACGGCTCCACCCACCCGGCGAAGCTCGTGGGGCGCTCGCCGCGTGCCGACGTCGCAGTCGTGAAGGTGGATGCGTCGGGCTTGCCCGTCATCCAGCAGGGCGACTCGACCACCTTGCAGGTGGGCCAGCCGGTGGTCGCGCTGGGCGCGCCGCTCGGGCTGTCCAGCACCGTGACGACCGGCGTGGTGAGCGCGCTCGGCCGGACCGTGCCGGTGCAGAGCGACACCGACCGGAACGCCGTGCTGGCGGATGCGATCCAGACGGACGCGTCCATCAACCCCGGCAACTCCGGCGGTGCGCTGGTGGACTGCGAGGGCAGGCTCGTCGGCGTCAACTCCGCCATTGCGACAGTGCCCGGCGCCAACGGTGTCGCGGGCGGCGGGAGCGTCGGGATCGGGTTCGCGATCCCGGAGGCGGTGGCCATCCCGATCGCGCAGCAGATCATCGAGACCGGGAAGGTCGTGTACCCGACCTTCGGCATCGGCGTCGCTCCGATCCAGGCGGGACAGCAGGGCAGCGAACAGACGGGGCTGTACGTGCAGTCCGTGACGCCCGGAGGCCCGGCCGATCAGGCGGGGATCCAGCCGGGCGACATCATCACCCGGGTCGACGGGAAGCCGGTCGGCAGCATCGACGACCTGACGGCGATCCAGCTGACGCATCAGCCGGGCGATCAGGTGAAGGTGACCCACGAGCGTGACGGGAAGAGCACGACGACCGAGGTCACCCTCGGAAGCGGTTCGTAGCCGTCAGAGCGCCAGCTGCGGGTCGAAGCTGCTCTTGAAGCGGTCGATGATCCGGTAGCTGTCCGACGGGCCCGGCTCCTCGATCCGCACGGTGTCGTAGACGCGGAAGTCGAGCGTTCGCAGTTCGTTCAGGCGCTCCGACCGCTCGTTCAGCAGAGCCGACCGCAGGGGTTCTGCCGGGTCGCGCGGGATGAGCGGTGTGACGACCTCCCCTCGCCAGCCGTCGGTGATGACGCTGATCAGCCGCGCTGCACGCTCGCGCGGATTGAACGTGGGTGCCACGATCCTCATCCTTTCGAGTCACGGCGCCGCGTTGGGCGCACTGTGCTTATCGGGGGCACTGTGCTTGTCGGGCACTGTGCCGTATCGGGACGTGGAGTGGCCCAGTGCCTGCTGTACCCGACCACAGGCCGGGCCACTCCACGAGGAGACGGTGCATGCGCACCGCAACCCGGTGAGAGCGCGAAGCCCGATTCATGCTCTCAACCGAAGAAGACGCAGGTTCCGCCGGATCATGACGGGCTCGCCGTCAATCGCTCAGCTCCCACTGCGCCTGGATCTGCGCGGGCGTCAGCGCGACGGAGTAGACCGCGGCGTACGCGAGCTCTCCGGAGAACTGGTACCGGCTCGGGGTGTCCGGTCCCCAGTTGCCGAGGGTGTCGTAGCCGACACGCCAGAAGCCCGCGAAGTCCTCCGCGTGCGTGACGGAGGGGTCGCTCGCGACCGGTTCGCCGTCGACGTAGAGCGCCATCCCGGCGGGGGAGAGCGTCGCGGTCGCCTGGTGCCACCGGTCGTCGGCGTAGCTCCGTGCGGAGGCGACCGTGTGGACGGCCCCCGGGAACACACCGAAGACGACGCGGCCGTCGTCGGCCAGGAAGAGATGGCGGTCGTAGTGCGCGGACGGTCCACGCTCGGAGTCGCTGTATCCGATGAGGCGCCCGCCGCCGACAGCGGTCTTGAACCAGATCTGGATGCTGAACACGTCTGCGGGGTCACGGCGCGTCTGCTCGCAGAGCGACCACGTGCCGGCGGCATCGGGCCGGTCGTAGCGGGCTTCGCGCTCGTGGACGAAGTCGACGGCCGTCGGCGCCGCACCGTCGTCGAGCCGGTAGGCGAGCAGCGTGTCGTCGGCGGGGACGGACCGGATCGCCGCCTCGCGCCCGGGCGAGCTGGTCGGCGCGCCGGGATCGATCGGCGACGTCTCGGTGCCGCCGGTCTCCTCGGTGTTGTCGACCTCGGTGTTGTCGACCTCGGTGTTGTCGACCTCGGTGTTGTCGACCTCGGTGTTGTCAGCCTCGACCTCATCGGCGTCGGGAGGTGTCGACTCTTCGTCGGCGGGGATCTCCGCAGTGTCGTCCTGCTCCTCTTCGGACACCGCGCCGGGGTCCTCCGGCGCCGGTTCGGCCGGCTCCACGGCATCCACCGGATCGGCCTGCGCCGACGGCGTCTGCGTGTCCGTCAGCGCCGACGGGCTCTCGCCGAGCGCGGGTTCCGCCGGCTGGCTGCCGAGCACGGTTCCCGCCGTGAGCACCGCCGCCACCATGACGCTCGTGGCGACGGAGGCCAGGGTGGGGGATGAGCTCGCCGCGGTCGCGGCGACGGTCGTGAGGCCGGGGTGCTGGCTCGCGGCGGTCAGCAGACCCTTCACGCCTCCGCCCGGGAGGGACGGAAGCGCGCTCGGCAGTGTGGCGGCGACGGCGGCGCTCGAGCCGTGCACCCATTCGGTGTACGCGGCGGCCCCACCGACGCCCAGGACGAGCGGCAGGACGGCGAGCGCCAGCCGCGATCCGACCCGATCCGCCTCGCCGGCCGCGTCCGAGCACGACGAGCACTCCTGCAGATGACGCAGAAGCCGGCGTTGGTCGGTCTTCGAGAGCCGTCCGCGCACGTGACTGCCCAGCCGCTTGATGGTCCACGCGTGTGCGGGGTCACCCGGCCCTGCTTCCGCCAGGTGGGCGTTGATCCAGGTCTGGCGGAGGCCCTCCCTGGCGCGAACGGCGAGGGCGGACACGGCATTCGGCGAGAGGCCGAGCAGGGGAGCGACATCGCGGGGGGACATCTCCTCGACCTGCGTGTACCAGAGCACCTCCTGCCAACTGTCGGGCAGTGCGTAGAACGCCTTGGCGATCGTCTCGCGCTCGATCTTGTCGAGCGCGGTGAGCTCGCTGTAGGACCAGTCCTCCAGTGCATCGGGGTCTTCGAGATTGGGCGACGACTTGCGACGCGACCAGTCGATGGCGACGTTGCGCACGGTCGTTCCGAGGTAGGAACGGAAGCCGCTCCGCGGTCCATTGCCCTTCTCGACGGCTTTCAGGATGCGTGCGAACGCCTCGGAGGCGAGGTCGTCGGGCTCGAAGCGGTTGGTGATGGAGGTGGCCATGGCGCGCGCGGCGTTCCAGTGCCGCTTCCAGAGGACGCCGTAGGCCGCCGCGTCCTTCTCCCGGGCGCGGGCGAGCAGATCGGCGTCGGAGAGGTCGTCGAGTTCTTGGGTCATAAGGGTCGGGTCCTTACGGGCAGGGCAGGGGTTTACCTACCTAGACGGAGGGGGGACGCGATCGTGACGCGGCCCTGCGAAAAAAGTTCGACGGGATTACGGGGTCCCCCTCGGCAGAGACCCGCGCGGCCGCCAGGAGCTGACGCGAGCGTCATACCCGGCGGCCGCCTGCGGCTGCCGAGCGTCAGACGGCGGGGACGGTGTGCTGCCCCAGCCAGGGCAGCGGGTCGATCGCCTCGCCGCCCGGCAGCAGCACTTCGAAGTGGAGGTGCGCCCCGGTGGAGACGCCCGTGCTCCCGACGGCGGCGATCTGCTGTCCGACGCCCACGACGCTCCCGACCTCGACCAGGGGCGAGCCGTCGAGCAGGTGGCAGTAGCGGGTGCTCACGAAGCCGACCGGCGCGTCGTGCTGGATCACGATCTCGATGCCGCAGCCGCCGGAGTCCACGGCCACCACCTGGGTGACGGTGCCGGCCGCCGCCGCGACGACCGGGGTCCCGGCGGGCGCGCCGACGTCGATGCCGCGGTGGTTCGTCGATGCGCCGGCCGTGGGCGCCTCGCGCGGGCCGAACCCGTCGGTGATCGGCAGGCCGGGGTCCACCGGCCAGGCGGCGAGCGGTGCCACGGGCGCGGGAGCGGCGGGAGGCTCCTCGACCGGGGGTGCGACGACGGCGGCCTCCGGCGCGGCCGGGTCGACGCGCGGTGCGGGCGGGAGGTCGCGCAGCTCGGACCGGGTGTCCGGCACGATGCGCAGTGCCTGCGGCGTCAGGCTGAGCCCCTCCGACTGCGCAGCCGCGCGAGCGGGCGCCGCGTTCGCGCCCGCGGCGTTCGTCGCCCCCACGAGGAGGAGGGCGGTGAGAGCGGTGGTGGAGAGTCTGCGGAGCATCGCGGTCCTTCGGTTCGGGGATCGGTTCTCCGACGATCCCCTGCGCAACGGCCCCCGCGGGACCGTCGGACTACCGAACCACTACCTAGTCCGCGAGTGCGTACTCCGCTCGCGCATCCTCGCGTCGCGAGGCGCGGCCGCGAGTGGCGAGGTTCCAGAGACCGGCGACGAGCACCGCGCCCGCGACGCCGTTCAGGATCCCGCCGACGACGTCGGTCCCGTAGTGCACGCCGACGTACAGCCGCGACCAGCCGACCGCCAGGACGAAGAGCACGCCGACGACGATCACGAGAGCGCGGACGAGCGCGCGACCTGCCACCATGGCCAGCGCAGTCACGAGCGCGGCGGCGAAGACCACGTGGCCGCTCGGGTAGCTGAGCGTGGCGGGGGAGATGTGCAGGATGTGGGTCAGCCCGCCCGTCGTCGGCCGGGGCTGGGCGACGACCGTCTTGATGACCAGCGTCGTCAGCCAGCCCGCGCCGGTGGTGACGCACGCGCCGAGCGCTCGCCGCCATCCCACCGCGAACAGCAAGGCGACGAAGACGACGACCAGGATGGCGGCCACGACCGGGGGACTGTCGAGCCGGTCGAGCACCAGCGCCGCATCGTCGAGCAGCGGCGAGTAGACGCGGTTGACCGCCGCGTCGAGCCCGTCGATACGCAGCGCCGGGACGGCCTTGGCGGCCAGCCCGAGGGCGATCGTGACGGCGAAGAGCACGACGCTCCACAGGATCCAGTGGACGGGGGTGAGCAGCGACCAGGGGCGTGCGCGACGGGAGGCCATCCTCCGAGGGTAGGGACAGCCGTCCGCCGGAGCCTGGGGAAGCGCCCGCGGACCCTTCGAGGTCCCTCAGCCGAGAAACTTTGCACCGTCGGAAATAATGCAGTGCTGCACGATGTTAGTTGACTTCGGTCACCTAATTATCTATGGTTGATCGCAGTCAACCAATTGTGCGAAGGATCCACATGTCAACCACGCTCACCAGGGATGGGGCACCGGCCGCGATGTCGCACCGGCAGGTGCTCGAATCCCTCTCCGGACTCCTGCTCGGGATGTTCGTCTCGATCCTCGCGGGCACGGTCGTCTCGACCTCGATGCCGCGGATCATCTCCGAACTGCACGGCGACCAGACCGCCTACACCTGGGTCGTGACGAGCACGCTGCTCGCGACCACGGTGTCCACGCCGATCTGGGGCAAGCTCGCCGACCTGCTCAACCGCAAGCTGCTCATCCAGCTCGCTCTCGTGATCTTCGTCGCGGGCTCGGCGATGGCCGGCTTCTCGCAGGACACCAACATGCTCATCGGGTTCCGCGTCGTGCAGGGACTCGGCGCCGGCGGTCTGACCGCGCTCAGCCAGATCATCATGGCCGACATCATCAGCCCGCGGGAGCGCGGACGGTACATGGGCCTCTTCGGCGGCATCATGGCGGTCGGCACGGTCGGCGGCCCGCTGATCGGCGGCCTGCTCACCGACTCGGTCGGCTGGCGCTGGAACTTCTTCGTCGGTGTGCCGGTCGCGGTCGTGGCGATCATCCTGCTGCAGCTCACGCTGCGCCTGCCCAAGCGACCGGCCCGGAAGGTGCGCATCGACTACCTCGGCGCGATCTTCCTCGCGGGCGGCGTCTCGCTGCTGCTGATCTGGGTGTCGCTCGCCGGCAAGAACTTCGACTGGTGGAGTGCCGAGACCATGTGGATGGTCGGGGGCGCGATCGCGCTGATCATCGCCACGATCGTCACGGAGCTCGTCGTGAAGGAGCCGATCATCCCACTGGGGATGTTCAAGAACCGCACCTTCACGCTGGCGGTCATCGCGTCCATCTCGGTGGGCGTCGCCATGTTCGGGACCTCGGTGTTCCTCGGCCAGTACATGCAGCTGGCGCGCGGCGCGACGCCGACCGAGTCGGGTCTGCTGACGCTGCCGATGATCCTCGGCCTGCTGCTCTCCTCGATGATCGTGGGTAACCTGATCAGCCGGTTCGGTCGCTGGAAGGGCTTCATGATCGCCGGATCCGTGCTGCTGACCGTCGGGCTCTACCTGATGAGCACGATCGAGTACGACACGAATTACTGGCTGGTCTCCGTCTACATGCTCGTGCTCGGCGCGGGTGTCGGCATGGTCATGCAGAACCTGGTGCTCATCGTGCAGAACACCGTGCGGGCCGACCAGCTCGGAGCGGCGAGCTCGAACGTCGCCTTCTTCCGCAGCCTCGGCGGCACGATCGGCGTCTCGGTCATGGGCTCCATCCTCGGCACCACGGTGACGAACCTGATGACCGAGCGCAAGGACGACCTGATGGCCGCCGTCGCCAAGCTCGGCGCGAAGGGCGTCGAGGCGGCGAAGTCGCTGCAGAGCGGCACGCTGCCGGAGGTCAACACCCTGCCGCTGCCAATCCGCACGATCGTGGAGTCGGTGTACGGCCAGTCCGTCGCGGACATCTTCCTGGTGGCGGTTCCGCTCGCGGTGATCAGCGTCATCGCGATCCTGTTCCTGCCGAACATCCGCCTCGGCAGCAAGACCGCCATCGAGCGGATGCGCGAGGAGAACGGCGAGGGCGGCGAGACGCCGATCGAGGCGGCCGAGGTGAACGCGCTCGAAGTGGCCGAGGCGCTGATCGGAGCGCCGGCGACCGGGTCGGTCACCGCGGTCCGCCGCGAGGCGCCGGGCACGGCTCCGGCCGGGCCCACCGCTGGGAACGGCCGCTAGAGCAGCGCGTTATGATCGCGGCCATGGACAACACGGAGCGGGTGGCGGCGGGCTCCGCCGCCACCCTCCCCGCCGCGGCGGAGCAGGCGACCGACGCGGCGATCTCGGAGGTCGAGGAGCAGTTCACCCGGCTGTTCAACCAGGTGGGCACGGCGATGCGCGACCGCGCGGAGCGCATCCACCCCGACCTGCAGCCGGGCGGCTACAAGCTGCTCACCACCATCGTGCGCAGCGGCCCCACCCACGCCGGTGCGCTGGCCAGCATGCTGTACACGGACAAGAGCGTCGTCAGCCGGCAGCTGAGACTCCTCGAAGACATGGGGTTCGTCGAGCGCCGGACCGACCCCGCCGACCGGCGCGCCAGCTTCATCGCGGCCACCCCGGAGGCGATCGAGAAGGTCAACGAGGTGCGCGCGGCCGACCAGGCCACGCTGTACCGGGGGCTGCGCCAGTGGGGCGAAGAGGATGTGCGCCGCCTGGCCGAGCTGCTGGGCCGGCTCAACGAGGTCACGCGGTAGGGCTCGCGCCGCGTTCCGGCTGGTGCTCCGGCTGAGATTCCCGCTGGCGTTCCGAGGGGACGCTGGTACCCTTCATCCGGTATGCAGTCCGCATCCGCCCCCCTCCGCCCCCGCGGCCGCCGTTCGGCGGGCCGCCGCGCGGCCGTGCCGTCGCAGCGGGTGCGCATCCGGCTGCCGAAGGGGAAGCGCCGGCCCGTGCTGCCGCTGCGCCACCGGGTGGGCGTGACGCTGGCCGTCATCGGCCTCGTCTGCGGATTCTCGATCGTGCCCACCGACGACGCGCTGGCCTCCACCCTGCGGATCGCTCCCGACACGACGCTGGCCCCGGCCGCGCCCGGGGAGGCGCCGGTCGCCGCGCCGCCGCAGCACCTGCTGGTGGATGCGACCATCGCCGCTCCCGTCGTGAACCGCGAGAACCTGAGCGCGACGGACGGGCTCCAGACCCTGGCGCGGGTCGGCACCAACGAAGCCTGGGCGAAGCTCGTGCTCATGTTCGGCGGCTGGCCGCAGACCGACGCGAACGTCACCGTGATGCTGCGCTGGATGCGGCAGGAGAACGGTCCGCCTGACTGGTGGAACCGCAACAACCCGCTCAACAACGGCTACGGCTCGGGCGGAGGCGCGGGTCTGGGAAGCTACCCGGACCTCATCACCGCGGCCGAGTACTGCGCGAAGAACCTGCAGCGCGGCTACCCGGAGATCGTCGCCGGGCTCGAGGCCGGGACGTCGGCGGACACCACCGCGGCCGCGATCTGGGCGTCGCCGTGGGCGACCAGCCACTACGGCAACGGCACCCACTGGAGCACGCGCCCGGTCGAAATCGTGCAGGCTCCGTCCTCCGCCTGGGGTCTCTGACCCCGCGGTCGCCGCATCCCCTCTGCGTCGTCCCCGTCGCCGAGGTGCGCGTCGTTGCGCAGTCGTGCGGCGTGTCGGGCGCAACAAGGTGCACCTCGACGATCCGGGGGCTACTGCTTCGCGAGGTGGGCGCGGAGGCGAGGGAGCGGCCAGGTGGTGATGATGCGGTCGGCGGGGACGCCGTTGCCGACCGCGCGGGCGGCGCCGTAGGCGAGGAAGTCGAGCTGGCCCGGCGCGTGCGCGTCGGTGTCGATCGAGAACAGGCAGCCGGCGTCGAGGGCGCGCTGGATGAGCTCGTCCGGCGGATCCTGACGCTCCGGCCGTGAGTTGATCTCGACGGCCACCTGGTTCTCGGCGCACGCCGCGAAGACCGCATCGGCGTCGAACTCCGACGGCGGACGCGTGCCGCGCGACCCCTGCACGAGCCGGCCGGTGCAGTGGCCCAGCACGTTCGTGTGCGGGTCGCGGATGCCGCCGAGCATCCGCTTCGTCATCGTCCGCTTGTCGGAGCGGAGCTTCGAGTGGACGCTGCCGACCACCACATCCAGCCGGTCCAGCAGCGCGGGCGTCTGGTCGAGCGTGCCGTCCTCGAGGATGTCGACCTCGATGCCCGTGAGCAGGGTGACGGACCCGGTGTCGAGGTCGGCGATCACGCCGAGCTGCTCCTCCAGCCGCTCGGCGGAGAGGCCGCTCGCGACCGTCAGGGTGGGGGAGTGGTCGGTGATCGCCTGGTACTCGCGGCCGAGGGTCGCGGCGGCCGCGGCCATGACGGCGATCGGGACGGTGCCGTCCGACCACTCGGTGTGGCTGTGCAGGTCGCCGCGCAGCTGGGCGAGCAGCTCCAGGCCGCCGCTGTCGAGCGGAGCCGCATTCCGCTCGCGCAGGTCCGCCAGGTAGCCGGGCACGTCGCCCTCGACCGCCTGCGCGATGACCTGGAACGTGCGGTCGCCGATGCCCTTCGTGCGCTTGAGACGCCCGTCCGCCACGCGCGCGGCCAGCTCCTCGTTGCCGACGCCGTCGATGGTCGCGGCCGCGCGGCGGAAGGCCTGGACCTTGAAGCTCGGGGCGAGCTCGCGCTCCAGCCAGAAGGCGATCTCGTTCAGGGCGTCGACGGCATCCATGGGCCCCATGCTCCCACCGTGTCGGTGGTCCCCGGTACCGTCGGCGGCATGGGGAGAATCGTCTTCGACACGGCCGCGACCCTCAACGGGTGGATCGCGGACGAGAACGACTCGCTGGCCTGGCTGTTCGCGGTGCCCGGCGGGGAGGAGCCCGCGGAAGGGCTGGTCCCGAGCGACGCGACGGTGATGGTGGAGGGGCGCACCACGTACGAGTGGGTGCTGCGTGAGACCGGGGTGCTGGAGCATCCGGAGAAGTGGCAGGAGTTCCACGGCACCCGGCCCACGTTCGTCTTCACGCACCGCGATCTCCCGGTGCCCGAGGGCGCGGACATCCGCTTCGTCTCGGGGTCCGTGTCCGATGCGCTGCCCGTGATCCGCGAAGCGGGCGGCGACGGGGGCATCTGGGTCGTCGGCGGGGGTGACCTGGCGGGTCAGTTCTTCGACGCCGGAGCGCTGGACGAGCTGGCCGTGTCGATCGCGCCGGTCGCGCTCACCGGCGGCGCGCCGCTCTTCCCACGCCGCGTGGAGTCCGACCGGCTGCGGCTGGAGTCGGCGGAGGCCGTCGGGCAGTTCGCCCGGCTCCGTTACCGCATCGTGGCCGCAGACGACGGCTCCTGATATACCGTGGGTCAGGCTCGATGGAGGGACTCGACATGACCGCGACGGCCGACAGCCATGACGTCATCCGCGTGCAGGGGGCACGGGAGAACAACCTGAAGAACGTGGATGTGGAGCTGCCCAAGCGCCGGCTCACCGTCTTCACCGGGGTCTCCGGTTCGGGCAAGAGCTCGCTGGTCTTCAGCACCATCGCGGCCGAGTCGCAGCGGATGATCAACGAGACCTACAGCGCCTTCGTCCAGGGCTTCATGCCGACGCTGTCGCGTCCCGACGTCGACGTGCTCGAGGGGCTGACCACGGCGATCATCGTCGACCAGGAGCGGATGGGCGCGAACGCACGCTCCACGGTCGGGACGGTGACGGACGCCAACGCGATGCTCCGCATCCTGTTCAGCCGGCTCGGGCAGCCGCATATCGGGTCGCCGCAGGCCTTCTCGTTCAACATCCCCTCAGTGACCGGCAGCGGCGCGCTGACCGTGGGCGGCAAGACGGAGAAGCGCGAGTTCAGTCAGCTCGGCGGGATGTGCCCGCGATGCGAGGGCATGGGCTCGGTCAGCGACATCGACCTCACGCAGCTGTTCGACGACAGCAAGTCGCTCTCCGAGGGCGCGATCACCGTCCCGGGCTACACGGCCGACGGCTGGGGCGTGCGCATCTTCAGCGAGTCCGGGTTCTTCGACCCGGCGAAGCCGATCCGCGACTTCACCGAGAGCGAGCGGAACGACTTCCTGTACCACGAGCCCACCAAGGTCAAGATCAACGGCATCAACCTGACCTTCGAGGGACTTGTCCCGAAGCTGCAGAAGTCGATGCTGTCGAAGGATGTGGACGCCATGCAGCCGCACATCCGCGCCTTCGTGGAGCGGGCGGTCACCTTCACCGCGTGCCCGGAGTGCGGCGGGACGCGGCTCAGTGAGAGCGCGCGGTCGTCGAAGATCGCCGGGGTCAGCATCGCCGACGCCTGCGCGATGCAGATCACCGACCTTTCGGCCTGGGTGCGGTCGCTCGACGAGCCGTCCGTGGCGCCCCTGCTCCGGAACCTCCAGCACCTGCTCGACTCCTTCGTGGAGATCGGGCTCGGCTACCTGTCGCTCGACCGGCCGTCGGGCACGCTCTCCGGTGGCGAGGCGCAGCGCACGAAGATGATCCGTCACCTCGGGTCGTCTCTCACCGACATCACGTACGTCTTCGACGAGCCGACCGTCGGCCTGCACCCGCACGACATCCAGCGGATGAACGAGCTGCTGCTCCAGCTGCGCGACAAGGGCAACACGGTGCTGGTGGTCGAGCACAAGCCGGAGGCGATCCAGATCGCGGACCACGTGGTCGACCTCGGTCCCCGGGCGGGGGCGCAGGGAGGCGAGGTCGTCTTCCAGGGCACCGTCGAGGGGCTGCGCGGCAGCGGCACGCTGACCGGACGGCACCTGGACGACCGGGCGCGCATCAAGGAGTCGGTGCGCACGCCGAAGGGCGCCCTCGAGGTCCGCGGCGCCTCCGAGCACAACCTGCAGGGGGTGGATGTCGACATCCCGCTGGGTGTGCTGGTGGTCGTGACCGGTGTGGCCGGGTCGGGCAAGAGCTCGCTGATCCACGGGTCGGTCGCGCCGCGCGACGGCGTCGTCTCGGTCGACCAGGGCGCGATCCGCGGCTCGCGGCGGAGCAACCCGGCGACCTACACCGGCATGCTGGAGCCGATCCGCAAGGCGTTCGCGAAGGCGAACGGCGTGAAGCCCGCGCTGTTCAGCGCCAACTCCGAGGGCGCCTGCCCGAACTGCAACGGCGCCGGGGTGATCTACACCGACCTCGGCGTGATGGCCGGCGTCTCCACGGTCTGCGAAGTGTGCGAGGGGCGCCGCTTCGACGACTCGGTGCTGGAGTACACGCTCGGCGGCCGCGACATCAGCCAGGTGCTCGCGATGCCGGTCAGCGAGGCCGAGGCGTTCTTCGCGGAGGGCGACGCGAAGCTGCCCGCTGCGCACGCCATCCTGAAACGCCTCGCGGATGTCGGGCTGGGCTACCTGACGATCGGCCAGCCGCTCACGACGCTGTCGGGTGGGGAGCGGCAGCGGCTGAAGCTCGCCACACACATGGCGGAGAAGGGCGGCGTCTACGTCCTCGACGAGCCGACGACCGGCCTGCACATGGCCGACGTCGAGCAGCTGCTCGGGCTGCTCGACCGGCTGGTGGATGCGGGAAAGTCGGTCATCGTCATCGAGCACCACCAGGCGGTGATGGCGCACGCGGACTGGATCATCGACCTCGGTCCCGGCGCAGGCCACGACGGAGGGCGGATCGTGTTCGAGGGGACGCCCGCCGAGCTCATCGCCGACCGGTCGACGCTCACCGGGCGGCACCTGGCGGAGTACGTGGGGGCCGCCAGCGACGCGGTGCGTTAGCAGCGCGACCGGCCTAACGCGGCTCGGCTACCGGCGGAGGTCGGCGATCGTCAGCGCGGCGTCGATCAGGCCGAGGTGCGACAGCGCCTGCGGGAAGTTGCCCCAGAAGGTGCCGTCCTCGTCGATCATCTCGGCGTACAGGCCGACGTCGTTCGCCCGTCCGACCAGGTCGTCCATGACGGACGTGGCGTCCGCGACGTCGCCGACGCACGCGAGCGCCGCGGCGAGCCAGAACGAGCACGCCACGAACGGCGCCTCCCCCTCGGCGCGGGCGCCGGTGAAGCGGAAAAGCAGCGGCCCGCTGCCGAGCTCGCGCCGCAGCGCGGCGATCGTGGAGCGCATCCGCTCGCCGCGGTCGAAGCCGCTCGGCGCGTGCAGCAGCACCGACGCATCCAGCTCGTCCTCGCCGGCGACCATCGTGTAGGCGCCGAGGCGGTCGGACCAGCAGTGCTCGTCGACCCAATCGTGGATGAGGTCGGCCTCCCGTCGCCAGCGCGCCGGGTTGCCCGCGGCCTGGCCGAGCTCGGCCAGCTGCAGGGCCGCCTGGAGCGCCTGCCAGCATCCCATCTTCGACGAGGTGTGGTGGCGCAGCTCGGTGAGCTCCCACATCCCGGAGTCCGGCTCGCGCCACACGTCGCAGACGCGGTCGGCGACGTCGGACACGAGCCGTCGGGTGGGCACGTCGAGGACGTTGCCCGCCGCGGCGTAGGCGAGTGCGACGCTGAGCAGGTCGCCGTAGACGCCCAGCTGCAGCTGCTCGGCGGCGCGGTTGCCGGTGACGACCGGCCCGATGCCGCGCCACCCGGGCACGTCGTGCTCGACCGGGTCGGCGGACGACTCCTCGCGCAGGCCGTAGAGCACGCGCAGTTCGGCTGGGTCGCCCTTCACCGCGCGGAGCAGCCAGGAGATCGCGGCGTGGGTCTCCTCGCGCAGGCCGAAGCGCTCGAGCGCGCGGAGCGCGTAGGCGGTGTCGCGGACCCAGGCGAACCGGTAGTCCCAGTTCTTGCCGCCGCGCGGCGTCTCCGGCAGGGAGGTGGTGGCCGCGGCGGCGATCGCGCCGGTGGGCGCGTAGAGCAGCAGCTTCAGCGCGAGCGCGCTGCGCTGCACCGCGTCCGCCCACGGGCCGGAGTACGAGAAGGTGTTCGACCACAGCTCCCAGTTGGAGGTCGTGCGGTCGATGCCGATGTCGACGTTGCCGGGCACCGGCAGGTGCAGCGGCTCGTCGTCGGTCGCGACCATCGTCAGCGTGCGGCGCGTTCCCTCGCCGACCCGGATGCGGCCCCCGAACCGCGGCGCCTCGGGGTCGTCCTCGCCGTCCGTCAGGCCGGTGACGCCGATGTTCACCGTGCCGACGCGCAGGATGCGGCTGCCGTCGATGTGCTCGGCCCAGGGGCTCGCGCCGCCGAGCACCGTCCCCGGCTCGACCGCCCAGTCCATGACGACGATGCCGTCCACCCCGTCGACGCGTCGGGCGAACTCGACCCACGGGAGCCGTCCGGCGACGCCGGTGATGAGGGCGTCGGTGACGCGAACCGTGCCGGAGGCGGTGGTGAACGTGGTCTCGAGCACGTTCGTGCCCGGCAGGTATCGTCGGCGCGACGTGAACTCGCTCACCGGCCGCAGGACGAGCCGGCCGCCCCGCTCGGGATCGAGGAGGGCGGCGAACACCGGCGGGGAGTCGAGGCTCGGGAGGGGCAGCCAGTCCACCGTGCCGGAGCGGTCGATCAGCGCGACCGTCCGGCCGTCGCCGATGGCGGCGTGATCCTCGATCGCCGCGCCCGCCGCATGCCCGGCTGTCGCATCCTGGGGCTGCGTGGTCACACCTTCTGCTGCAGTCCGGCGGCGGAGATGACCGCTTCGCGGAACATGGGCGTCAGCTGCTCAGCGGTCGGGCGGGCGGCCGGGTCGCTCGAGGTCATGGCGAGCAGGATGCGCGTCCAGTCGTCGGGCAGATCGTCGGGGACCGGCGGCTCGTGCTCCAGCCGGGCGAGCGCCGACTCCACCGCAGCGCCGGGGTAGGTGACCGAGCGGGTGAAGCACTCGAGCAGCACCAGGCCGAGCGAGTAGATGTCGCTCGCGGGGGTGGCGGGCCGGCGCATCGCCTGCTCGGGGCTGAGGTAGGCGGCGGTGCCGGTCGTCTTGCCCTCGTCCGGCTGCGACGGGACCCCGCGGATGCCGCTGGCGATGCCGAAATCGGTGAGCCGGGCGCGGGCGCGGAACGTCGTGGTGCCGTAGGAGACGAGCATGATGTTCGACGGCTTGATGTCGCGGTGCACCACGCCGTGCGCGTGCACGTACTCCAGCGCCTCGGAGATGTCGTACGCGACCTCGGCGATCTCCTCCAGCGTCAGCTCCCGCTGGGCCAGTGCCTCGGCGAGGTCGGTGCCGGAGACCAGCTCCATGATGAGGAACGGCCGCGGGTCCTTCGGCGCGGAGTAGTCGATGCCGGCGTCGATGAGGGACACGATGCCGTGGTGGCTCAGCCGCGCGAGCGCCGCCTGCTCGGTTCGGTACTGCGCCATCTCCTCCTCGCCGCCGGAGCGGTAGAGCTTGATGGCGACCTCGCGGCCGAGCAGCTCGTCGACGGCACGGAAGATGCTCGCCTCGCCGCCGCGGCCGATCACGTGCTGCGGCCGATAGCGGCCCAGCAGTGCGGGGATGGTGGACTCGGGCATCAGCTGTTCCGCGACCTCAGGAGGGCGAAGGACGACTCGCCGAGGATGACGCTGTCGCCGTCGTGGAGCTGGAGCTCCGGGTCGCTCGACAGTTCCAGCTCCCAGTGCGCACCGGTCGCCTCGGGGAGGACGAACTCGACGCCGTTTCCCGCGCCGTTGAGCATGAGCAGGAACGAGTCGGAGCCTTCGTGGCGGAGCTCGAACGCGATCGAGCGGGCCTCCGGGTCGGCCCAGTCCTCGTCGGAGAACGGCTCGCCGTCGGCGCGCAGGATGCACACGACGTCCGGGCCGCCCACGTCGGGGGCGTGCCGGTACCAGACCGGACGCAGCGCGGGCTCGTCACGGCGCAGGTGGATGAGCTTCGAGGTGAACTCGTGCAGCTCCCAGTCGGCGTGCTCCCAGTCGAACCACGAGATCTCGTTGTCCTGGCAGTAGGCGTTGTTGTTTCCCTGCTGGGTTCGGCCGATCTCGTCGCCGCCGAGGATCATCGGGACGCCCGCCGAGAGCAGGAGGGTCGCGAGGAAGTTCTTGCGCTGACGGATGCGGAAGGCGTTGATGCCGGGGTCATCGGTCGGGCCCTCGACGCCGTAGTTGCTCGAGCGGTTGTCCGATTCGCCGTCGCGGTTGTCCTCGCCGTTGGCCTCGTTGTGCTTCTCGTTGTAACTGGTGAGGTCGGCGAGGGTGAAGCCGTCGTGCGCGGTGACGAAGTTGACGCTGGACAGCGGGGCGCGGCGGGAGTCCTCGTAGATGTCCGGGCTGCCGAGCACGCGCTGCGACAGGGTGGAGAGCACGCCGGGAGTGCCCCGCCAGAAGTCGCGCACGTCATCCCGGAACTTCCCGTTCCACTCCGACCAGTCGGCCGGGAAGCCGCCCAGCTGGTAGCCGGCGACGTCCCACGGCTCGGCGATGAGCTTCACCTGGGCGAGCGTCGGGTCCTGCTGGATGAGCGTGAGGAACGCGCTGTGGAGGCTCGCGTCGCCGCCCTGCCGGGTCAGCGTGGTGGCCAGGTCGAACCGGAAGCCGTCGATGTGCATGTCCTCGACCCAGTAGCGGAGCGAATCCATGATCACCTGAAGCGCGGCCGGGTGGCTGACGTTGAAGCTGTTGCCGGTGCCGGTGGTGTCGAAATAGTGCGCGGCGTCCCCGTCGACCAGGCGGTAGTAGGACGGGTTGTCGATGCCCTTGAAGCTGTAGGTCGGCCCGAGGTCGTTGCCTTCGGCGGTGTGGTTGTAGACCACGTCGAGGATGACCTCGATGCCGGCGGCGTGCAGCGCCTTGACCATGCCCTTGAACTCGTCCACCTGGTGGCCGGTGTCGCCGGTCGCGGCGTACTCGTTGTGCGGGGCGAAGAAGCCGATGGAGTTGTAGCCCCAGTAGTTGCGGAGGCCCTTCTCCTGCAGATGCGCATCCTGGACGAACTGGTGGATGGGAAGCAGCTCGACCGCGGTGACGCCGAGGTTCTTGAGGTACTCGACGGCGGCGGGATGCGCGAGGCCGGCGTAAGTGCCGCGGAACTCCTCCGGCACCCACTCCATCAGCTTCGTGAAGCCCTTCACGTGCATCTCGTAGATGATGGTCTCGCTGAGGGGGGTGTGCGGACGCTCGTGGTCGCCCCAGTCGAACTCCTGCCGGTCGATGACGACGCCGAGGGCGACGTGGCGGGCGCCGTTCGTGTCGCTGCGGCGCTTGGGCCGGCCCAGCTGGTGGCCGAAGACAGCCTGCGTGTTGTCCCACGAGCCGGTGACCGCGCGGGCCTGGGGCGGGAGGAGCACCTTCGCGGGGGAGAAGCGGAGGCCGTTGGCCGGGTCCCAGGGTCCGTCGACGCGGTACGCATAGCGGGCGCCCGGAACGAGTCCCGGGACGAAGCCGTGGAAGACGTGCCCGGTGCGCTCGGGGAGGACGGTCTGCGTCTCCCGGCCGCGCCCGTCGAAGAGCGACACGATGACCTTGTCGGCGTGCTCGCTGTACACGGCGACGTTCGCGCCGCCCTCACCCAGTGTGATGCCGAGCGGGTACGGGGTCGAGGCGGTCACTCGGCCGCTCCGCGGGTCAGCGGCGCGGCGCTGCTGCGGGCGGAGCAGCGGAGCAGGGGGCAGGGGTGGGGCACGGTGCCTCCGATCGGCGGTAGACCGCCACGATACCTGCGGACCGGCGGGTCCAGCCAGGCATTGACAGCGGGCGGCCGGGTCTATAAGCGGCGGGGCGGCGGTTGACGGGTGGTGTCATTAGTGGCACCATTGAGTGTGCCCCACCTCGCGAAGGTCCTCCTGCGGATGAGGCGAAACCCGACGGACGTCAGGTTCGATGATCTGGTGAAGGTCTGCGTCGCTTATTTCGGAGAGCCGCGCCAGTCGGGTTCGAGTCACATGGTGTTCAGAACACCGTGGAGCGGCGACCCTCGCGTCAACATCCAGAATGATCGAGGGCGAGCCAAGAGATATCAGGTGATCCAGGTTCTTCTGGCGATCGAGCGATGGGAGAGTGAGCAGCGGTGACCGACTTCACGCATTACACCTACCGGGTTCTCTGGTCGGCCGACGATGGAGAGTTCGTGGGTCAGGTGGCCGAGATGCCCTCACTGTCGTGGCTGGCGCCGACGCAGGACGAAGCTCTGCGGGGCATCGTGGCGCTCGTCGAAGACGTGATCGAGGATCTGCAGGACTCCGGCGAACCGATCCCCGAGCCGTTCGCCGAGCGACGCTACAGCGGCGAGTTCAAGGTGCGCATCCCGCCCGAGCTGCACCGGCAACTCGCCATCCAGGCGGCCGAGGAGCACGTGAGCCTCAACCGGCTCGTCAGCAGTCGCCTTGCTTCGTAGGCGACGTCGTCAGGCGCGGGTGACCCGCACCGCCTCGCCGAAGGCGGCGACGGCGTCCGCGGGGGGCTCGCCGAGGCCGGTTCCGGAGAGGCTCACCTCGACCAGCAGGCCCGCGCGCGCGAAGCGGAAGACGCCGTCGCGGTAGGCGACGTCCGTCGCCGGCGCATCGGCGGGGATGCTGCGGCGCAGAGCGGTGAGCGTGCGGTACCAGTCGAGCATCCGGGCGTTCTCCGGGCGGTCGAGCTCGGACCAGTCGAGCTTCGAGCGCTGGAAGGTCTGCGGGTCCTGCGGGTCGGGGACGATGGCCGGGTCCCAGCCCATCTTCGCGAACTCCGCGATGCGGCCCTCCGCCGTCGCCTTGCCGAGCTCCGGCTCCGGGTGGGAGGTGAAGAACTGCCAGGGGGTCGCCGCCGCCCACTCCTCGCCCATGAACAGCATCGGCGTGAAGGGGCCGAGCAGCGTCAGTGCGGCGGCGACCGCGAGGCGGCCGGGGTCGAGCGTGGCGGTGAGCCGGTCGCCGGCGGCACGGTTGCCGATCTGGTCGTGGTCCTGGCTGAACGCGACCAGGCGCGTGAAGGGGATGTCCGGGTCGAGCGGGCGGCCGTGGCGGCGCTCGCGGAAGCTGGACCAGGTGCCGTCGTGGAAGAAGCCGTGGCCGAACACCTTCACCAGCGCCTCGGGCTCGGCGAAGTCGGCGTAGTAGCCGGTGTCCTCACCGGTCAGGTTGGCGTGGATGCTGTGGTGCACATCGTCGTCCCACTGGGCGTGGAGCCCGTAGCCGTGGTGCGAGCGGGTGCGGATCAGCTTCGGGTCGTTGAGGTCGCTCTCCGCGATCAGCGTCCGCAGGCGGCCGGTCTCGCCGCCGAGTTCGTCGGCGAGCACGGCCAGTTCCTCGAGCAGATGCGTGGCCCGGTGGTCCTGGAGGGCGTGCACGGCATCCAGTCGCAGCCCGTCCACGTGCATCTCGCGCAGCCAGTACTCGGCGTTGTCCAGGATGTAGCGGCGCACCTCGTCCGACAGCGGGCCGTCGAGGTTGATGTTGACGCCCCACGTGCTGGCGCCCTGACCGAGGTAGGGGCCGAACTTCGGCAGGTAGTTGCCGCTCGGGCCGAGGTGGTTGTAGACGACGTCCTGCACGACGGCGAGTCCGCGCCGGTGGCAGGCTTCGACGAACCGCTGGTAGGCCTCCGGCCCGCCGTACTGCTCCTGCACGGCGTACCACAGCACACCGTCGTAGCCCCAGTTGTGCGTGCCGTTGAAGGCGTTCACCGGGAGCACTTCGACCGCGTCGACGCCCAGCTCCACGAGGTGGTCGAGACGGGCGATGGTGGCGTCCAGCGTCCCCTCGGGGGTGAACGTGCCGATGTGGAGCTCGTAGATCAGCGCGCCGACGAGGTCGCGTCCCTCCCACGCCCCGTCCGTCCACTCGTGTGCGCGCGGGTCGAACTCGCGGCTCAGCTCGTGCACGCCACGCGGCTGTCGCAGCGACCGCGGGTCCGGGAACGGGCCCTCGCCGTCGACGAGGAACCCGTAGTCGACCGGGTGCCCGGGCAGCGCGGGCGGCTCGGCGAGCTCCCACCAGCCTCCGGCCGGCGTGTCCGAGGTCGACGGCACCGGGGTGAGCGGGAACGTCCCGAGGCCGTCGATCACCACATCCACACTGCGTGCGCTCGGCGCCCAGACCGGGAAGCGCCGGGTGGCCGGCGTCGCCGCCGTCATCGCGTCACCGCCAGCAGGGCGACCGGGTACCGCTCGAACACGGCGCTGAGCGGGACGCGTCCCGTGTACTCGGCGCCGGTGAACTCGTCGCGCATGGATGCCTCCCCGAGGTCGATGGTGGTGTCGGCCCAGCCGCCGGTGGCGGAGAGCCCGACCGGGAGCCGCGTCGCGAGGGCGATGGCCCCGCCGCGGTCGAACCCGATGAGGTGGCCGGCGCGCGATCCCTCCGCGTACACCGGGCGGTAGCCGGTGAACAGCTCGGGACGGTCGCGCAGCAGCCGGAGGGCGCGCGAGGTGACCAGCACCTTGGCCGCGCCCGACGAGTCGATCTCGGGCTGCCATCCCTCGTCGATGTGGGCGAGCAGGGCCGCGGCGGCGTCGAACTCGACCGGGCGGCGGTTGTCCGGGTCGACCAGCGACCGCTCCCAGCGCTCCGAGCCCTGGTACACGTCCGGGCGCCCGGGAGACGTCAGCTGCAGCAGCTTCGCGCCCAGGCCGTTGCTCGCGCCCGGTCCGTCGATCACGGCGGACAGGGCCTCCACCTCCGCGCGGACCCGCTCGTCGTCGAAGGCGGCGTCGATGGCCGCGGCCATGCGCTGCTCGAAGGCCTCGTCCGGGTCGGTCCAGGCGGTGGATGCGCCCGCCTCGCGCGCCGCCTTCAAGGCGTACGCCTGCAGCCGCTCCCGCGACGCCGGCCACGCGCCGATTACCGACTGCCACAGCAGGCTCTCCAGCGACCCGTCGCCGATCCCGACGTGCTCGCGCACCGTCCGCAGGAAGCGCTCGAAGCGGCCGGGCAGCTCCGCCAGCGCGGAGATGCGGGCGCGCGTGTCCTCGCCGCGCTTGGTGTCGTGGGTGGACAGCACGGTCATCGAGTCGGGCAGCCGCCGCTGACGGTCGGCCTGGCGGCGGTGGAACTCCTCCGGCGAGAGCGCGAACTCGGACGGATCGCCCCCGACCTCGGTGAGCGAGACCAGGCGGGTGAAGCGGTAGAAGGCGTTGTCCTCGACACCCTTCGCCATGATCGCGCCGGTCGTCTGCTCGAAGCGGTCGCCGAGGCGGTCGGTGATGCGGGCGATGATCGGCGCGAGATCGGGCCGGGACTCGGCGGCCGCGAGGCGCGCCTCCTCCAGGTACTCGGCGCCGAACGGGAGGTAGCTGCGGTACACCGGGAACCAGGCGGCCAGCTCGGCGACCGCATCCGCGACCTCCTCGTCGAAGCCCTCGCCCAGCTCCCGGACCACTCGCAGCACCTCGGAGCGGAGGATGCTGTCAGCGACCGCGCGCTTCCGGCGGTGGACCAGCTCGATCCAGTCCTGGTTCTCCTCCCGGTCGTCGAACTCGCCCGCCAGGGCGGTCAGCGGGCCCTCGCCCGCCGGGTCGACGAAGACGCGGTCGATCACGGCGAGGGCGTCGTAGCCGGTGGTTCCCTGCACGGGCCAGTCGGGCATCCGCTCGTCGCCCTCGATGATCTTCTCGACCCAGATCGGCTTGTCGCCGGCCAGGGCGCGCAGGCGCTCCAAGTACTGGCCGGGATCGCGGAGGCCGTCCGGGTGGTCGACGCGGAGGCCGTCCACGAGACCCTCGTGCAACCACCGGCCGATCTCGCGGTGCGTGTCGTCGAACACCTGCTGGTCCTCGACCCGCAGTCCGGCGAGCGTCGTGACGGCGAAGAAGCGGCGGTAGTTCATCTCGGCGTCGGCCCGCCGCCACGACATGAGTTCGTAGTTCTGCCGTGCGTGCACCTCGCGCGGCGAGCCGTCCCCGGTCCCGGGGGCGATGGGGAAGCGGTGGTCGTAGTAGCGCAGCTCGCCGTCCTCGACGCGCAGGGCGTCCTCCTCGTCCGGACCGTCGCCGAGCACAGGCAGGCGCAGACGGCCGTTCCCGAACTCCCAGTCGATGTCGAAGTAGGAGGCGTAGCGCGAGTCGCGGCCGAGGGTCAGCAGGTCCCACCACCAGGCGTTGACGGCGGGCGTCGCGACGCCCATGTGGTTGGGGACGATGTCGACGAGCACCTTGAGCCCGCGCGCGTGGGCGGCGTCCGAGAACTCCGAGAGCGCCTCCGGGCCGCCGCGCGAGGAGTCCACCCGGCTGTGGTCGACGACGTCGTAGCCGTGCATCGAGCCGGGCTCGGCTTCGAGCAGCGGCGAGAGGTAGACCCCTTCCGCGCCGAGCCGTTGGATGTAGTCGAGCACCTGGGTGGCGTCGCGAAGCGTGAAGTCGGGGGAGATCTGAAGACGGTAGGTGCTCACAGTGTTCATTCTCCGGGGATCACGCGGGCGCGCGAAGGCCTTGAATTCCGCAGCGGGGCGTATTGCTAGACAAGCAAGCTATATGGATAGACTAACTACATACCGTCCGTACGGACGGTCGAACGGGATGGGAGCGATGGAATGGGCGTGCTCAGCTACGGTGCGACGGACTACCTGTTCGGGGATCGGCTGCTGGCGCACCTCCAGGTCGTCATCACGACCAAGCTCCGCCGCCGGGAGAGCTTCACGCTCAGCTGGGTGCCCGACGGCGACGGCGGCCGGGAGGCGATCTGGGTCGACAACGGGCTCCACATCCGCTTCCGCTACGACGAGTCGACCATCGCTCCGCTCAACCGGGACTGGCTCGACGCGCTGATGGACGGAACGCACCGGCCCAACGGACTGCTCGTGATGCCCGAACCGGCGGCGCACCCGGCCAAACGCTAGAGAATCTAGATTGTAGGTGCTCTATCGTTAAGGCATGACGTCCGATACGCAGGAATCGGCGCGCCACTACTGGTATCGCGAGGAAGCCGACGACCGGTCGCCCGGCCTCGAGGTGCTGGAGGCGATGCGCGCCTACGGCGCCGCCGAGTCCGCCATGCGCCGGCGCTCCGAGGGAGTCCTCCGCATGAGCGAGAACGACGTCTCCGCGATGCGCTACCTGCTCCGCGCGCAGGAGCAGGGCCGCTCGGTCGGGCCGAAGGAGCTCGCGGAGTACCTCGGCATCCAGAGCTCATCCGTCACGGCACTGCTCGACCGTCTCGAACGCGCCGGCCACATCCGCCGGGAGGCGAGTCCATTCGACCGCCGTGCGCTCATCGTCGTCCCGGCCGTGCCCGAGGACGAGCTGCAGCGCGCCATCCTGGGCGACATGCGCCAGGAGCTGGTCGACGTCGCCGCCTCGCTGAGCCCGGAAGACGCGGAGACCGTGATCGGTTTCCTGCGCAGGATGCGCGAGGCGGTCGACCACATCGACGCCGCCGGCGCGACCGGCCGGCCGCATCCCCGGGCTGCATCGCCTCGGACCACCGCGTAAAATCGGGGTATCGATGCACAGACCGGCGGGGGCTACTGGTACGACCGTGCCGACCCGCACACCGTAGAGGTCCTGAACGCGCTGCGCGACTACCGCGCAGCCGAGCAGGCGATGCGTCGTCGTACCCGTGAGTCCATGCGGATGGGCGAGAACGACCTGCGCGCGCTGCGGTTCCTGCTGAAGCGGCAGAGCGGGGGAGTGCCCGCGACGCCGGCCGAGCTGGGTGCGGAACTGCACCTGAAGTCGTCATCGGTGACCGTGATGCTCGACCGGCTGACGATCGCCGGCTGGGTGGCGCGGCAGCCGCATCCCACCGACCGGCGCTCGCTCGTCATCGTCGCGACGCCGGGCGCCGACGAGGAGGTGCGCCACACGCTGCAGGCGATGCACCGGCGCATGCTCGCGGCGGCGGGGGAGCTCGACCCGCGCGAGGCCGAGGTGGTGCGCGAGTTCCTGGGGCGGATGGCCGCGGCGGTCGAGTCCCTCGACCAGCGCGACAGCATCTCCTGAGCGTCTGGTGCGAGGTGGGGCCCGCGGGGTAGACCCGGCTCCACAACGGTGGGAGCGTCGAAGACGAAACGGACCACTGAAAGGGGACGTCATGGGACTCGACGACAAGATCGAGAACGCCGGAGAGAAGCTGGGCGGCAACGCCAAGGAGGCTGCGGGCAAGGCCACCGGCGACGAGCGCCTCGAAGCCGAGGGCAAGGGCGACCAGGCCAAGGCCGACGTCAAGCAGGCCGGCGAGAAGATCAAGGACGCCTTCAAGGACTGAGGCTGCTGAAACCGTACGAAGCCCCCGCACGGGTCCACGTGGGCGGGGGCTTCGTGCTGTCCGGATCCGTCTCGGTCCGCGCGCGGCGATTCATCGCCCGTTTCCCTGTGATTCGACTTTCGTTCACCCGATCCGCGGAGTAATTTCCGGAGCATGGGAGACCGGACGGACCGCACCCGAGCGGGACGGAGGGCGGCCATCGGAGGCCTGCTCGCTGTGCTGGCGCTCGTCTCCACGGTCGCGCTGGCCGTGGCCATCCCCACCCAGGGCGAGAACCCTCGCGCGTGGGGCGTCATCGTCTGCGGCGTGGCGACCGTGGCGATCTGCGCGGACTTCGCGCTGCGCAACTGGCGCCTGCTGCGGCACTACCGCGGCGACGACCTGGCGCCGCGGCATCACGCCCGGGCGAAGGCCGCCCGGTAGCGGGTGGGCGGGACGCCCACCTCGGCGTCGAAGTGGTGACGGAGGAGCGTCGCGCTCCCGAAGCCGCACTGGCGGGCGACCTCGTCGATCGGCAGGTCCGTGGTCTCGAGCAGCAGTCGCGCGCGCAGGATGCGCTGGGTCGTGAGCCACTGCATCGGGGGCACGCCGGTCTCGGCGACGAAGCGGCGTGAGAAGCTGCGCGTGGACATATGGGTGCGCTCGGCGAGGCTGCCCACCGTGTGCGACTCGTCGAGGCGCTCGGTCAGGTAGTCGATCAGCTCGCTGAAGGTGTCGTCCTCGCAGTCGCTGACCGGCTTGTCGATGTACTGGCGCTGGCCGCCGTCGCGCTGCGGCGGCACCACCATGTTGCGGGCGATGGTGTTGGCGACCGCGCTCCCGAGCTCCCGGCGCACGAGGTGCAGGCTGGCGTCGATCCCGGCCGAGGTGCCGGCAGAGGTGATGATGCGGCCGTCGTCCACGAAGAGGACGTCGGGGTCCACGCGGGCGGCCGGGAAGCGGCGCTGCAGCTCGTCGGAGAACCGCCAGTGCGTGGTGCAGTCGCGCCCGTCGAGCAGGCCGGCGGCTCCGAGGGCGAATGCGCCGGAGCAGACGCTGAGCAGGATGGCGCCACGGTCGTACGCTCTGCGCAGCGCATCCAGGAACTCCTGCGGGTACTCGTCTCGCACCGTGGCGGCGGGCACGGCGATCAGGTCGGCGTCGTCCATCGCCTCGAGGCCGTAGGGCGCGGTCACGCGGACGCCGACCGGGCTCGTCACTGCCGTGTCGGGGTGGATGGTGCACACCCGGAAGTCGAACGGCTCGAGTCCCGCGTAGCTGCGGTCGAGCCCGAAGACCTCGCAGACGACCCCGAATTCGAACATGGCGAACTCGTCGATGAGGGGCACAGCGACCGATCGGATCATGCCCGCAGTCTAGTGGCCGTATCTTTGCGAAGATAGACCTAAAGCCATCTCGTGTCCGGATCTTTGCGCTCGTAAGGTGAAGGTCATGGCGAACACGACATGGACACAGGGGATGGAGCACGGCTGGGTCAGGCATCCGGCCCGGACCAACGGCGGGGAGCCGGTCGTCCGCAAGCGGTTCGTGCTCAGCGACTGGCTGCCCGCGGCGATCCTCGCGCGCGGCGGAACGGTCACACGCGAGACCGAGCGGGGGCTGGCCGACCTGCGCGCAGCGCAGGCCGCCCGGGAGACGGGCCGCTGACCCGCGGCCCAGCCGGATCGAGGGGTCGCAACACGCCGTTATAGCGGAGGCTTTACGGGGTGTTGCGACCCTCCGTTTCCGACAGGGCAGCGACGGGCGCGCCCGCGCGCGGCGCCGGGCCGACCGACGCGCGGCGGAGCAGGTCGGCGTCGAAGACGACGGCCGCGTCGTCCACCCGCTCGCCGTGGATGCGCTGCAGCGCGAGGCGCGCGGCGGCGGCGCCCAGCTCGTAGATCGGCTGCTCCACCACGGTCAGGGGCGGCGTGGTGATGCCGGTCCACTCCGGGTTGTCGAACGAGATCAGGGACACGTCGCCCGGGATGCTGAGGCCGAGCGTGCGGATGGTCTGGAAGACGGTCATGGCGATCAGGCTGTCCGACGCGATGACGGCGGTCACCGGGTCGTCGCCCTCGAGCAGGTCGCGGGCCACCGCCTCGACGCCGCGGCGGCGCGCGTCCAGCCGGATGTTCTGCTCGGGCGAGGGGATGCCGGCGTCCGTGAGCGCCTCCATCACGCCGGCGACGCGGTCGGCGACGCTCGACATGGTGATGGTGTCGCCCGGGGTGTAGACGCCCGCCGGGTGGTCGTGGGTGGAGATGAAGGCGATGCGCCGGTGGCCTTCGGCCAGCAGTTCGGCCGTCGCCCGGGCCGCCGCCGCCCGGTTGTCGACGGTCACCGAGTCGTACGGGCGGCCGTCGGCGCGCCGGTCGAGCAGCACCAGCGGGCGCCCCGCCGCGCCGACGGCGGCGAGGTGGCCGACCCGGGCGGAGGAGGCGGGCGCGACGATCAGGGCGTCGACCTGCTTGTCGAGGAGCACATCCACTGCGGCCTGCTCGGCCTCGACGTCCTCGTCGGAGTTGGTGAGGATGACGTCGTAGCCCTCGCGGTTGGCGACGTCGGAGATGCCGCGCATGGCGTGGGCGAAGAACGGGTTCTCGATGTCGCCGACGACCACGCCGATCGTGTTGGAGCGACCGGTGTTCATCGAGCGTGCGAGCGCGTTCGGCCGGTAGTTGAGCTCCTCGGCCGCGGCCAGGACGCGCGACCGCACCGCGTCGCTCACCTGCCCGTAGTCGCCGAGCGCTCGGGCGGCCGTGGCCTTCGAGACCTTCGCCGCCCGGGCGATGTCGGCCACCGTGACGGCGCGGCGGGACCCGGGTCGTGGGGACATTCGGTGAGCCCTTCCTGGTCGCGTCCTCGGTGTTGACGAAACCCGGAGACGTGTTGTAGCGTCCCAGAAAACCAACTGAGACCGGTCTCAGCGTAATCCCCAGAGACCGGTCTCAGCAACCACCGATCGACGAGGATCGCACGTCCTGTCTCTCGCCGACCATCCCCCAGACGATTGGACCCCGCAGTGAAACGACGCACCTTCCTCCGGCCGGCCGGACTGCTGGCCGCCGCGGCCGCGGCCGCCCTCGTCCTCGCCGGCTGCAGCGCCGGCGGCGCAGCAGGCAGCTCCACCAAGGACAACCCGTACGGGCTCATCGAGGCGGGGACGGTCCGCGTCGCCAGCCTCGGCGACTCGAAGCCGTACACCTTCACCAACGCCAAGGGCGACTTCACCGGCTTCGACGTCGAGCTCTTCACCGACGTCGCCAAGCGCGCCCACCTCGGCAAGGCGGTCTTCACCGGTCAGGACTTCTCGGGCCTTCTCGCCGCCGTCGCGAACCACCAGTTCGACGTCGGCGTCGCGGCCATCGGCATCACGAAGGAGCGGGAGAAGACGGTCGACTTCTCCGACGGCTACCTCGCGGGCTACCTGACGGTGCTCACCACGAAGTCGAGCGGCATCGACTCCGCGAAGGACCTCGCGGGCAAGCGCCTCGGCGTCGTGCAGGGCACCCTGCAGGAGGCGTACGCCGTCAAGAACTTCCCCAAGGCGAGCCTCGTCCGCTTCCCCGACAACAACGCCGCCGTCTCCGCCCTCAACAGCGGCTCGGTGGATGCGCACTTCCTCGACTACGAGGCGGCCAAGAGCTACGTGGGCCAGTACCCGCAGCTGAAGGACGCTGAGGACATCCCCTCGTTCGACGCTCCGGCCGGTTTCGCCATCGCCAAGGGCAACCCGGCTCTGAAGAAGGCGCTCGACACCGCCCTCCACGCCGCGATGGAGGACGGCACCTGGAAGAAGCTCTACCAGAAGTGGTTCCCGGGCTCGCCGATGCCCGAGCAGTACCTGCCGAAGGCGGAGCAGACCTCGACGCCGACCCCGTCGAAGTAGGAGCTCAGGGAGATCCCCATGGACTGGCTCAACACCATCACGCACACCTTCTTCGACATCCCGTCGATGCTGCAGGTCTTCCCGCAGCTCCTCGGTGTCGGACTCGTCAACACGCTGATCATCTCGATCGCGGCGACCGTCATCGGCGTCGTGCTCGGCATGGTGGTCGCGGTCATGGGGATCTCCACCTCCCGCTGGCTCCGCATCCCCGCCCGGGTCTACACGGACGTGTTCCGGGGTCTGCCGGCGATCCTCACCATCCTGCTCATCGGGCAGGGGTTCGCACGGTTCTCGCAGGCGGTCTTCGGACCGTCGCCCTACCCGCTGGGCATCCTGGCGCTGTCGCTGATCGCGGCCGCGTACATCGGCGAGATCTTCCGCGCCGGCATCCAGAGCGTCGACCGCGGCCAGCTGGAGGCGTGCCGCGCGCTCGGCCTCAGCTACGCGAAGGCGATGCGCCTGGTGGTCGTGCCGCAGGGCATCCGCCGGGTGCTCCCCGCGCTCGTCAACCAGTTCATCGCCATCGTGAAGGACTCCAGCCTGGTGTACTTCCTCGGCCTGCTGGTCGGGGAGCGGGAGCTGTTCCGCGTCGGCCAGGACGCGGCCGTGCTGACGGGCAACCTGTCGCCCCTGGTGCTGGCCGGCCTCTTCTACCTGGTCATCACGGTGCCGCTCACCCACCTCGTCAACTACTTCGACAACCGGTTCCGCACCGGGCGCCGCAAGCCGGCGCCGCCGAAGAGCGGGCTCGACGAGCTGGACGAGGTCCAGCCGCCCGCCCCCCTCACCCTCGGGAGCAACACATGACGTACACCTCTCCGCTGCCCGCGCAGCAGACCCCGGACTTCCGCGGATCGGCGCTCGACCTCGTCGACCTGACGATGGCCTACGGCGACATCGACGTGCTGCGGGGCGTCTCGCTCTCGGTCGCCCCCGGCACCACGACCTGCGTGATCGGGCCGTCCGGCTCCGGCAAGTCGACGATGCTCCGGGGGATCAACCGGCTGCACGAGCCGAAGAGCGGCGACGTGCTGCTCGACGGGCAGAGCATCCTGGGCAGCAAGCCGGATGCGCTGCGCCGCCGGATCGGTCTCGTCTTCCAGCACTTCAACCTCTTCCCGGACCACACGGCGCTGCAGAACGTCATGCTCGCCCTGCGCTCCGTGAAGCGGATGCCGAAGGCGGAGGCGCAGCGGGTCGCCGAGGAACGCCTCATCGAGGTCGGGCTCGGCGAGCGCATGGACCACCGCCCGCGCGACCTCTCTGGCGGCCAGCAGCAGCGCGTCGCGATCGCCCGGGCGCTCGCGATGGAGCCGCAGGTGATGCTGTTCGACGAGGTGACGAGCGCGCTGGACCCCGAGCTGGTCAAGGGCGTCCTCAACCTCATGGCCGACCTCGGCCGGCGCGGCATGACGATGGTCGTCGTCACCCACGAGATGAACTTCGCCCGCAAGGTCGCAGACCAGGTCGTGTTCATGGACGAGGGACGCGTCGTGGAGGCGGGGCGCCCCGACGACCTGTTCGACCGGCCGCAGAGCCCCCGCCTGCAGCGCTTCCTGTCGGAGGTGCTGTGAGCGGCGCCGAGCCCCTGCGCGTCGGACTGATCGGGTACGGGGTCGCCGGGCGCGTCTTCCACGCGCCGTTCCTGGCGGCGGACCCGGCGTTCGAACTCGCGGCGGTCGTCACGTCGCAGACCGAGCGGCTCTCGGCCGACCACCCGGGGGCGCGGGCGGTGCCCGACGTGGATGCGCTGCTCGCGCATCCCGGACTCGACCTGGTGGTCGTGGCCTCGCCCACCCCGCTGCACGTCGCGCAGGCGACCGCCGCGGTCGCCGCCGGCCTCGCGACGGTCGTGGACAAGCCGTTCGCGCCGGACGCCGCAACGGGTCGCGCGCTGATCGAGCGGGCCGAGGCGGCGGGCGTGCCGTTCACCGTCTTCCAGAACCGGCGCTGGGACGGCGACTTCCTCACCCTGCGCCGGCTGGCCGGCGACGGGTCGCTGGGCGACGTGCGGCGCTTCGAGTCGCGGTTCGAATGGTGGAAGCCCGCCATCGACGACTCGTGGAAGTCCACGACCGGTGCGTCCGAGGGCGGCGGAATCCTGTTCGACCTGGGCTCGCACCTGATCGACCAGGCCCTCCTCCTCTTCGGCCCCGCGCGCGTCGCGCACGCCGAGATCGGCGACCGCCGCGGCGGAGCGGCCGACGACGACGCGTTCGTCGTGCTCGAGCACGACTCCGGCACCACGAGCCACCTGTGGATGAGCGCGGTCGCGCCCATCTCCGGGCCGCGGTTCCGCGTGCTCGGCTCGCGCGCCGGCTTCGTCTCCTGGGGCCTCGACCCGCAGGAGGGACAGCTCGGCGGCGGCATGCGGCCCGGCGACCCCCGGCTCGGGCGGGCGACCGCGCCCGCGCGGGTCGGCACCGACTCCCATCCCGACGAGGTCTCCCTCGTCCCCGGCGACTACGCCGCCTTCTATCGCGGCCTCGCCGCCGCACTGCGCGACGGCTCGCCCCTTCCCGTCGACCCCCGGGAGTCGCTCGCGGCCCTCGAACTGATCGACACCATCCACTCGCAGAACCGAAAGTGAGCACCATGACCGCACCATCCATCCGTTCCCGCGTCGTCGTCATCGGCGGCGGTGTCCTCGGCGTCTCGACCGCCACCCAGCTGGTGCGCGCCGGCGCCGAGGTCACCCTGCTCACCGAGGGCGAGCTCGCCAGCGGTGCGAGCGGACGCTCCCTCTCGTGGCTCAACACCGCGGGCCTGCGCTCGCCGGAGTACCACGCGCTGCGCCAGCTCGGCATCGACCGTTACCGCACCCTCGCGGCGCGCGCCGACGTGTCCGGGTTCCTCCGGTTCGACGGCGGGCTCACCTGGGCGCCGGAGGGCGAGTCGTTCCGCCCGGTCCTCGAGCACGAGCGCGCCATCGGCTACGACGCGCAGTGGCTGGCGGCCGACGAGGTCGCCGCGTGGACCCCGGGCGTCGACCCGGCCGCCGTCGCGTCCGAGGGCGCCATCTTCAACCCAGGGGAGGGCTGGGTCGACCTGCCGTCGCTCGTCGCCTTCCTCGCCGCCGAGTTCACCTCGCGCGGCGGCACGCTGATCACGGCCGCGGGTCACGTCGAGGTCGTGGTCGAGGACGGCCGCGCCGTCGGCGCCGTCACGCCGGACGGGCGTCGCTTCGACGCCGACGCGGTGCTGCTCGCGACCGGCCCGGGCGTCCCCGCCCAGGTCGCGGAGCACGGCGTGACGATCGAGGACGGCAGCCCCACGGCCCTCCTGGTGTGGACCAAGCCGGTGGAGACCGAGCTGACGGCCGTCCTCAACACGCCGAATGTCGCCGTGCGCCCGACGCCGACCGGAGCGCTCGCGCTCGACTCGGCGTGGTCGGAGGAGGCGCTGGTCGTCGGCGACGACGGTTCGGTCACCGTCCCGGACGGCATCGTCGACCGCCTGCTGGAGGAGGCGTCCCGCGTGCTCGCGGGCAACCCGCGCCTCGAGCTCGACGGCTTCGGCATCGGCGGGAAGCCCATCCCGGGCGACGGTGAGCCGGTACTCGGCGAGCTGGAGCAGATCCCCGGCTACTTCGTCGCCTTCACGCACAGCGGCGCCACGCTCGGGCTCATCGCGGGCGAACTGCTCGCCCGCGAGATCCTGACGGGCGAGGCCTCGCCGCTGCTGGACACGTTCCGCCCCGCGCGCTTCTCCGCCGCGCTGGTGTGAACGTCGCGGAGGGGTCAGGTGGGATGGGCCCCTCCGCGCGGCCGGCCCGGCCGCCTCGCGTCACCCGCGTCTCCTATGCTCGGAGCGTGGATGAGATCGAGGCGGCCGGGTTCCTGTTCGACATGGACGGGACGCTCGTCGACTCGACGGCGGTCGTCGAGTCGGTCTGGACCGCCTTCGGCCGGCGACACGGCCTCGACCCCGCAGCACTCCTGGCGTACGCGCACGGCCGTCAGGCCGTCGACACCGTCGCGCACTTCCTCCCCGAGCTCAGCGTCGAGTCCCGCGACGGGCTCGTCCGCGGACTCGTGGCGGAGGAGATCACGCGCACCGACGGCATCGTCGAGGTGCCGGGCGCGGCCGCGCTGCTCGACCGGCTGCTCTCCGACGACGTGCCCGTCGCCGTGGTCACCAGCGCGCCGCGCGAACTGGCCATCGGCAGGATGCGCGCGGCCGGCGTCCCCCTCCCTCCGGTCCTGATCGCGGCGGAGGACGTCGCGCGGGGCAAGCCGGACCCCCAGGGCTACGTGCTCGCCGCCGAGCGCATCCGCGTGCCCATCTCCGAGTGCGTGGTGTTCGAGGATGCGGACGCCGGCCTGCAGGCGGCCGTCGCCTCCGGCGCGCGGGTCGTGGTGGTCGGCCGCCACGAGTCGCCGGTCACCGTAGGACTCGAGCGGCTGATCGACTACTCGGGACTCCGAGCCGCAGCGGGCTGACGTCGCCGCCCGGGCCGGTACTGCATTGCGCGACCCGGTGTCGGCCGAGCAGGATCGCGCCATGAGCACCAAGAGCGCGCCGAAGCGCCTGCCCCGGCATCCGGCGTCGAGTCTCGCCGAGCGCTGGACCGTGGTCGACGGCGTCGACGTGTTCTACCGCGAATCGCCGGATCCGCCCGATGCGCCGGCGATGATGCACGTTCACGGGTTCGGGCTGTCCGGCCGGTACCTGCTGCCGACCGCGGAGCGGCTCGCCCAGGAGTTCCACACGCTGGTCCCGGACCTTCCCGGGTTCGGCCGCAGCGGGAAGTCGCCGAACGGTCTCGACATCCCGGACCTGGCGCGGGACGCCGTCCGGTTCCTCGACGACCGGGGCATCGAGAAGGCCACGTTGGTCGGCAACTCGATGGGGTGCCCGGTCATCCTCGAGTTCGCGCACCACTTCCCGGACCGCATCGACCGAGCCGTCCTGGTGTCGCCGGCTGGCGGCGCCTACAACCGGCCCCTGCGGCGCGCCGTCGGCCAGCTGACCCGTGACGGCGGACGCGAACCGCCACGGATGGTGCGGGTCGCCACGCCCGACTACCTCCGGTTCGGCGTGCCCAGCACCTTCAAGATGTTCAGCGCGCTCACCTCGTACCCGTCGCTCGACCGCCTGCTGGAGCTGCACATCCCGACCCTCGTCGTCCTGGGCGACCGCGACCCGCTGCTGCCGCACCCGGACCGCGTGCAGGAGATCGCGTCGGCCACCGACAACCATGTGCTGGTCGTGCGGATCGAGGGCGCCGCGCACGCGATCAACTTCAGCCACCCCGGTGAGCTGGCGCACGTCATCCGGCTGTTCATGGCGGACCAGCCGATCGTCGACGACCCCGACTCTCCGGGCCACGCGAGCCTCTACGAGATCCACCGGGGCAAGCACCTGCCGCCCAGCGGGTAGCCGCGCTCAGCGGCTGGTGAGGCCGCTGCCCTGACCGCAGATCGTCGACCGCACCCAGTCGGCGGCGTCGGCGGGCTGCAGTTCGCCCGAGCGCAGGCCGCCCACGAAGTCGAGGGCGTGGTCGGTGAGCCGGCCGTCGGCCGACTCGGGCGCATCCCGCCCGACATGGATGGACAGCCAGCGGGTCGTGCGCGTGCCCAGGCGTGCGGCGACGGCCACGATGCCCGCGAAGTGCCGGGCCTGCCCGTCGGTTCCGTCGTCGACGTGGCGGCGGAAGCCGCGCCCGCGGATGCGGTTCGAGCCGCCGCGTCCGGCGTCCAGCGGCCAGCGCGGTCCGCGCCGCACGCCGGCCGCCTCGTGACCGAGTTCGCGCAGGAACTGCGCCGGGTCGGACGTGCGCGCTGCGACACGGGCGCAGGCCTCGGCGAGCTGCGCGCATCCATCCATCGTCACCCCTTGCCGCCGCGGACGAGCGCCTCGGCACCCTCCTGCCACCAGACGCCCGCGGCCGGTCCGCCGTTGCAGCTGCCGTCGCTCACACCCGGGTGCTTCACCCACAGCAGGGCGTCGAGCTTGCCGCCGTCGCCCTCGGTCACCTTCGGGTCCTGGCCGAGCTTGGCGCCGGGCGGGTTGCACCAGGTGCCGGTCCAGCCGTTGCCGTTCCGCGAGACGTCGATGACGTAGTGCTTCCAGCCGATCTTGGACGACAGCTTGCCCGCGTAGTCGCGCTCCCGCTGGGTGGTGTCGAAGTTCGAGACGTTGGTGAAGAAGCCGTGCGCGCCCGCGACGCCGCCCTTCTCGAGCCACGCGGCCTGAGCGCTGGGGGAGAGCCAGCGGGCGTTGCCGCCGTCGAGGTAGGTGGCGATGCCCGCGGCTTCGAGGATGCCGACCGACGCCTTGAGCAGGGGGAGCCGCACGGAGGCGGAGTCGCCGCACTTAGGGTCCGCGAGCATCGCGAGCGAGTCCGGCTCGAGCAGGACGACGGCGTGGCTGTCCGCCAGCGTCGCGGCGATGGTGCGGATCCATGGCAGGTACTGGTCGGGGGCGAGGCCGCCCTTCGAGTAGCCGCCGCAGTCGCGGTTCGGGATGGCGTACGCCACGAAGACGGGGGTCGCCTGCTGGGCGCGCGCGTCCGCCACATCGTTCCGCAATTCGGTCACCAACCGGTCGCCCTGGAACCACTCGCCGAGCCACACGGCCGTCGGGATGTCGGCGATCCGGCCGGCGATCAGTGCGGAGGCCGTGTCGCCCTGCTGGTCCATCCGCGTGCGTGCGGCGGCAGCCTCGGTGTTCGGATCGAGGTACAGGCGCGTCGAGGCGAAGGCGCGCGGAGCGTCGGGAGTCGGCGTCGCGGTCGGCGCCGGGGCGGACGCCGTGGCCGCGGTCGGAGCCGCCGCGGGCCGGGTGAGCCCGAGGGTCAGACCCCCCGCGATGATCAGGGCCGCGACGACGAGCGCCACGACGAGCACCGGTTTACGCATCCGCTCCCCTTTCGGACTGCTTCGGAAGCCCACACCCTAACAGCGTCGCATTGCAGGCATGTGACGCCCGAATTGGGGGACAAACCCGTGTCCTCCAAACGACCCACAGAACGGTCTTTCTGGCTAGGCTCGCGATGTCACACACCCGAGTTACTGCCTGTAGCCCCGCGGACGCCGAACCCGAACCCGGCCCCGCGGGAGAACCCGAACGCTGCAAAGGACGTATCGTGCACACCACCTCCTACAACCCTGCCCACGACCGGGCTCAACTCCTCGCCCGCCGCCACGAGCGCGACCTGCACTGGGCGAAAGAGCGCCGCCGCCAGCACGAGCGCGAGACCGCCGAGGCGCGTGCCCTGCTGGCCGCGCATCCCCTGGCCCTCGCCCGCACCACGCTCTGGACGAGCGGCGTCCTGCTCGCCCTCGTGGCCGGCGGCTGGGGGCTCGCCCTCGCGGCCGCGCCGGCGTGGATGGCCCTCGTGGATGCTGCCGCCGCAGTGCTCGCCTGCGCGGTGCTGGTCGGCGCCGCCGTCTCGCTCGGCCGGCTGCGCGCCCGTCGTGCCGCCGCCCGCGCGCTGCTCCATGCGCGCGAGGTGCGGCTGTCGCACACGCAGTACCACATCCACGAGAGCGTGCACTCGTTCATCGACGCCCGGGTGGATGTGGTGAACACGCGGCAGCCGGTCTCCGTCTGACCGCAGCCCGGCGCCGCGTGGTCGTTTCTATAATCGAACACGTGCCCTCGATCGACGATGCCCGCTCCGCCCAGGCCGCGACGCCTCCGCTGCAGACACTGTCGCGCGGCATCCGGATGCTCGAACTCCTGGCCGACGCCGGGGAGCCGATGAGCATCCCGGCCATCGCCGCGGGGCTGGGCCTGCACCGCTCGATCGCGTACCGCATCCTCCGCACGCTCGAGGACCACGGCCTGGTGGTGCGGGATGCGTCCGGCGCGGTCGAACTCGGGCCCCGGATGGCGAGCCTCGCCCGGTCGGTGTCGCGCGACCTGCAGTCCGCGGCGCTGCCGCAGCTCACCGCCGTCGCGAACGAGCTGTCGATGACGGCGTTCCTGGCGGTGCTCGACCGGCACGAGGTGGTCACGCTGGTCACCGTGGAGCCGTCGCACGCGCACGCCACCGTCGCGCAGCGGCCGGGGACGCGGCATCCGCTCGCCTCCGGGGCTCCCGGCATCGCCATCCAGTCGGCGCTCACCGAGGCGCAGTGGCGCGAGCTGCCGGGCGAGCACCCGCGCGACGAGGCCGCCCTCGCCCACGAGCGCGGTTACGCCACCAGTCACGACGAGGTGATCGCGGGCCTGGCATCCATCGCGGTCCCGGTCCGTGCGCCCGGGCAGCCGGTCGCGGCCCTCGCGGTCGTCTACGTCACGAACGACGTGGACGCGCCCGCGATCGGCGCCCGCCTGCGCGCCGCCGCCGCCGCGATCGAGTCCGACCTCCGCTGACGCGCATCCCCCCTCCGTCGAGTACACGAAAAGTGCACGGTTTAGGGGGGTTAAGCGTGCACTTTTCGTGTACTCGACGATGGGGGCTGGCGGCGCGGGCGCGGGCGCGGGTCAGGGGAGGGGCGCGCGGGCGACGAAGTCGCGGTGCAGGGCGGTCTGCGAGAGGGCGGACAGCAGGGTGAAGCCGCGGAGGGCGTCCCAGCCACCGGTCCAGGTGAGTGAGGCGGCCACCTCCCAGACCGTGCCGCCGGGATGCGCGGCGACCTCCCGCGCGCGGCGGAGGTGGTGCTCGGCCAGCACCGCGCAGCGGTCGGCGAGGCCCGTGAAGGGATGCTCGTGCCCGGGCAGCACCTGGACGTCGGGCCCGTCCAGCGCGGCGACCCGGCGCAGCGACGCGAGGTAGTCCGCGATCGGGTTAGAGGCGCTCGGACCGCCGAGCCCGAGCCCCGTGTTCACCGTCGGAAGCACGTGGTCGCCGCTGAGGACGAGCCCTGCATCCTCATCGTGGAGGCAGACGGAGCCCGGCGTGTGACCGGGAGTGTGCAGCACGCGCAGGCGCCGGCCCGGCACATCGAGCAGGTCGCCGTCCTCGAGCAGGCCGTCCGCGCGGCGCAGCGACGGCACGACCGGCGCCGTGGCGGCCGCCTGCAGCTCGGGCCGCCGCTCGGCCGGGACACCCCACGCGTCGAGGTCGGGTGCGGGCGGACCGCTCGCGAGCGCGTCCAGCGCCTCCTGCTCCCGGCGGTGCAGGAGCACGGGCGCGCCGGTCCGCCGCCGCAGTTCCTCGGCCCCGCCCGCGTGGTCGGCGTGCAGGTGGGTCAGTACGATTGCGGCCACGTCCGCGGGGCGCCGGCCGAGCGCATCCACCGCCCCCATGAGGGCAGCCTGCGCCTCGGCGGTCGGCGACCCCGGGTCGACGACCAGCAGGCGTCCGCGGGCGTCCTCGATCAGGTACGCGAGGCTGAAGGGCAGCCCTCCGGCCGGCATCGGGATGCGCACGGCGTGCACCCCGCCGGCGAGGGTCGCGAAGGCGGTCACCCCGTCAGGCTAGACCGCCGCCGCCGACGACACCGTTTCGGTTACGCTGTGGTGGCCGAGCGTCGGGCCGGCGGGAGGGGGACCGGATGCGGCGTCTGGAGACGACACCCCGGCCGGACTGGCGGGCGCGACTGGACCGGATCGGATTCACGTTCTACGACCTCCCCTCCGAGGGCGGCCGCCCGTACTGGAACGAGACGGCCGCGTACGCCTTCTCGATGGCCGAAGTCGAGCTGATCGAGGCAGCGACCCAGGAGCTGTTCGACCGGTGCATGGATGCGGTGGAGCACATCGTGCGCGCGCGCCGCTTCGCCGAGTTCGGCATCCCGTCGCGGTTCCACGACCTGGTTGCCGAATCCTGGGACGCCGACGACCCCACGGTCTACGGCCGGTTCGACCTCGCCTACGACGGACAGGGGACCGTCTCGCTGCTCGAGTTCAACGCCGACACCCCCACGTCGCTCGTCGAGTCCGCGGTGGCCCAGTGGCAGTGGCTGACCGAGGTGCGCGGCGAGGGGTCCGACCAGTTCAACTCGCTGCACGAGCAGCTGGTCGAGCAGTGGGAGCACATCCGCCGCGCGCGCTGGGGACTCGCCCCCCGGCGCGCGCCTGCACCTCGCGTCGCTGCACGACTCCGGCGACGGCACGCTCATCGTCGAGGACTTCGAGACGGTCGCGTACATGGCGGAAACCGCCGCGGCCGCCGGTTTCGACCCCAAGCTGGTCTTCATCGAGGACCTGCAGTGGGATGTGGATGCAGCTGTCTTCCTCGACGCCGACGGCGAGCCCGTCCACCACATCTTCAAGCTGTACCCGTGGGAGTGGATGGTCAACGAGCAGTTCGGCGGCTTCCTCCTCCAGAGCAGGGGGACCACGCAGTGGGTCGAGCCGCCGTGGAAGCTGCTGCTCAGCAACAAGCAGCTCCTCGTCGTGCTGTGGGAGTTCTTCCCGGGGCATCCGAATCTCCTGCCCGCGTACGCCGACCCTGCGGCGCTCGCGGGGCGGCGCTACGTCCGCAAGCCGCGGCTCGGCCGCGAGGGTGCCAACGTGTCGCTGCACGACGCCGACGGCGCGGTCGTCGCCGAGGAGGACGGCCCGTACGGGGACGAGGGGTTCGTCTTCCAGGAGCGTGCGACGTTCGCGCCCATCCCCGGGAAGACGGCGGTGATCGGGTCCTGGGTCGTCGGTGACAGCCCGGCCGGGATCGACCTGAGGGAGACGAGCGGCCCGATCACCGGTGATCTCGCCGAGTTCGTCCCCCATTTCATCGAGGCCGGCGTGGAGGACGGCGATCGTGCGTAAGCGAGGTCCCATCGAATTGCGCGGCATCGCCGCCGCCCACCGCAGCGTCCCCCGCGTCGCCGCCGGCGTGACGACGCTCGCGGCCGCCACTCTGCTCCTGGCCGGGTGCAGCGCGGACGAGCAGGGGACCGTCCGGGTCGCCTCCGACGGCACGCACTACGTGCTGCCGGACGACGCCCGGCGCCCCGAGTACCGCACCCGGGAGGACTGCATCGCCGACGTGACGGAGCAGCTGAATGCGCTCCGCGCCGAGGGGACCCAGGTCGACGACGACCCGGAGTCGCTGTGCGAGTCCTCGTCCGCCTACCCGGGCCACTACCACGCGCCCTGGATCGGCCCGATCCTCTGGGGCGCGTCGATCTGGAACAGCAGCCGCGTCGCATCCTGGGCGCCGGTCCGCAACGGCGGCTTCTCGTGGACGAGCGCCAACCTCCAACCGGATGTCGTGCAGCGCGCCCCCGCCGGTGCCGCAGCCGGCGAGCGGGCGCCGCTGAAGGGCGGCTTCGGCAGCTCGGGCAAGTTGGGGATCGGCGGCGCCCGCGAGGGCGTCAGCGTCGGAGGGTGAGCCCCCGCCTCAGGCGCTGACCGCCGTGCGCAGGATCGGTGCGAAGAACGACGCGAGCTCCGCGGTCGCGGTCAGCGGCAGGACGTGTGCCACGTACTGGTCGGGACGCACCACCACGATCGCACCGCGACGGTCGATGCCGCGCTCGGCGAAGATGTCCTGGGCGGGGTCCGCCGCGTACACCTTCTCGTAGTCGATGAGGCCGAACGGTCCCACCCGCGGCAGGAGCAGCGGCGGCACGACGCCGAGGTCGACGGCCGTGTGGTCCTGCTGGTAGACGACCTTCACGTCGAACCAGGCGTCCGGGTCGGCGCCCTCCGGTGTCGCGGCGAGCGGGGAGTCCGGGGCGGTCGCCAGCCACTCGGCGAGGTCGGCGACGGCGGAGGGCTGCCCGGCGGCCGCCCCGTCGGCGAAGACGTAGATGCGCCAGCGGCCGTCCGCGCGGGCGTGGTGGCCCAGGTGCACCGGGTTGCCGTCGCACACCCGCTCCACCGGGGCCGACTTGAAGCGCTTGCCGATCGGGAAGCCCGCCGCCAGCTCCTGGTGCGCGGCCTCCCCGACGATCAGCGACGGGGCGTACTGCGTCATGAACCCGGCGGGGAACTCGGCCGTGCGCACGTAGAAGTCCTCGAGCTCTGACGGGCTCGCGAACTCCTCCGGCTTCTTCGCCATCAGCGTCGACCACTGCTTGTCGAAGTCGATGAGGTCCTTCGCCACCACCTGGCGTTCGGCGGAGTAGGTGGCGAGCAGCGACTCCGGCGCGCGTCCGTCGAGCACGTGCCCGAGCTTCCAGCCGATGTTGAAGCCGTCCTGCATCGACACGTTCATGCCCTGGCCGGCCTTGGCGCTGTGGGTGTGGCAGGCGTCGCCGGTGATGAAGACGCGCGGGGTGCGCGTGCCCAGCTCGTGCGGCTCCACGTCGTCGAAGCGGTCGGTGAGCCGGTGGCCGACCTCGTAGACGCTGTGCCACGCGACGTTCCGGACGTCCAGCGTGTACGGGTGCAGGATGGCGTTCGCCTTCGCGATGATCTGCTCGATGCTGGTGGAGCGCACGGCGCCGTTGTCGCCCGGCTGCACCTCGCCGAGGTCGACGTACATCCGGAACAGGTAGCCTCCCTCCCGGGGGATCAGCAGGATGTTGCCCGCCTCCGACTGGATCGAGCACTTCGTCCGGATGTCGGGGAAGTCGGTGACGGCCAGCGCGTCCATGACGCCCCAGGCGTGGTTCGCCTGGTCGCCGGCGAGGTGGCAGCCGATCGCCTCGCGCACGCGGCTGCGCGCGCCGTCGGCGCCGACGACGTACTTCGCGTGCACGACCCGCTCGGACCCTTCATCCGGCCCGGCCGTGCGGCGGAGCGTGACGGCGACGGGATGCTCGCCCTCCCCGACCGTCAGGCCGACGAACTCGAAGCCGTAGTCGGGCGTTAGACGGGACGGCGAGTTCGCCGCGACCTCGGCGAAGTAGTCGAGCACCCGGGCCTGGTTGACGATGAGGTGGGGGAACTCGCTGACGCCGGTGGGGTCGTCCACGGGCCGCGCGGTGCGGACGATGCGGGAGGGGTCGGCGGGGTCGGGCTTCCAGAACGCCATCTCGGTGATGCGGTACGCCTCGGCGATGATCCGCTCCGCGAAGCCGAAGGCCTGGAAGGTCTCGACGCTGCGCGCCTGGATGCCGTCCGCCTGCCCGATGGCGAGACGTCCAGGGCGCCGTTCGACGAGGCGCGTGACCACGTTCGGGAACTGCGCCAGCTGCGCCGCTGCGATCATCCCGGCGGGGCCGGATCCGACGATGAGCACATCCACCTCGTCGGGGAGCTCGGCGGGCCGGTCGATCCCCGTGCCGGCGGGCTCGTGGATGCGCGGGTCGCCGGAAACGTAGCCGTGGTGGTGGAACTGCACGGGAGCCTCACTTCGTCGTAAGTCGTTCATTATGCGAACACTGTGTTCGCATATCGCATCCACTGTACCGTTTCGCACGCGGTGGCGGAAGAAAGCGGCCACCCGCCCTCCCGTAGCTTTCCGCAACAGAAGGACGGTGCGGCCGGGCGGTGCCGCACCATAGGGGGATGCCGGAGTTCACCACCCATCAGGTCCACGCGGGAGAGTCCCGTGACGCCGCTCACGGCGCCCGCGTGACGCCGATCTACCTGACCGCCGGGTTCGAGTTCGACAGCTTCGCCCAGGCCGAGGGGCGCTTCGGCGGCGACGAAGCCGGCTACACGTACAGCCGCTCGGGCAACCCGACGACCGCCGCCCTCGAGCGCCGGGTCGCCGGGCTGGAGCGCGGCCGCGAGGCGATCGCGGTCGGCAGCGGCCAGGCGGCGCTGACCGTCGCCCTGCTCGGTCTCGTGCAGGCCGGTGACCACATCCTCTCGGCGCAAAGCATCTACTCCGGCACCCGCGGCCTCTTCGAGAACGGCCTCAAGCGCCTCGGCATCGAGATCGAATTCGTCGACGACCCGACGGACCTCGACGAGTGGCGCCGGCGCGTCCGCCCCAACACCCGGGTGCTGTTCGGCGAGTCCATCGCCAACCCCGGCACTGAGATCCTCGACGTCGCGGGCGTCGCGACCGTCGCGCACGAGAACGGGCTCCCGCTCGTCGTCGACAACACGCTTGCCACGCCCTACCTGCTGCGCCCGGGCGACTTCGGCGCCGACATCGTCGTGCACTCGGCCAGCAAGTACCTCGGCGGCCACGGTTCGACGCTCGGCGGCATCGTCGTCGACCAGGGCGGCTACGACTGGGCCGCGTCGCCGTTCCGTCACCTGACCGGACCGGACGAGTGGCTGGATGGACGCAGCTACGTCGACGTGCACGGCGACGGCGCGTACGCCGCGTTCGCGCGCTCGGTCGTCGCCTCCCTCTTCGGTCCCGTGCTGTCGCCGATGAACGCGTTCCTCATCCAGCAGGGCATCGAGACCCTCTCGCTGCGCGTGCAGCGGCAGTCGGACACCGCCCTGGCGGTCGCCCGCTGGCTGGAGGCGCAGCCCGAGGTCGTCCGCGTCGACTACGCGGGGCTCGCATCGCACCGGGCGTACGGCCTCGCGCAGCGGTACCTCCCGCGCGGGCAGGGCGCCGTGCTCGGCTTCGCGCTGGCCGGCGGCGCGGCAGCGGCCGAGCGGTTCTACGACGCGGTCGAACTGTTCAGCCGGATGACCCACATCGGCGACGTGCGGTCGCTCATCCTGCACCCCGCATCCACCACCCACGGTCACCTCGCCGCGGACGTGCGCGAGGAGCTCGGGATCGGCGGCGGCCTGCTGCGGCTGTCCATCGGGCTGGAGGATGCGGACGACCTGATCGAGGACCTGGCGCGCGGGCTCGCGGCGGTGGCGGCGGGCGCGGCGGCGTCGGAGGGCGCGGCGGTCTCGGCGAGTTCGGCGGGGGATTCGGCGGACGCCCTCCCGGCCCATGCATTCGCGACGGACGCGGCGGTCCCCGCCGCAGGACGGTAGGACCACATGGCACGCCTGCAGCACTTCGGCTGGTTCTTCAGCCGCGGCTTCGGCCCCCAGGGCTGGGGCCACCCCTACTGGGAGTGGGGCTACGACTGGACGCGCCCCGACCTGTACCAGCAGTCGGCACGTGAGCTGGAGCAGGCCGGGCTCGATCTGGTCATCATCGAGGACGCGCTCTCGCTCGGCTTCCCGGAGACCATCGACCTGCGCGTCCGCGAGGCGTACGGCGGCCCGAAGCACGACCCGCTCATCCTCTCGCCGTACCTCCTCGACGCCACGCGCCACCTCGGCGTCGCGCCGACGATCAACGCGGGCGCGTACCCGCCGTACGTGGCCGCGCGGCAGTTCGCGTCCCTCCACCACCTGAGCGATCACCGCTTGGGCGTCAACGTCGTGACGGATGTGGGCAGCGCGCGCCACCTCGGCCTGCCCCCGCTGTCGCACGACGCCGCCTACGACCGCGCCGAGGAGTGGCTCACCGTCATCCGCCGGCTGTGGCACAGCTGGGACGACGGAGCCCTGGTGCACGATGCGGCGACGCGGCACTTCGCGGACGGCTCGAAGATCCGCGGGTTCGAGCACGAGGGGGAGTACTTCCGTCTCGCCGGACCGCTGAACGCCGTGCCCTTCTCGCAGGGCGACCCTGCGATCGTCTCCCCGGGCGGCTCACCGCGCGGCATCGCGTTCGCCGGAACGCACTCCGACGTGCAGCTCGCGCTCGCCCCGCTCGACGCGCAGAGCATCCGCGACTACCGCGCGAAGGTGCGCGAGGCCGCCGTGGCCGCCGGACGCGACCCCGACTCCATCAAGGTGCTGTTCGTGTTCAAGCCGGAGGTCGTCCCGAGCGACGAGGAGGCGCGACGCGTCGTCGAGGCGTCGAAGCATCCCACCGACGAGGAGCTGTACCGCGCCCTGGCAGGCCAGTCGAGCGACCTCGAGACCGACCTCACCGTGCTCTCGCTGGACGAGCCGTTCGACGTCTCGGTCTTCGGCGACCACGTCTCGCAGGGCAGCATCAAGGGACTGTTCGGCAAGCAGGGCATCCGCGAGGGCGTCACGCTGCGCGAGCTGATCGCGCCGAAGGTCGTCAAGGGACGCATCGCCGACCGTCAGGGATTCGTGGGGACGGCCGAGCAGATCGCCGACTTCATCGAGGAGATCGGCGAGGAGGCCGACAACGACGGCTTCATCTTCTCGGGCGACCTGCACCCGGTGACGCTCCACCGCTACCTGGACGAGCTCGTCCCGGTGCTGCGCCGCCGCGGCATCCTGCGCACCGAGTACGGCAACGGCGGGATCCGGGCGAACCTGCGCGACTTCTGAGGCGGGGGCCGGTCGGGGCTGGTCGGGGGTGGACACGCCCGGCCGGCTACCGTCGGAGAACGGGTCCCGAATCTCCGACGCAACGCTCTGCGGCGGGAGTTTCGCGCGGATTCCGGCCGGATCTCCGACGTACGGCCGCGGATCTCCGACGGAAGGCGGCGGCGCCGCGGCGCCGCGCGCTACGCGTCGCGGTCCTGGCGGGCGCGGAACGCGATCATGTTCATGCGGTTGCCGCAGCGCACGCTGCAGAAGCGCTTGGAGCCGTTGCGGGAGAGGTCGAGCAGCAGGCCCGCGCAGTCGTCGGCCGCGCAGACGCGCAGGCGGCCGGTCTCGCCGGAGCGGATGACGTCGACCAGGGCGAGGGCGATCTCGACCCGGATGCGCTCCGCGAGCGGCGCGTCCTGGGCCGTCGCGTGCAGGTGCCAGTCGAAGCCGTCGTGGCGCATCAGGTAGGGGAGGGCGTGCGCCTCGGCGAGCATGGCGTTCACCTCGAGGGCCGCCGCGTCGCGGTCCAGCGACCAGGTGCGTCGCAGACGTTCGCGCGTCTCGTGCACGTCGGCGAGCTCCGCCTCGTCGCCGTCGATTCGTCCGGAGTAGCGGCTCTCGGTGAGCAGCGTCACCAGGTCGGCGGGGGTCGCGAGCTCGTCGGCGCCGCTGCGGGAGGCGTCCGGGGCGGTGTTGCAGAGCAGCACGGCGAACTCGAGCGCATCCACAGTGTCAGGGGCAAAATGCAAGTTGACTCCTTACTCGCGACGGGACTAGCGTCAGGACCATCATCCCTTACGATCCTGACAGGTGAGTCTCATGCAGCACGGGCGCTCCACATCCTTCGGCCTCCTCGTCTCGGTGATCTCGGCCGCGACGTTCGGGATGTCGGGAGCGTTCATCAAACCGCTGCTGGAGAGCGGATGGTCGCCGGTCGCGGCGGTCACGATGCGCGCCCTGATCGGCGGCGTCGTGCTGCTCCCGTTCGCGCTCGTCGCCGTCCGCGGGCGCTGGGCGGCGGTCTGGCGCGGGCGCTGGCGGCTGCTCGGGATGGCGCTGGTGGGCGTCGCCGGGACGCAGGTGCTCTACTTCGCGGCGATCCAGCGCATCCCCGTCAGCACCGGGATCCTGGTCGAGTACCTGGCGCCCGTGCTCCTGGTCGCGGTGGTCTGGGCGCGCACGAGGAAGGCGCCGCGGCTGGTGGTGCTGGCCGGTTCGGTGGTGGCCGTCGCCGGTCTCGTGCTCGTCGTGTCGCCCGGAGGTGCGGGCGCGATCGACCCGCTCGGCCTGCTGCTGGCGGTCGCCGCGATGGTCGGCTGTGCGGCGTTCTACGTGATCGCGGCGCGCCCGAGCGACGGGCTGCCGCCGGTCGCGCTGGCCTCCGGCGGCCTGCTGCTCGGGGCGGCGGCGCTCGCCGCGGTCGGCGCCACCGGGCTGCTGCCGGTGACGGTGAGCTTCGCCGATGTGCCGCTGTTCGGGAACCCGACCGCCTGGTGGGTGCCGCTGCTGGTCGTCGGCGTGGTCGCGACCGCCATCGCGTACGCGGCCAGCATCACGGCGACGGAGATCCTCGGGTCGCGTCTCGCGTCCTTCACCGGGCTCCTCGAGGTCGTCGCCGCCACCCTCTACGCCTGGCTGCTGCTCGGCGAGCGGCTCAGCCTGACCCAGCTGTTCGGCGGGCTGCTCATCCTCGGGGGGATCGCGCTCGTCCGGGCCGACCGCGGCGACGAGGCCGCGCCGCGCCGGGTGAGCCGCCGGACGCGCGGCCGGGTGCCGACCTCTGCCGCCCCTTCGCAGGAGCCGACCGCTCCGCTAGGCTGACAGGCTCGGCGCCGCCCGGGCGGAGGGACGGGACGGTCATGTCCGAATTCACCGAGGCGAACCGCGCCAACTGGGACGAGCGCGCGGTGCTGCACGCCGACCGGGGGCCGCACGGCTACCGGGTGTCGCAGTACATCGAGGACCGCGAGGCGATCTCCGGGGTGGTGCGGTTCGACCTCCCGCGTCTCGGTCCGGTCGCGGGGCTGCGGACGGCCCATCTGCAGTGCCATATCGGCACGGACACGCTCTCGCTCGCCCGGCTCGGCGCACGCGTCACCGGGCTCGACTTCTCGGCGAACGCCATCGATGAGGCGCGGCGGCTGGTCACCGACACGGGAGACGACGTCGACTTCGTCGTCGCGGACGTGTACGACGCGGCGTCGGTGCTGGAGCCTGGGACCTTCGACCTCGTCTACACCGGCGTCGGCGCGCTGTGCTGGCTGCCGAGCGTGGACCGCTGGGCGCGCGTGGTGGCCGACCTGCTCGCGCCAGGCGGGTCCCTCTTCATCCGCGAGGGGCATCCCATCCTCTGGTCGATGGATGAGCGGCTCGACGACGATCTCCACCTCCGGTTCCCGTACTTCGAACGGGAGCAGCCGCTCGAGTGGGACGACGACTCCACCTACGTGGAGACCACGCGCCCTCTCACGGCGACGCGGACGTACGAGTGGAACCACGGGCTCGGCGAGATCGTCACGGCGCTGATCGCCGCCGGGCTGCGCATCGACCTGCTGGAGGAGCACGACAGCGTCCCGTGGGAGGCGCTCCCCGGGCAGATGGTGCAGCGCGAGGACGGCGAGTTCGCGCTCGCCGCGCTCAGCGGCGTGGCACCGCTCAGCTACACCGTGCGCGCGAGCCGGCCGGCCTGAGACCAGGGCTGCCTGAGACCAGGGCAGCCCGGGGCCAGGGCAGCCGGGGGCGAGGGCAGACCGTCCCGACCCCTTGCCCCGCCCGGTCACGGCGGGGATGGTGGCGGTATGGATGCAGGCATCAGCGACGAGAGTCAGCGGCGGCGCGACGACGGCTCGACGATGGACGAGCGACTGACCGGCGTGCGCGACCCCCGCGACCCGGACGGGCTGCTGACGGTGGAGGAGGACGCCCATCGGCCGGACCCCACCCGCTACGGCGCCCCGGAGACCGACACGCTGGAGCGGGAGCGGGCGTACTTCGCGCGGCTCGGCGAGGACGGCACCGCGGCCGACCTGCCGGAGGTGCCCCCGCCGCACGGCGTGACCGGCCTCGGCTGACCCCCGGCGGCGCGTCCGAGGCCGGCGAGGGAGAATGGCGGGATGGCCCTCCCCGCGACCGAACGCATCATCCCCGTGACGGTGAACCGGATCGAGCTGGAGGTGGCGGTCGCCTTCGGGACGCTGCGCCGCGCCTTCGAGGCGGAGGTGCCGCCGCTCGACACGGCTCGGGTGCGCGAGCTCGTCTCCGAGGGCGCCGAGTGGCGCCGGCTGACGTCCGAGACCGCCGGGCCGGGCATCCACCGGTTCGTCCGGTTCTGGACCGAGCACCCGACGCCGGTGATGCGCGTGGGCGGGGCCGACATCCCGAGCGCCGTCTACCTGATCGGGGACTACGCGACCGCCGCCCGGATGTTCCGGCACGACCCGGCGACGCTGCTGTACACGCCGCTGCGCGTCGAGCTGCACGCCTCGCGCAGCGGGGGCACCGTGCTCAGCGTCGACCAGCCGAGCAGTGCGCTGGGCGGGTTCGGCAACAACAAGGTCGCGCAGGCGGGCTTCGAGCTCGACCGGATGCTGGGCGACCTGCTGGAGGAGCTGGGCCTCCCGCGGCCCAGCATCCTGCGCCGCTGACTCAGGCCCTCCCGCCGGGGTGGGGAGTGTCGGACCGGCGGCGTACTGTCTGCCGCATGACCGACACCAGCGACACCACCAACGGACCCGACGAGGTGCTGGGGGCCCGTGACGACGACGCCAACCCGGCGAGCAAGGACCCGTCGGAGTGGGTCACCGGCGACGAGCCGATGACCGCCTCCCAGCGCAGCTACCTGGACACGCTCGCCCGCGAGGCCGGCGAGGAGATCCCCGCCGACCTGACCAAGGCCCAGGCGTCGACCGAGATCGACCGCCTGCAGCAGAAGACCGGGCGCGGCCAGAGCTAGCGGGCGAGCCCGGACCGACGGCCCGGCGTCCCGGGGATCAGCCCCGGGACGCCGGAACCGCGTCGCGGAGGAAATCCGCCACCCACCGGGCGCTGCGCTTGGGGGTGCGCTTCTGCGTCCGGTAGTCGACGTGCACCAGGCCGAAGCGGCGCGAGTAGCCCCACGCCCACTCCCAGTTGTCCATCAGCGACCAGATGAAGTAGCCGCGCAGCGGGAGTCCCTCGGCGACGGCATCCCGTGCCGCCTCGAAGTGGGCCTCGAGGTACTCGGTGCGTGCGCCGTCGTCGATCACGCCGTCCTCGTCCACCCGGTCGGGGTAGGCGGCGCCGTTCTCGGTGATGTAGAGCGGCAGCTCGGGGGCGAGCTCGTGCGCCTGCCGGAGCACGTCGACCATCCCGTCGGGGTGGATCTCCCAGCCCATCTCGGTGACCGGCGCTCCCGTGCGGACGAAGCGGACGTGCTCGCTGCCCGGGTAGGCGCTCGCCGGGGCGCCCGCGGCGGGGGTGGAGCCGGAGGCGACCGTGTGCCGGCTGTAGTAGTTGATGCCGAGGAAGTCGATCGGCGCCGAGATGCGGCGCAGGTCGTCGTCGGTGGCGTTCTCGGCGAACCAGGCCGTCTCGCCGAGGTCGTCGAGCACGTCGGCGGGGTAGGAGCCGCGCAGCACGGGGTCGAGGAACAGCCGGTTGCTGAGGCCGTCGATGCGGCGGGCGGCGTCCGCATCCCCGTCGGAGTCGCCTGCCGGCTGGACCGAGTAGAGGTTGAGCGTCGTGCCCACCCGCGCGGTCGAGCTGCTCGCGCGCAACGCCTCGAGCGCGTGCCCGTGACCGAGGAGGAGGTGGTGCGCCGCGTGCGACGCCGTCGAACCGAGGGTCCGGCCGGGGGCGTGGTGACCGCTCGCGTATCCGAGGAACGCCGAGCACCAGGGCTCGTTCAGCGTGATCCAGTCGGTGACCACGTCGCCGAGGCGGTCGGCCACCTGCGCGGCGTAGTCCGCGAAGCGCATCGCCGTGTCGCGCTGCAGCCAGCCGCCGCGGTCCTCCAGCGCCTGGGGCAGATCCCAGTGGTAGAGGGTCGCCCACGGCGTGATGCCCCGCTCGCGGAGCCCCTCGGCGAGGCGGCGGTAGAAGTCGATGCCCGCCTTCAGCGGCGCGCCGGTGCCGTCGGGCTGGATGCGCGGCCACGCGATCGAGAACCGGTACGCGTCGACGCCGAGGTCGGACATCAGCCGGACGTCCTCCGCCCAGCGGTGGTAGTGGTCGTCGGCGACGTCGCCGGTGCTGCCGTCGGCGATGGCGCCGGGGACGCGCGCGAACGTGTCCCAGATGCTCTCGCCGCGCCCGTCCTCGCGGGTGGCCCCCTCGATCTGATACGAGGCCGTCGCCGTCCCGACGACGAAGTCCTCGGGGAGGTCGCTTCTGCGCATGGTCACTGCTCCTTCGCGGGGGCGAGCCAGTCGCCGTCGCCGTTCTCGTACAGGGAGATGAGGATGTCGTCCCTCTTGATCCCGAGCGCCGCCAGCCGGTCCACGATGAGACCGGCGCCGCGCTGCTTCACCTCTGGAGAGTATCCGGTGTAGGCGAGGATGCTGATGAACACGATGTCCGAGCGGTCGGCATCCGGGAAGGTCCGGCTGTAGAAGAGGTCGCCCTCGTCGTGCAGCTGGAAGATCTGGAAGAGGTCGTCGGCGGGCATCCCCCAGCCGTCGGCGAGGGCGGAGTTGATCGCCTCGCTCATCTGCGGTCGCAGGTCGGCGAGCGGTCTGTGCATGTCGATTCGGACGAGTGGCATCGGTGCCTCGGCTTTCGGAGTGGGTGGATGCGGTCAGTGCGCGGGTCGCGCGTCGAGCCAGTTCTCGGGCGAGGGGAGGAGCGACTCGAGCTCATCCCAGAACTCCTGCGGGCGATCGAGCGCCGCGGCGTCGAGGGTCTGCGGGATGCGTTCGGGTCGGCTGATGCCGACGATGGTGCTGGCGAACCGCTCGTCGCGGGTGGAGAAGCGGATCGCCGCGGCCGCCAGGGTGGTGTCCCAGCGTCGGCAGACCTCCCGCATGCGGGCGATCGCGGACAGCGTCCCGGCACTGGCGGGCCGGTAGCCGTAGTCCGTCTTGCGGCCGCTCTCGTCGGCCAGGATGCCGCCGCCGAGCACCGCGGCGTTCACCACCCCGATCCCCAGTTCGGCAGCCCGGTCGAGCAGCGGCCCGGCGCTGCGGTCGACCAGCGTCCAGCGGTTGTGCACCAGCAGCACCTCGAACACGCCGAGGTCGAGGTAACGGCGCATCGCGTGCACGTCGCCTCCCGCCAGGCCGATGTGGCCGACCTCGCCGCGCTCCTTGGCTGCGACCAGCGCCTCCGCGGCGCCGCCCGGCCCGGTCATCGCGGCGAAGTCGTGGAACTCGGGATCGTGCAGGTGCACGAGCGGGAGCGGGCTGATCCCGAGCCTCTCGGCGCTCTCGGCGAGAGAGCGGCGGACGCGCTCCCCGCTGTAGTCGCCGTCGCGCTGGTCGGTCTTCGTGATCACGAGGACGTCATCGGGAAGCCCTCCGAAGGCCGCGATCGCCCGGCCGATCCGTTCCTCGCTGCGGCCCTCCGAGTACCCGTTGGAGGTGTCGATGGTGCGGATCCCGCTGCGCAGCACTTCCTGGACGAGGTCGATCGCGTCCGCCTCGGCGACCTCGTGGCCGAAGTTCTCGGGCATGCTGCCGAGCGGCGCGCCGCCGAGGGTGACGCGGCTCACGGCGAGCCCGGTCGCGCCGAGCGGCCGGAGGGCCGCGCCGCTCATGCGGACGCGACCGCGTAGAGCAGGCCGTCGGCGTCGGTGTGGATCCGCCGGCCGTCGGGGAGGGTGGCGACCTCGTCGCCAGGAGCCTCGTCGCCCGAGAACACGACGGCCGCGAAGCCGGGGGCGTCGAGCTGGGGTGCGCGCTGCGCCTTCTCGGCGCGCTCGTAGGTGAAGATCTCGAGCGAGCTGTCGCCGTCGCGCAGGAAGTTGATCTCGAACCCGCGGTCGTCACTGGGCTGGTGGATGCCCGACATGAGCAGGTAGCCGAGCCGGCCGTAGTGCGACGTGGTGGCGTCCAGATCGTCGACCGTCGCCGCCACGTGGTCGAAGCGCGGGCGCTCGGGGTCGCCGAGCGCCCAGTCCTGCTCCACGGCCTCGCGGTCGTAGACCTCGTGGTACTGCAGCGGGCCTTCGACGAGTTCGAGGAGGGTGCCGTCCGGGTCGAAGAAGAAGGTGATGCGCACATCCCCCTCGGCGTGGATCGGCTCGAGGTGGAACGGCACGCCCGCGTCGTGGAGCGCATCCACGCGGGCGTCGAGGTCGGAGACCTTGAACCCGACGTGACGGAAACCGCGCTGCAGGTCGTCGCCGACCCACGTGGACTCCGCGGGGGCGTCGACGCGGGTTAGCACCAGTCGGGCGGTCACCAGGTCGAGCTCAGCGCGATCGTCGGTCGCGTCGATCACGACGGCGTCGAGGTGACGCCGGTAGAAGTCGACGGCGCGTGCGACATCGGTGACGTTGATGAGGACGGATTCGATGGCCAACGGGAGGGTCCTTTCTGCGCTGAACGGTGCCCAGCTGTCGGGCGGAGGTCACGGTACCGGACTATCTCAACGTATGCAACTAAGCGCATTCGCCTGATTTGCCGGTACTTCACCGCCACAATACCGATGAACGGCCAGTTTGTGACAAAAAGGTTTTAACTATTGCGTTCGTCGGAAACCCGTGTGTAGGCTCACCCCGAACGTGCGCCGCTACGACTCCCTCCGGTGATCAGCCGGGCGGCCCGGGCGCTCGACCCGCACGACGATCAGCACAACGAGGTGGAGGAATCACAATGATGCGTACGCGGCTCATTTCCGCGGCAGCGGTGGCAGCGGCCGCCGCCCTGGCGATCACGGGCTGCACCGGCTCATCCGGTGACGAGGGCTCGGACGTCAAGCCGGCGAAGTCAGGATCGGTCACATGGTGGGGCTGGACGCCCGACACCCCGGTGGCCGAGAAGTACATCGCCGAGTTCAACAAGCAGTACCCCGACATCAAGGTCACGTACAAGAACTTCGAGAACGTCGACTACCGCAACACCATCACGCCGGCCCTCGACTCGGGCAAGGGGCCGGACGTCTTCGACCTCTCGCCGGCAGGCGGCTCGCCGGACACGTGGGGCCCGTACGCTCTCGACCTCACGTCGCTCGCCAAGGACACGCTCGGCTCCGGGTGGAAGGACCAGATCGGCGGCGACTACGTCAAGCAGCTGACCAGCTCCGACGGCCGGTTCGTCTCGCTCCCGCTCGGCGGCATGTCCGCGGGCTTCCTCTGGTACAACAAGGACATCCTCGACAAGGCCGGCGCCTCGGTCCCCACCGACTACGCGTCGTGGGTGGACACCTGCAAGAAGGTGACCGCCATCGGCAAGACCTGCTTCACGATGGGCGCGGGCGGCAAGGACACGTTCCCGACGGAGATGTACCACTCGATCGCGAACACGGTCGACCCCGGCTTCTTCATCAAGGCGGCCACCGGCAAGGCCAAGTGGAACGACGAGCAGGGCGTCAAGGTGCTCGAGATCATCAAGAAGATGAAGGACGACGGCATCATCGCGCCGAACGCCCTCGACGGCCCGCAGTACCCCCTCGCGAACAACGAGTTCATGAAGGGCGACGCCGCGATGGTCCAGATGGGCTTCTGGTACACCCAGTACTCCGGGGCCGACTCGTGCAAGACCGCCATGGAGGCGGCCGGCGTGAGCAACCCGACATGCTTCGTGCAGCTTCCCGCGCAGTTCCCGGACGTCGCAGGCGAAGGCCACAAGAGCACCTACTTCGGTGAGGCGGACTACGGCCTGGCGATCAACTCCGGCTCGAAGAACATCGGGCCGGCCAAGACTTTCGTCGCCTGGATGACGCTCAAGAAGGACGGACAGCAGAACGTCGCCAACGCGCTCGACCTGCTCCCCGCGCTGAAGGGCACGACGCCGGAGTGGTCCTCCATCAAGCTCGTCGACGATTCGGTCCAGCGTCCCGCGATCGAGACCCTGATCAAGGACAGCGCCGACACCACCGAGTCGCGCCAGTGGCAGACCACGGAGAAGTCGCTCGATGCGATCGTGGTCGCCATCCAGCAGGTGCTGGACCCCTCGGTGGACAAGTCGATCAAGAGCATCGCGGACGACCAGCAGGCGGCCTCCGTGGCGAGCAAGGTCGGCACCAAGTAAGCAGCACCACCCGCCATCGGCAGAACGGATCGACTCCATGACCGTCTCGGATCTCGAGATCGGATCCCGCCGACAGACACCCGCGGTGCAGAGAGGCGGGCGCCCCACACGGCGCGCCCGCCTCCTCCCCGGGGGCTTCCGCTGGATCCTCCCGGCGTTCGCCATCTCCGTCGGACTGATCTACTACAGCATCATCTACTCGGGCTACCTGTCCTTCTTCTCCTGGCCGGGCGGCCGGGCGCTCATGACGCCCGTCGGGCTGGGCAACTACCTCACCGCGCTGCAGGACCCGGTGCTCTGGACCTCCCTGCGCAACACCTTCGTGTACTTCGTCGTCGTATTCGTCGTGCAGGTCATCGGCGGCACCTTGTTCGCCGCTGCCATGCACTCGAAGGTGCGGTTCGCGAACGTCTACAAGGTGCTCGTCGTCATCCCCGTCGTCGTCGCGCCGGCCACGCTCGCCCCGGCGCAGATCGAGGTCTGGCAGAGCGACGGGACGGTCAACAGCATCCTCGGCTTCTTCGGGCTCTCGTCCTTGCAGCAGCCGTGGATCGGGCAGTCCACGACGTCACTCCTGGTCGTCACCCTCGTCGGCTGCTGGGGCGCGATCGGCTACGGCTTCATCCTGCTCTACGCGGGCATGTCGCAGATCGACCCGGAGCTCATCGAGGCCGGACGGCTGGACGGCGCGGGCAACCTGCGCGTGCTGTTCTCGATCGTCCTGCCGACCCTCCGGCCGATCATCGTCTCGCTGGCGATCCTCAACTTCATCACCGCCCTGAAGCTGTTCGACAACCCGTGGCTCATCACCCAGGGCGGGCCGGCCCACTCGTCCGAGTTCCTCGGAACGATGATCTACTCGGAGACCGCCAGCACCGACCGCGACCTCGGCTACGCCTCGGCGCTGTCGATCCTCGTGCTGCTGATCGCGGTGGCCGTGTCCATCTTCATGCAGCTGCGCGGGCGCGAGCGGCTGACCCGGGTGCGGCCCCGCCGCCGGAAGGAGACCGCCGATGTTTGAGACGCGTTCGCGGCGTTCGCGCATCATCCTCCAGCTGGTGCTGACGGTGGCCGTCGTGCCGTTCGTCATCCCGCTGTACACGATGCTGCAGACCAGCCTGGAAGGCGCCGGGTGGGGCAACTACCTCGCGGTGGTGCAGGTGCCCGGCTTCCCCAAGTTCTTCATCAACACGATCATCATCGCGGCGGCCTCGATCGTGATCGTCTACCTCGCCACGCTCGCCGCGGCGTTCGGCTTCTCCAAGCTGCGCGTGCGCGGCAAGGAGGTCTACTTCTGGCTGATGATGGCGGCCCTGACGCTGCCCGAGGTCGTGCTGATCGCTCCTCTCTATACGACGGCCGTGCGGCTCGGGCTCCTGGGCACGTACTGGTCGGTGATCCTCCCGATCGCCGCCCTGCAGATCCCGTTCACGGTGCTGATCGCCCGCGGCTACGTGGACGGCATCCCGGACGCGGTGTTCGAGGCCGCCCGGATCGACGGCGCGGGCACCTGGCGGGTGTTCTGGTCGATCCTGGTGCCGCTGTCGCGGCCGATCGCGGTCGCGCTCATGGTGCTCGTGCTGATCTACGCCTGGAACTCGTACCTCCTGCCGAAGGTGTTCCTCATCGACGACGGGATGGGCGTGGTCACGCAGCTGCCCGAGTTCTTCCGCCGGCAGTACAACGACGACACCCCGAAGATCCTCGCCGCGTCGGTGATCACCGCGATCCCGACGATCATCGCCTACATCGCGCTGCAGCGGCAGTTCGAGCGGGGCATGGCCGCGGGCGCGATCAAGTGACACGGGAAGTCGTGGCGGAGCGGCCGCATCCGGCAGACTTCGTATCCGAGGGTTCCGTTCCAGACGAGGGGGAGGCGGTGAACGCATGACGGATCAGGCGGCGTCGATCGGTCTGGTGATCCGGCACGGCCGCGACCGCGACCCGGTCGCCTCGGCGATCGTGCGCGCGATCGCCGGTCCGCTGCTCGCGGCCGGGATGCGGTTCATCACCCGCTCGGTGGACGACGAGGAGTCGGAACTGCGGACGTACCGCCTGTGGGCGCGCGTCGGCGGGATCGCCGGCGTGATCGTGCTCGGTGCGGATGAGGACGACGCGCGCATCCGGCTGCTCCGGCAGATCGACATGCCGTTCGTCGCGCTCGCGCCGGTCGCGCACGAGGTGGACTACCCGGCGGTCACGGTGGATGCGTCGGCCGCGTCGCGGGCGCTCGCCGCGTACCTCGACGGCCACCCGGCCCGGCGCTGGGTCTACATCACAAGCCAGTCGGAGCCGGACCCGCTGGTCAGCGAAGCCGGCGAGGCCGCAGACGGCGGCGAGCGGCGGATCGAGACGCTCCAGACCCCCGACGTCGTGGCCGAGGCCCTGCGGGTCGCCGGCGAGAGCTCGCCCGACGCCCCCAGCGTGCTCATCTTCGACAACGACCACGATGCCGTCGCCGCCCTCGACGCGCTCGAGGAGCACGGCATCCTGGTGCCCGAAGCGGTGTCGCTGATCTGCTGGAGCGACTCGCTGGTGTGCCAGAGCGCCAGCCGGCCGATCACCGCCATCGACCGACACGGCCGCGAGATCGGCGCACTGCTCGGCACGGCGGCGCTCGCCGCCATCCACGACGGAGACGTCGTCCCGGTCGCGGCGCCCCAGCCCGTCGTCGTCGTGCGGGAGACGACGTGAGCGCGGCACGGCGGCTCGGCCCGTCGTCCGCGAACACCCGCAGCGCCGTCCTCGACATGGTCCGCTCCGGCGGGACCGTCACGCGCACAGAGCTGGCGGAGCGCTCGGGGCTGACCGCCACCTCCATCACCCGCATCGTCAAGTCGCTCATCGAGGACGGCCTGGTCATCGAGACCGGCTTCAGCGAGTCCACGGGCGGCAAGCGCAGCAGCCTCCTGGAGCTCAACTCGACCGGCCGCTTCGCCGTCGGGCTGTCGCTCGACGCCGGACGCCTCACCTACGTCGTCACGGATCTCGCCGGCACGGTCATCGGCCGGCTCGTGTCGCCGGGCATCGAGCAGGCCGGTCCGAGCGAGGACGTCGTGCGCATCGCCCGCGAGCTGGGCCAGCTGCTGGTGCAGCTCGACATCGCCCTGGAGTCGGTCGTGGGCGTCGGTGTGGCCGGAGCCGGTCTCGACCTGGGCGCGGGTGCGGAGCGCCTCTCGATCACCTCCACCGAGTGGGAGTCGTTCGCGCTGAGCAAGGCGCTCGAGCCGCGCATCGGCCTCCCCGTCGTGCGTGACAACGACGCGGCCTGCGCCGCCCTCGGCCAGTACTGGGCCGGGCGGGTGCCCGCGACGCAGGACTTCGCGACGCTGTACCTCTCGAACGGCTTCGGCCTCGGTCTGATGGTCGGCGGAAGCGTCGCGCGCGGCGCCTCCTCGAACGTCGGCGAGATCGGGCACATGGTGATCGACATCGACGGTCCGCAGTGCTGGTGCGGGGCCCGGGGCTGCCTGGAGATGCTCGCCGCCCCCCGCGCGGTGGTCGCGCAGGCGCTCGAGGACGACGACCTCGCCGCGCAGCTCGGTCTGACGGGCGACCCGCAGCGCTTCCGCGCCGACTTCGAGGCGATCGCCCGCGCGGCCGCCCAGGGCGAGCCGCGGTGCTGCGAGCTGATCAAGCGGTCGGCGCGGTACGTGGCCGCCGCCGTGCTGTCCATCGTGAACGTGCTCGACCTCGACCGCGTGGTCCTGGCCGGCCCGGGCTTCGCCGACGCCGGCGCCCTGTACGTCCGCGAGATCCGTGACACCGTGTCGAGGTTCGCGCGCACCCGCACCATCCACCCCGTCGTCATCGAACTGGCCGACCCCGGGCTGGATGCCGCGGCGGGCGGAGCGGCGACGCTCGCCCTGCAGCACGCGCTGACGCCTCACGCGGCGCCCGGGCGGTAGCCGGTCGGGTCGCGGTCTCTCAGCCTCTGAGCCCTCTCAGGTGTTCGCCCCCGCCGCTCAGGCTGGGGCGCCCGGGGTTCGGGATGCTGGGGGGATGCGCAACACCGTCCCCGCCGTCACCGCGCTCTTCTGGGTGACGAAGCTGCTGACGACCGCGATGGGGGAGACCGCGTCCGACTTCCTGGTCAAGACCATCGATCCGGTCGTCGTGGTGGGCGGCGCCTTCGGCCTCTTCGCCGCGGCGCTCGGGCTGCAGTTCGCGGTGCGCCGGTACATCCCGTGGGTGTACTGGTCGGCGGTGCTGATGGTGGCCGTGTTCGGCACCATGGTCGCCGACGTGCTGCACGTCGAGCTCGGGGTGCCGTACCTGGTGTCCACCCTCGTGTTCGCGGTCGTCCTCACCGCTGTGTTCGCCCTCTGGTACCGGACGCAGCGGACGCTCTCGGTGCACCGCATCGACACCCCGGCGCGCCAGGGGTTCTACTGGTCCGCGGTCCTGGTGACGTTCGCCCTCGGAACGGCGGTCGGCGACCTGACGGCGACCACGCTCGGCCTCGGCTATTTCGCCTCGGCGCTGCTGTTCGGCATCCTCTTCGCCATTCCGGGCATCGCCTACCGGTGGTGGGGATTCGGTGCGACGGCCGCCTTCTGGACGGCGTATGTGCTTACCCGCCCGTTCGGCGCTTCGCTCTCCGACGGCCTCGCCGTGTCGCACGCGCGCGGCGGCATGGCGCTGGGCACCGGACCGGTCAGCCTGGTGCTGTTCGCGGCGATCGTGGTGTGCGTCGCGGTGCTGACCGTGCGCGGCCGTGCCGCGGCCGGCCCGGCCGTGGACGCGCCGGCGGCCGCGGGGCTGTAGCCGGTCAGACCTCCGTGTGGCCCAGCCGCGGCTCGGGGACGAACGCGGCGACCGACTCGGCGGCCGACTCGAGTTCCAGCACGATCAGCTCGTTGGCACCAGTGCGGAGCACCCCGCGCGGAACGTACAGGGTCTGCTGGGGGCCGCGCGTCCAGTAGCGGCCGAGATTGAAGCCGTTGATCCAGGCGACGCCCTTGCCCCATCCCGTCGTGTCGAGGAAGAGGGGACACGGCTCGTCCAGCTCGAAGCCGGCGCGGGCGAAGACCGGACCGGCCAGCCGCTCCGGCGCCCCGGCGGCACCGTCCAGGGCGTCGCGCACCGGCTCGATCGAGGACAGCTGGAGCGGAAGGACGCTCCACCGCCTCAGCTCCTCGCCGTTCAGGTGCACCGGGCCGATCAGGCCCTTCGGCTCGCCGATGCGGGGGCCGTAGTCGACGCGTCCCTGGTCCTCGACCAGCACCGTGAGCGTTCCCCGGCTGGGGGAGAGCGCGATGGCGCTGTCGTGGTGGTCGCGCGCAAGCACGCCCAGGCGGCTGGTTCCGACGGAGACGTAGGCGCGGTCCCGCACCTCGCCGAACTCCAGCACCGCGGGCTCCGCGGTGTCGATCTCGGTGCGGTAGAGGCCGAGGCCGCTGTAGTGGCCCAGCTCGTCGAAGGTCGGCAGCTCGTCGGTGTGCGACCACTCGCCGAGCCGGTCGGCGACCGCCCACAGCGGGACGGCGGCGTCGAACGGGACCGTGAACGACGGCGCCGCGGCGGCCACGACCGGTTCGAGTTCCGGCAGCTCCGCGTACTTGGCGATCACGTCGCGGAACGCCCAGAACTTCTCGGTCGGCTCGCCGGACTCGTCGAGCGGGGCGTCGTAGTCGTAGCTGGTGACGATCGGCTGGTAGACGCCCTTGTCGTTGGCTCCGTTGGTGAAGCCGAAGTTCGTGCCCCCGTGGAACATGTAGAGGTTGACCGAGGCGCCGAGCGCCAGCAGCTCGTCGAGGTCGGCCGCCGACTCGGCGACCGGCGTCGTGTGGTGGTGCGTGCCCCAGCTGTCGAACCAGCCGTCCCAGAACTCCGAGCACATCAGCGGCCCGGTCGGCTGGTGGCGGCGCAGGGTGGCCAGGCGCTCCCGTGAGCGCGAGCCGAAGGAGGCGGTCTTCAGCAGGCCCGGCAGCGACCCGTTCTCGAGCATGTCGTCCTGCGGCTGATCCACCGTGGTCAGCGGCACGGTGATCCCGGCGCCGCGGATCACCTCGACGAGCTGCCGCAGGTACTCCTTGTCGTCGCCGTACGCGCCGTACTCGTTCTCGACCTGCACCAGCAGCACCGGTCCGCCCTCGGTGACCTGGAGCGGGCGGACGATGTCCAGCACGTTGCGGAGGTAGCGCGACAGCGCCGCGACGAATCGCGGCTCGGAGCGCCGGATCCCCACCTCCGGATCGGTGAACAGCCACGCGGGGAGCCCGCCGTTGTCCCACTCCGCGCAGATGTAGGGGCCGGGGCGGACGATGGCGTGCATCCCCTCGTCGGCCACCGTCCGCAGGAACCGCTCCAGGTCGAGCCGACCGTCGGCGCGCCATCCGCCGGGGACCGGCTCGTGCGCGTTCCACGGCACGTACGTCTCGATCGTGTTGAGCCCCATCATGCGCGCCTTGCGGATGCGGTCGGCCCAGTCGTCCGGATGCACGCGGAAGTAGTGCAGTGCGCCGGAGAGGATGCGGTGCGGCTCGCCGTCGAGGACGAAGTCGTCACCCACGATCTCGAAGGTGGTCATGGTTCTCCTGGATGAGAGTCGGAGGTGGCCGGCCGCGACGCGCGCGGCCGGCCACCGGAACAACGGGCTACTTGCCGGTGACGGTGAAGCCCTGCTGGTTGCCGTAGTCGACCAGCGCCTTCTGCCAGGCCTGCAGGCCCGGGTTCAGGCTGGAGTTCGACGTGTACGACTGACCGACGGTGTCGCCGTAGATGCTGTTCGCGTACACCTGGAACGGCAGGTACTGCCACCCGGTCGAGACGTTCTTCGCGCCGTCCACGAGCACCTCGTTGATCTTCTGGCCGCCGAAGTAGTCGGGCGCGCTGGCGAGGAAGTCGGACGACTCCAGGTCCTTCGTGGTCGAGGGGAAACCGCCCGACTTCAGGAAGACCTTGATGCTCTCCGGGTCGTTGTTCAGCCACTTCAGGAAGCCGGCCGCGAGCGCCTGGTTCTTGCTCTGCTTGAGCACGACCTGGCCGCCTCCGCCGTTCTCGGCGTTCGCCGGGGTGCCGTCGTAGGTCGGGATGGGGGCGACGCGCCACTGGCCCGCGCCGTCCTTCACCGACGACTCGAGCACGCCGGGCATCCACGCGCCGGTGACCAGCGTGGCGATGGAGCCGTTGCCGAGCGCCTTGAACCAGTCGTCGCTCCAGCCGGGGACCGTCGACAGCAGCTTGCCCTCGACCAGCTTGTCCCAGGTCGCCGTCCACTTCTTGGTGCCCTCGTCCTGGAGGTCGATCGACACCTTGGTGCCGTCGACGCTGAACGGACGCCCGCCCGCCTGCCAGATCATGGAGGTGGTGAAACCGGAGTCACCGGAGTCGCTCGTGATGTAGGCGTTCGGGTCGGCGGCGTGCAGCTTCTGGGCGGCGGCCACGTACTCGTCCCACGTCTTCGGGACCTCGATGCCGTACTTGTCGAACAGCGTCTTGTTGTAGAACATCGCCATGGGGCCGGAGTCCTGGGGCAGGCCGACGAGCTTGCCGCCGACGTTGACCGAGCCCCACGGTCCGGGCGTGTAGTCGCTCTTCAGCGAGTCGAAGCCGTACTGCTTCAGGTCGACGAGGGAGTCGGACAGGGCGAACTGCGGGATGGCGTAGTACTCGACCTGCGCGACATCGGGGGCCCCCGATCCCGCCTTGATCGCGTTCTGAAGCTTGGTGTACTCGGTGGTGTTCGTGCCGGCGTTGACCAGCTTGACCTTCACCTTCGGGTACTTCTTCTCGAAGGCGGCGACCTGCGCCTCGGCGGACGGCGTCCACGACCAGTAGGTGATCGTGCCGCCCTGCTTGAGGGCGGAGTCGATGTCCGAGGCGCTCCCGCCGGAGGACGAGGCGCCGCCGGAGCAGGCGGCGAGCGAGATGCCGACGACGGTGCTGACGATCGCGGCCGCGACGGTCCTGCGCAGGGTGCGGGACCCGATGGTGCGCTTCATGGGCTTCCTTTCACTTCTTCGTGGAATGAGGGTGCGAGGGGTGGGCTGGGATGGTGTCACTGCTTGACGCTTCCGGCGGCCAGACCCGACTGCCAGTAGCGCTGGAGCACCAGGAACGCGGCCACGATCGGGACGATCGTGATGAGCGATCCGGTGATCACGAGGTTGAAGATCGGCTGGGCGCCGACCCCGGTCGCCTGCGCGCTCCACTGGCTGAGGCCGACCGTGAGGGGGTACCAGGTCGGATCGCTCAGCATGATGAGCGGCAGGAAGTAGTTGTTCCAGGTGGCGACGATCGCGAACAGGGCGACCGTGACGATCCCGGGCGCGAGCAGCCGCAGCGAGATCGTGAAGAAGGTGCGAAACTCACCCGCTCCGTCCATCCGCGCCGCCTCGAGCAGCTCCGTCGGGACGGCCTCGGTGGCGTAGGTCCACACCAGGTAGAGCCCGAACGGGCTGATCAGGGACGGCAGGATGATGGCCCACGGCGTGTTGGTCAGCCCGGCCTGGCTGAACATCAGGAACGTGGGAACGGCCAGCGCCGTGCCGGGGACCGCGATCGCGCCGAGCACGACGGCGAAGACCGCGCGCTTGCCGGGGAAGTCGTATTTGGCCAGACCGTAGCCGGCGACCGTCGCGAGCAGTGTCGCCCCGCCCGCCCCGACGACGACGTAGAGCAGCGTGTTGCCGAGCCACTGCACGAAGATGCCGTCGCGGTAGGTGAAGGTGTCCGCGATGTTCTGGAACAGGTTGAAGTCCTTGCCGAACCAGAGCCCGAACGTGGAGTAGAGGTCGGGCTGGCTCTTCGTCGCGTTCACGATCAGCCAGACCAGCGGCACGAACGAGTAGATGACGAACAGCACCATGAGCACCGTGAGCACGGGCGACTTGCGGATGCGGCGGCCGGACGACGCTCCCGCCTTGCTGCGGGCGGCGGCCCGGGAGGGGGCGGTGCGGGAGCGGGCGTTCCGGGTGCCGGTGCCGGTGCCGGTTTCGGTCAGCGAGGCCATCAGCGGAGCTCCTTCCTCGTGCCGCGGAGCTGCACGACGTAGGCGATCACGGCGGTGACGACGCCCATCACGATCGCGACCGTCGCGGCGTAGTTGAACTGCTGCCCGGCGAACGAGAGGTTGTAGGCGTACATGTTGGGCGTGAAGTAGCTGCTGATCGCGTTGGGAGCCAGCTGCTTGAGGAGGTTCGGCTCGTTGAAGAGCTGGAAGCTCCCGATGATGCTGAAGATCGTGGCGATGACCAGGGCGCCGCGGATGGCCGGGAGCTTGATGCTGAACACCGTGCGGAAGGCCCCGGCTCCGTCGATCTCCGCCGCCTCGTAGAGCTCGGTCGGGATGACGCGCAGCGCCGAGTAGAAGATGAGCATGTTGTAGCCCATGAACTCCCAGGTGACGATGTTGCCGATCGACGCCAGCACCCACTGGCCGCTCAGCGGTGCGAGCCCGGTGCCGAGCAGCGCGTTCAGGCTGGCGGTGAGGCCGAACTGGTCGCCGTAGATGAAGCCCCAGATCAGCGCCGCGACGACGCCGGGAACCGCGTAGGGGAGGAACAGCGCGATGCGGAAGAACGCCGCGCCGTGGAGGCGGGCGCTGTCGAGCGCCAGAGCGGCGACCAGCGACAGCGCCAGCATGACGGGCACCTGCACCACGAGGAACAGGGTGACCCGGCCGAGCGACTGCCAGAACTTGGCGTCCTGGAAGACGGCGACGTAGTTGCCGAGGCCGACGAAGGCGTTGCCGCCGATGAGCTGCTGACGGAAGAGGCTGAGGTACAGCGCGTACACGACCGGGGCGATGATCATGGCCGCGAAGACGATCATGAACGGGGCGACGAAGGCCCAGCCGCGCCAGTCGCGGCGGCTCCGCCGGAGGCGGCGGCTGCCGCCCGCGGTGCCGGCCTGCGTGAGGGACGTCGTTGTCATGTGGTTCCCGAGTTGGTGGTCTTGGCGATGTTTACGTCAACATCGTGGCGCTTACTCTAGCATGTTGACGTCAACATGCCGCAAGGTCGGAGTTGCAACGAAATGGAGATCATGACCGAGTCGCTCGCCGATACGCCGTCCGCCCGCACGGGATCCCGTAAGCGCGGCCCGTCGCTGGGCGACGTCGCGCTGCACGCGGGGGTGTCGACACAGACGGTGTCGCGGGTCGCGAACGGGCTCACCAACGTCGAGGAGTCCACTCGGGAGCGCGTGCTCGCCTCCATGCAGGCGCTCGGCTACCGGCCCAACCGCGCCGCGCGGGCGCTCCGCTCCGGGCAGTTCAGGAACATCGGCGTCGTCATGTTCACGCTCTCCTCCTACGGCAACATGCGCACCCTCGACGCGATCGCGGTCTCGGCCGCCACCGCGGGCTACTCGATCACGGTCGTGCCGGTCGAGCATCCGACCCAGAAGGACGTCAGCATCGCCTTCAGCCGGCTGCTCGAGCAGGCGGTCGACGGCATCATCGTCGTGCTGGAGGCGCACATCGTCGACCGCGGCGACGTCGAGCTGCCGCCGGGCCTCTCGGTGGTTGTCGTCGACTCGACCGAGCGGCCGGACTACCCCCAGGTCGACACCGACCAGGCGGAGGGCGCCCGCCAGGCGACGGAGCACCTCCTCGCCCTCGGCCACCGCACGGTGTGGCACATCTCGGGCCCGGCGGAGTCGTACTCGGCCGCCCGCCGCGAGGAGTCGTGGCGGCGGACGCTGGAGGCGGCGGGCGCACCCATCCCCGACGTGTTCCGCGGCGACTGGTCGACGGCTTCGGGATACCGCCACGGCCAGGAGATCGCCGCGCGTCCCGAGATCACCGCGGTATTCGCCGCGAACGACCAGATGGCGCTCGGCGTGCTCCGCGCACTGCACGAGGCGGGACGGCGGGTGCCCGAGGAGGTCAGCGTCGTCGGCTTCGACGACATGGCCGAGTCGGACTCGTTCTGGCCGCCGCTCACCACCGTTCACCAGGAGTTCGAGGCGATCGGCCGCCGCGCCCTCGAACTGCTGATCGCCGAGATCGAGGACCGCCCGGAGCCGGTGCGCTCCTCCGTGCTCCACACGCGCCTCGTGGTGCGCGCCAGCACGGCGCCCCCCGCCGCCGGCTGACCGCCCCCCGGCACCGGCCCGGCTGCCTTCTCCGATCGTCGGAGATTTGCGCCCGTTCGTCGGAGATCCGAGCCCGATCGCCGCGAAACTCCCTCCGCAGAGCCCTGTGTCGGAGATTTGGGACCCGTTCTCCGACGATCAACAGGAACCGACCGCACGAAAAAGCCCCGCTCGACGAGGAGCGGGGCATTCACTGTCTCAACCAGTGTTCTGTGCTTCAGCACAGTGCGCCACGAGGGATTCGAACCCCCAACCTTCTGATCCGTAGTCAGATGCTCTATCCGTTGAGCTAGTGGCGCATGATCCGCACGCGGACCGGATTAGAGCTTACATGACCCCATCCAAGACCGCCAATTGGCGACGGAGGGCGACCTGGCGGTACGACGTCTCGATGAGTTCGGACGTCTCCGACCAGTCGCCGGCCCCGCGGTCCAGCTCGATCGCCAGCCAGCCGCTCGGGCCCCAGTACTTCGGGACGAACACGCGCGGGTCCTGACGCCATGCCGGCGCCTCCGCCGGATCGGGCTTGAAGACCAGCGTGTCCGTGCGGTCCATCGTCGCCCCGAGCACGGCGAAGGCGCGCCCGGATGTGCCCGCCTTCCACGACGGGCGCCCGTGGTTCAGCGTCTCCACGGCCTCCGGGAGCCGCAGGCACAGCGCACGCACCCGCTCCACCAACGGGTCGCCCGGCTCGAACAGCAGGGGATGCTCCATCAGCGCACCGCCCCTCTCACCGGAACACCTCGTCCAGGAAGCACACCAGTTCGCGCCAGCTGCGCGCGTCGGCGAGCGGCCGGTAGTTGTCGCGGCCCGGGATGGTGAAGGCGTGCGGGGCGCCGGAGTAGGTGGTCACCTGCCAGTCCACGTGCGGCGCACCCCGCAGCTCCTCCTTGAAGGCGACGACGGCCTCGTCCGGCACGACCGGGTCCGAGCCGCCGGTCAGCACCAGGAGGGAGGCGGCGATCTGGCCGGCGTCGGACGGGTCGTGGGCGATCAGCCCGCCGTGGAACGAGACGACGCCGCGCGCCGGTGCGCCGGTGCGGGCGAACTCGAGCGCCGCCGTCCCGCCGAAGCAGTAGCCGATGACCGCGAGACGGGCCGGGTCGACGGCGGGATGCTGCCGCAGCCAGCTGAAGCCGGCCGCCACGCGCGAGCGGAGCAGCGGGAGGTCGCGGTAGTACTTCCCGGCCTCGGCGGAGGCGTCGTAGCCGGTCGCCGGCCGCACGTCCGCGCCGAAGAGGTCCGCGGCGAAGGCCACGTATCCGCGCCGGGCCAGCATCTGCGCGCGCATGCGGACGTTGTCTGCGACGCCGAACCAGTCGTGCAGCACCAGCACGGCGGGCTTGCGCTCGTCGGCCTGCGCATCCCGGGCCAGGTAGCCCTCCAGCGCCAGTCCCTCGTGCTCGTAGGCCACTGTCTCGGCCTCGATCACGGAGTGCTCGCCGATCGGCACCTGCTCGAGCAGGGCCTGGTACGCGGGCGCGAGGGAGGGCGACGGGGTGTCGAACGTCACGGGTGGACTCCAGGGTTCTCGAGTCGCACGGACGGCGGGTGCCGCCGGCGGCCTGGGCTGCTGTGACCTCGGTCGCGGAACGCGCGGGAACCCTCGGGTGCGGGTCGGGATCCCACGGTTTCACCCTACCCCGCTTCCCCCGCGCGACGGCGGACGTACGATGGGCCCATGACCACGGAGTTCAGCGACCAGACGGATGAGAGCCGCTACGCGATGCACGTCGACGGCGAGCTGGCTGCGGTGCTCGACTACCGCATCCTGGGCGACGCCATCTCGCTGACGCGGGCGTACACGGCGCCGAACCAGCGCGGCAAGGGGTACGCCGGCCAGCTGGTGGAGTGGGCGGTCGACGACATCGAGAAGAACGGGACGCTGCACATCGTGCCGATGTGCTCGTACGTCGGCGACTGGTTCGACAAGCACCCCGAGCGCGCGGCGCTGCTGCAGCGCCGCGCCGGCTGACCACGCGATGATCCGCGCGGGGGACACGGGACCGTCGCGCCTCGTGGCCCGCGTGTCCCGGTTCGGCGACGCCTCCGCGATGGTGCTGGCCCGCGCGCCGATCCGTCCGCCCCGCGGCAACGAGGTCGTCGTCCGGGTGACGCATGCGTCCCTCGGGGCGACGGATCTGCTCGCCCGGCGCGGCGGCTACATCCTGCATCCCGTCCCCGGATTTGTGACCGGCTACGACTTCGTCGGCGAGCTCCTCACGGAGTCGGCCGTGTCGCTCGCCCTGGGTCTCCGCTCGGGTGCGGTGGTCGCCGGCGTCCTGCCGCTGATGGGCGCGCACGCCACGTTCCTCACGCTCGCGCCGACGCTGCTGGTCGCGGTGCCGCCCGGGCTCGACCCGGCGACGGCGGCCGTGCTGCCGCTCGACGCGATCACCGCGGCGCACGCGCTGGAGCTCGCGGGCCCGGCCCGCAGCGTCCTGGTGCAGGGCGCGTCCGGCGCGGTGGGAGCGCTCGCCGCGCAGCTGGCCCTGCGCACCGGCGCGACCGTGGTCGGCACCGCGTCCGCCCGGACGGCGGACCGGGTCCGTGCGCTCGGCGCGCACGTCGTCGACCACACCGACCGCGACTGGCCCGCGCTCGTCCGGCAGGCGGCGGGAGGGGCGGTGGATGCGGTCATCGACCACACGGGGACGGAACGGGACCGCGACGTGCTGGCCGCCGACGGCGTGCTGGTCCGCACGGGCTTCGCCGGGCGTGCCGGGCACGAGCGCTCCGACGCCCTGCGGGGCGCGGCGGCCGCGGCCCGCGACCGGCGGGAGCGCGTGTGCAGCGCGCCCCTGTACGTGGCGACCCGGCGCAACGCCTACCGGCGCACCCTCGCTCGCCTGCTGGCGGACGCGGCAGACGGGTCGCTGCGCGTCGCCGAGCCGCTGGTCCAGCCGCTCGCGGACATCTGGGAGGCGCACCGTGCGGCAGAGGCGGCTCCCGCCGGCGCCAAGGTCGTGCTCACGACGGCCTGACGCGTCGGCGCCCGGGCGGCCCGACGACCAGGTGAGGCAGCGCGCCTAGAACGCGAACATCTGACCCAGCACGATGACCGCGATCAGGAACAGCACGACGATCGTGGCGATGACGATCACCGCGCGCGCCGACAGCCGGGCGATCCCGAAACCGACGATGAACGGCAGCGCCAGGCAGCCGAGCGCGAGCACCCACCAGAAGGCGGCGAACCCGCCGGCCGACGCCGACTCCAGCCGTCCCCCGAACAGCTTCTGGGTGGCGGGATGCGTCGCGAAGGCGATGCACGCGGACAACGGGTAGGCGATGAGCACCGCGGTGATCAGGCCGGCGAACGCGCCCCACAGCCCGCGCTTCTCGCCGAGCTGGAGCGTCTCCTCCTGATGCGGTCCCTGCCTGCTCTTGGTGCTCATGGCGCACAGCATAGCCAGCGGCCCGCGGACGGCGGTATGCAGCGATCGAGTCCGCTCCCGCGGGCTCAGAAGTCGTCGGGCGATCCGATGACGACGGGCACGCACTCCGTGAAGCGGTAGCGGATCAGCTCCGGCCAGAGGGTGGAGTCGCACAGGTCGAACACGTCGATCACCGCAGCCCCGCCGATGTGCGACGGGAGGCGCAGCTCGAACGGCGGCTCGCTGGTGCGTTCGAACTCGATCTCGAACGCGGTGTCTTCGCGCTCGAGCACGGCGAGAACCGTCTCCATGGTCGCCTCCTTCGCGCAGCGGATCGATGTAACCCACGGATACGCCTCCTGAGCCGCCGGGCAAGCCCCCAGAGGTCACGGATCCGCTACGACGTTCTCCCAGCGTGCTATGTGGCACTCGGTGTCATAATCGATTCCACGCTCGACACACCCGAGCATCCCGAACGAGGAGGACGACGATGACCGACCCGAAACCGCTCACCGCGCACAGCACCATCGGAGAGTGGCTGGCCCACCCGAAGGGCGCGCCACTGATCCAGGGGCTGCTGGCCCAGTCCGGCGTGAACGAGGAGATGCTCGCGCCGGTGCGCGGCCTCCCGCTCCAGCAGCTCGTGGCCATGAGCCAGGGCCAGCTCCCGCAGTCCGTCGTCGACGGACTGGTGCTTCAGGCCAACGACGGCGTCATGCCGGAGGATGTCGAGACCGGATGGGTCGAGAAGGTCACGCCCGGCCGCTTCGACGGTCGCACGGTGATCGTGACCGGGGCGGCGTCCGGGATCGGCCGGGCCACCGCCTCCCGGATCGCTCGGGAGGGCGGTCGCGTGATCGCGGTGGACATCACCGCGGAGCGGCTGTCGGACCTCGCCGCGTCCCTTCCGGACGGCTCCGTCGAGACTGTTGTCGGCGACATCACACGCCAGGAGGACATCGACGCCATCGTGGCCGCCGCAGGCGAGCGGATCGACGCGCTCGCGAACATCGCCGGCGTGAACGACGACTTCTCGCCGGCCCACGAGACCTCGGATGCGGTGTGGGACCGCACCATCGGCATCAACCTGACCGGCGGGTTCAAGCTGACCCGCGCGGTGCTGCCGGCGATGCTGGCCGCGGGCGCCGGATCCATCGTCAACGTGGCCTCCGAGGCAGGGCTCCGCGGCAACGCCTCGGGCACCGCGTACACGGTCTCGAAGCACGGGGTCGTCGGGCTCACCCGCAGCACGGCGTTCATGTACGGACCGCAGGGCATCCGGGTGAACGCGGTGGCTCCGGGCGGGGTGGCGACGGGCATCCCCATGCCGGCGCATCCCTCGGAGGCGGGCACGGCGCGCCTGACGCCGTTCCAGCAGCAGATCCCGACGATCGCGACCGCGGAGCAGCTGGCCGCATCCATCACGTTCCTGCTGAGCGACGACGGCGTGAACATCAACGGCGCCGTGCTGCCGAGTGATGGCGGCTGGTCCGTCCAGTAGGCCGTCGGCGCGTTCCGGGGTGACCGGACGGGCGGACGCGGCGGCGCTCAGTCCCGCTGCGTCCGCACCGCGCGGACGACGGCGACCGCTCCGGCGATCAGGGCCGCACCAGTCAGGAGCCGGCGGGTCTGCGCCCGGCGGCCGCCCCATCCACCGCTGACGCTCAGCGGCTCGCCGGAGGGGGAGAACAGGTTGCCGGTCGTCGGCCCGGACGGCTTCGAGCGGAACTGCCCGAGCTCCGTCTGGCGCGCGATGGCCGCCTCCACGGTCGCAGGCCGCTTCGTGTGCTGACGGACCAGGGTGCGCCCGGCGGCCGTGACGGTGCGCTCGCCACGGGCGGGGTGCTTCCAGGCGGCGAGGATCTCGTCGACCGCGCGGCTCGGCGGGTACACCGGCGGGAGCGCCCGGACCTCACGGCCCGAGCGGTTGCCGGCGTGCTGGAAGATCGGGGTGTCGAGCGCCGGCGGGAGCACCGTGACGACGTGCACCGGCGACTTCGCGAGGGCCAGCTCGGAGCGCAGACTGCGCCCGAAGGCGATCACCGCCGCCTTCGACATCGAGTAGGCGGCGCTGTACGGCTGGGGCACCTCGCCCAGGATGGACGCGACGTTGACGATGACACCCGAGCGCTGCGACCTCATCACCCCCAACGCGCTGCGCACGCCGTTGGCGTACCCGCGGATGTCGACGTCGAGCACCCGCTCGAACTCGGCGGCCGGCTGCTCCCAGAACCGGGCGTAGGAGCTGACCGCTGCGGCGTTCACCCACAGGTGGAGCCGTCCGTAGCGCGCGATGGCCGTGTCCGCTGCGCGGTCGCCCGTCGCCGGATCCGTGGTGTCGCCCCCGACGGCGACGGCATCCCGCGCACCGTGCGCCCGGGCTTCGGCGACCACGTCTTCGAGCCCGGCAGCGCCGCGTGCCACCAGGACGAGGCGGGCGTGGCGCCGCGCGAAGGCGAGGGCGGTGGCCCTCCCGAGCCCGCTGGATGCTCCGGTGATGACGACGACAGGGGATGCGCTCATGCCGGTCACCGTAGGCGGCGCGGAGGTTCTGGGGCAGGCCTTGACAGCTCGCAGTGCGGGAGACGGGCGCGCGCGACGGGGATGCGTCGGGGACCATACGCGCCCGGTGCCCGGCGGGGAAGGGTCTGCCGCTCCGCGCCGCATCGTCCGATCATGGCCGCATCTCTCGAGAGGAGCACCCATGTCCACCCACGACACCGACACGGGCACCGGATTCCGGCGCGCCAAGCGTCCACGTTCCGTCATCGCGGGGCCGTACGGGCACCCGTTCCACGCGACCGTCGTCACCATTCCGATCGGGGCATGGACCGCTGCGGTGGTCTTCGACATCGCCGCGCTGCTCGGCGCCGCCCCGGAGGCGCTCGCGACCGGAGCGCTCTGGCTCGTGGTCATCGGCATCATCGGCGCGGTCGTCGCCGCGGTCTTCGGGCTGCTCGACTTCTCGCAACTGCCCGCCGGCACCAGGGTCCGGCGCACGGCGCTCTGGCACCTCGCCTTCAACTCGACGGCGGTCGTGCTCTTCGTCATCAGCGCGATCGTCCGTGCGGGCGACCCGAGCAGCCCGAGCGTCGCCGGGTTCGTGCTGGCGCTGATCGGCATCCTCGTCGTCGGCGTGTCCGGCTTCCTCGGCGGCGAGCTCGCCTACCGGCACGGTGTGCGGGTCGCCGACGAGCAGGATCAGGAGCGCGCCTACACCCGATGACGCAACGGACCCGTCAGATCACGCCCGGCTCGACCGGCTACGGTGACCTCATGTCGCGCATCCAGGACGTCGCCCGCGATTCGTTCGGCTGGGACCCGCTGCGGCCCCGGCTCGCCGAGGCGATGGAGGTGCTGCTCGCCGGCGGCGATGTGCTCGCCGTGATGCCGACCGGGTACGGCAAGTCGTCCCTGTACCAGGTGACCGGCACGGTCCTGGGCGGCGTCACGATCGTCGTCTCGCCGTTGATCTCGCTCCAGGAGGACCAGGTGCGGTCCCTCGGCGAGGCGACGGATGTGCCGCGTGCGTTCGCCATCAACTCCTCCGCCGGACAGCGGGAGCGCGAGCGGGACTGGGAGGCGCTGGAGTCCGGTGAACCCGGGTTCGCCTTCCTGGCGCCCGAGCAGCTGGCCAACCCGGAGGTGCGCGAGCGGCTGGCCGCGCTGCCGGTGTCGCTGTTCGCCGTGGACGAGGCGCACTGCGTCTCGTCGTGGGGTCATGACTTCCGCCCCGACTACCTCCTGCTCGGCGGTGTCATCGACGAGCTCGGCCATCCGCCGGTCGTCGCCATGACGGCGACGGGAGCCCCGCCGGTGCGCGCCGAGATCGCGGAACGGCTCGGGATGCGGCGTCCGCGGCTCTTCGCCACCGGCTTCGACCGGCCGAACCTCCGGCTGGAGGTCCGCCGCTACGAGGAGGACTCGGAGAAGCGCACGGCGGTCGTGGAGCACGTCCGCGAGCTGGACGGGTCGGGACTCGTCTACACCGCCACGCGGAAGGACGCGGAGCTGTACGCCGAGCAGCTGGAGGGCGATGGGGTCGCGGCCGCCGCCTACCACGCGGGGCTCAAGCGGGCGGAGCGCGACGACGTCTACGAGCGGTTCATGGACGACCGGGCCCGGGTGGTCACCGCGACCAGCGCCTTCGGCATGGGCATCGACAAGCACGACGTCCGCTTCGTCGTCCACGCCTCGGTGACGGACTCTCTCGACAGCTACTACCAGGAGGCCGGACGGGCCGGCCGCGACGGCGAACCGGCCGTCGTGACCCTGCACTACCGGCCGGAGGACTTCGCGCTGACGAAGTTCTTCTCCGGCGGCGGCCCGGATGCGGACGAGCTCGCCCGGGTGTTCGCCGCGGTGAAGAAGGAGCCGGGGCTCTCGCGCTCCGACCTGGCCAAACGGACCGGGATCAGTGTCCGCTCGCTCGGCCGTCTGCTGGGGCTGCTGCGCGACGCGCGGGTGCTGGGCGGGAACGACGACGAACTGACGGCGGAGGACGTCAGACCGGGGGAGGCGGCCTCCCGCGCGGTCGAGGAGTCGGAGGCGCGGCAGCGGATCGAGCACTCCCGGTCGCAGCTGATGCAGGAGTATGCCGAGACGGGAATGTGCCGCCGGCAGTTCCTCCTCGGGTACTTCGGCGAGGAGCTGCCCGAGCCGTGCGGGAACTGCGACACCTGCGCATCCGGCAGCGCCTACCGCTGGGCGGAGGAGCATGACGCGGCCGGCGAGGACCCGTTCCCGCTCGCCGCGCGCGTCTCGCACGAGACCTGGGGCGCCGGCGTCGTGATGCACACCGAGCGCGATCGGCTCACGGTGTTCTTCGACGCGGCAGGCTACAAGGTGCTCTCGCTCGCGGCGGTCCGCGAGGGCGGGCTCTTGGAGGTCCTCGGACCGGCGGCCTGACCGGGGGCCCGGCCGCGCGTCAGCTGCGCCCGATCGCCCGGGCCGACGCCACCGCGGCGTCGACCCCGTCGAGCCACGGCTCCCCGTGGCCCGGCAGCAGCACGCGCGCTCCCGTCGCGCGGATCGCGTCGAGCGATCGCAGCGCCTGCGCCGAGTCGGCGGTGGCCGCGCCCGCGATGATCTGCGCGCCCGGGATGCCCTTGTACGGATCGAGCGTGACGATCGCGTCCCCGCTCAGCAGCGTCTCCCGATCCGGCAGCAGCAGTGCGCAGTGGCCGAAGGTATGCCCCGGCGTGAAGACGACCTCCGGGCGCCCGGGAAGGTCGAGGACGCCCTCGCCGGGCAGCTCGGAGACCTCCTCGACGCCTTTCACCTTCAGGGCGCCGGCCCGGATCATGCCGGCGACCGGGCCCAGCGATCGCGGGTAGACGAGCGGGTAGACGAACGGCGTGTGCTCGCGCCGGTACCGGTACGGGTGGGCGGCCAGCCGTCTGTCGCCGGCGTGCACGAACACCGGCACTCCGAGCTCCTCGATCGCGCGCTTCGCGAATCCGACATGGTCGAAGTGGCCGTGCGTGAGCACGATGCCCTGCAGGTCGCGCATCCGGAGGCCCAGCTCGTGGGCCGAGCGGATCAGCGGCCCCCACGTGTGCGGGAACGCCGCATCCACGAGCGTCCACATGTCGCCGTCGGCGAGCAGGTAGCAGTTGGTGAAGGCGTGCTCGAGGCGGTGCACGCCGGGCACCACCTCGGGGGTCAGGCGCGGCGCTGCCCGCCGCCGGTCGGGCGTCACGGCAATGGTGCGGGTCACGGGGCCTCCCATCGTTCTGCTCCGTGTCTACGCGCGGCGCCGACGGCGGTGCAGGGGTTGACAGCGGATCCCGCCAGGCCGTTCCACGACGGCACGCCAGCCTCTATGCTGGTCCGCGACAAGGGGGAATCTTATGGGTGGCATCGCTGTGCACGAGTTCGTCTCGCTGGACGGTGTGTTCGAGGATCCGAGCTGGACCGCCGAGTTCGGGTTCGATCCGGAGATGGGCGACGACATCGGACGCCTCACCCGCGCCTCCGACGCCATCCTGCTCGGCCGCCGCACCTTCGAGATGTTCGCCCCGGTGTGGTCGCAGCGCACCGCGGCCGACGACCCGGGGGCGCCGTTCTTCAACGACAGCCCGAAGGCCGTGGTCAGCTCGTCGCTCGACGACGAGACCGCAGAGGGCACGTGGCGCAACTCGCGGTCGCTGGGCGCCTACGATCCCGCGCGCATCCGCGAGTTCGCCGACTCCTTCAGCGGCGGCGTGTACGTCAGCGGCTCGGGGTCGCTCGTCCGCTCGCTGCTCGCCGACGGGCTGCTCGGGTCCCTCCACCTCTTCGTCTATCCGCTCGTCCGGGGCACGGGCGCACGCCTCTTCCCCGACGGCAGCACGCCCGCGCAGTTGCGGCTGCGCCACCACGACGCCTACGACAACGGCGTCCTGCATCTCCACTACACCGCCGTCTGACCGCTTTTCGGATTGAGGCCACTCCGCGTCCTCAATCCCCGCTAGCGTCGGTCATGCCGCATCACCGGCGGTCATATCCATCACACAGCACACCCGGGAACAACTGTGACTCTGCTTCGCCTATCGCTTCGCTTCGTGCGCCCGTACTGGCGCGCGGTGACCGCGGTCGTGGTCCTCCAACTGATCGCGACCATGGCCGCCCTCTACCTGCCTACCCTCAACGCCGACATCATCGACAAGGGCGTGGTGAAGGGCGACACCGACTTCATCTGGCGCACCGGCGGCATGATGCTGGTCGTCTGCTTCGTGCAGGTGATCGCCGCCGTCGCCGCCACCTACTTCGGGGCCCGCGCCTCGATGTCCGCCGGCCAGGACATCCGCCGCTCCTTCTACCGCAAAGTGGATGCGCTCCCCTCGCTCGATCTCGCGCGCTGGGGCACCCCGACACTGATCACCCGCAACACGAACGACGTGCAGCAGGTGCAGATGCTGCTGCTCATGACCTTCAACTTCATGGTGTCGACGCCGATCATGTGCATCGCCGGCATCATCTTCGCGGTGCGCGTCGACGCCGGGCTGTCGTGGCTGATCTGGGTGTCTGTCGCCGTGCTCTTCGTCGTGGTCGGGATCCTCGTGGCGGTGCTGCTGCCGATGTTCCGCGTCATGCAGGAGCGGATCGACGGCGTGAACGGCGTGATCCGCGAGCAGATCGTCGGCATCCGCGTCATCCGCGCGTTCGTGCGCGAGAAGTTCGAGACGGACCGCTACGACGACGCCAACGCCGCGCTCACCCGGATCTCGGTGAAGGTCGGCAACGTGTTCGTGCTGATGTTCCCGGTCATCATGCTCATCCTCAACGCGGCGACGGTCGCCGTGCTGTGGTTCGGCGGGCACCGGGTGGATGCCGGCGACATCCAGATCGGGGCGCTCACGGCGTTCCTGCAGTACCTGCTGCAGATCCTCGTCGCCGTCATGATGGGCGTCTTCATGGCGATGATGATCCCGCGCGCCATGGTCTGCGCGGAGCGCATCGAGGAGGTGCTGGGCGCGGTGCCGAGCAGCTCCGCCGAGGGCGGAGCGGCGGCCGGAGCCCCGCGCGACGGACGGGTCGAGGTCGACCGCGTGACGTTCGGCTACCCGGGGGCCGAGAAGCCCGTGCTCAACGACGTGTCGTTCACCGCCGAGGCCGGCCGTGTGACCGCGATCGTCGGATCGACCGGGTCCGGCAAGAGCACGCTCGTGTCGGTCATCGCCAACCTCTTCACGCCGCAGAAGGGCCACGTCCGCATCGGCGGCGTCGAGGTCGATGGGCTGAGCCGCGCGCAGATCGCCGGCGTGCTCGGGCTCGTGCCGCAGCGTCCCTACCTCTTCACGGGGACGATCGCGAGCAACCTCCGTTTCGGGCGTCCCGACGCGACGGACGACGAGCTGTGGGAGGCGCTGCGGATCGCTCAGGCGGAGGACTTCGTCCGCGCCAAGGAGCACGGCCTCGACGAGCGCATCGCCCAGGGCGGCACCAACGTCTCGGGCGGCCAGCGCCAGCGGTTGTGCATCGCGCGTGCGCTGGTGGCGCGGCCGCAGGTGTTCCTCTTCGACGACTCGTTCTCGGCGCTCGACGTCGCGACGGACGCCCGGTTGAGACGAGCGCTCGACGACGCCACCGGTGATGCCGCGGTGATCGTCGTCGCGCAGCGGGTGTCCACCATCCGCGAGGCCGACACGATCATCGTCATGGACGACGGACAGGTCGTCGGCCAGGGCACCCACGACGAACTGATCGAGACGAACGAGACGTACCGCGAGATCGTCGAGTCGCAGCTGAGCCTGGAGGTGGCCTGAGATGGCGCGCACCACGGAACGCAAGAAGCGCGGCGGCCGCCCGGAGGACGGGCAGACGCCGACCGCGAAGGACATCGTCCTCGACGAGCTGGAGGAGGAGTACGACTTCACGCCCACCGAGGCCGACGGCGACATGTTCGGCGGCGCGCCGGCCAAGAAGGCGAAGAACTTCTGGCCGTCCTTCAAGCGGCTCATGAGCCTGCTGAAGCCCGAGTGGCTCGGGATGGCGTGGGTCACCCTCCTCACGGTCGTGTCGGTCGTGCTCGTCGTCATCGCGCCCAAGATCCTCGGTGATGCGACCAACGTGATCTTCCGGGGCGTCATCGCCTCGCAGCTCCCTCCGGGGGTGCCGGTCGACCAGGTCATCGAGCAGTTGCGCGCCTCGGGCCAGAACCAGCTCGCGGACGTCGTGGCCGCCTCCGGCGTCACCACCGGCGAGGGGATCGACTTCACCGAGCTCGGGCGCCTGCTGCTGATCGTGCTGACGATGTACCTCGTCGCGTCGCTGCTGCAGTGGTGGCAGGGCTACCTGCTCAACGCCCTGGTGATGCGGGTCGTCTACGGTCTCCGCAAGGACGTCGAGGCGAAGCTCAACCGGCTGCCGCTCAGCTACTTCGACACCCGGCAGCGCGGTGACCTGATGTCGCGCGTGACCAACGACGTCGACAACATCCAGACGGCTCTGCAGCAGGCGTTCTCGCAGCTCATCCAGTCCGTGCTGATGGTGATCGGCATCGGGATCATGATGTTCATCGTGTCGTGGCAGCTCGCGCTGATCGCGCTGATCTCCATCCCGCTCTCCGGTGTCATCGCCGGAGTGATCGGGTCGCGCTCGCAGAAGCTGTTCACCACGCAGTGGGCCTCGACCGGCGCGCTCAACGGGCACATCGAGGAGTCGTACTCGGGGCTCGACCTGGTGCGCGCGTTCGGCCGCGACGAGGTCATGCTCGCCGAGTTCGACTCCCGCAACGCCACCCTGCACAAGGCGCAGGTCGGCGCGCAGTTCGTCTCCGGCAGCATCATGCCGGCGATGAACTTCGTGTCGTACCTCTCCTACGTGCTGATCGCGGTGGTCGGCGGACTGAAGGTCGCGGCCGGTCAGCTGACCATCGGCGACGCGACGGCGTTCATCCAGTACTCGCGGGAGTTCTCGCAGCCGATCGGCCAGATCGCCGGCATGGCGAACATGCTGCAGTCCGGTGTCGCGTCGGCGGAGCGGACGTTCGAGTTCCTCGACTCCGAGGAGCAGACGCCCGACACGGCCACCGAGCACCTGCCGGAGCGGGCCGACGGCCGGGTCGAGCTCGACCACGTCGACTTCTCCTACGAGCCGGAGACGCCGCTCATCACCGACCTGTCGCTCAGTGTCCAGCCGGGCAGCACGGTCGCGATCGTCGGCCCGACCGGTGCGGGCAAGACGACGCTGGTCAACCTGATCATGCGGTTCTACGAGCTGAACGGCGGAGCCATCCGCCTCGACGGCATCGAGACCACGCACCTGTCGCGGGCCGAACTCCGCGGCCAGGTCGGGATGGTGCTGCAGGACGCCTGGCTGTTCTCGGGCACGATCCGCGAGAACATCCGCTACGGACGTCTCGACGCCACCGACGACGAGGTGATCGCGGCGGCCAAGGCCACCATGGTCGACCGCTTCGTGCGCCAGCTGCCCGACGGGTACGACACCGTGATCGACGCCGAGGGCGGCAACGTCTCGGCCGGCGAGCGGCAGCTGATCACCATCGCCCGGGCGTTCATCGCGAACCCGTCGCTGCTCATCCTCGACGAGGCCACCTCCTCCGTGGACACCCGCACCGAGCTGCTGGTGCAGCACGCGATGGCGGCTCTGCGCACGGACCGCACGTCGTTCGTGATCGCGCACCGGTTGTCCACCATTCGGGATGCGCACACCATCCTGGTCATGGAGAGCGGCCGCATCGTCGAGCAGGGCGACCACGCCACCCTGCTCGCCCGGCGCGGCGCGTACTACGACCTGTACATGACGCAGTTCCGCGGCGGCGACGCCGAAGCCGAGCAGGACCGCGAGGAGCAGCAGCAGAGCCGGTCCGACGTGGCCGAGGAGCTGGCGGCGCCGTAACGCGAGCCGCGGCGACAGCGGAATGGTGCACGGGCGGCCGAGCGGGGTTGAGGCCGCCCGTGCACTGCAGACCATCCAATGACGGCCGCTCCGGGGTCGGCAGTCGATTGACGGTTGCGCACGGATGTGCGACTAGAACGCGTGGTTCATCCCGCGCTGCTATGTACGGATTCCCGCGACGCCCGGCCGGTCAGCCGTCGGCTTTCGGGGGCACCCACGTCGGCGCCGGGCCGATCCCGGCGTTGATCCGTGCGCTGATCTGCCGGAGCTGCGCGACCTGGGCCCGGGTGAGCCGGTCGAAGACCAGTTCCTGAACGAGCGCGTGGTGCGCCGGCGTGGACCGGCCCACCAGCTCGTGCCCGGCGTCGGTGAGGATCGCGAGCGTGAATCGGCCGTCCGCCGGGTCGGTCTGCCGGTGCGCCCAGCCGTTCTTCTCGAATCGGGAGATCGCACGCGAGAGGCGCGACAGGGTGCTGCTGGCGTATCCGGCGAGCGTGCTCATCCTCAGCGTGCGGTCGGGCGCCGTGTCTAGCGCGAAGAGCAGGCCGTGCTCGTAGTGGGTGAGACCGCTGTCGCGCTGCAGTTGTGCGTCGAGCGCTGCCGGCAGCCGCTCGAGGAGTGTGGCGATCGCCGCCCAGGCTTCGAGCTGATCGGGATCGAGACCGGACGGGGGGAGTGCTGCGGTCATGACCGGAGTCTAACGGACTTGCTCAAGCAAGTCAGCAGAGGTAGTGTCACTTGCCTAAGCAAGTCATCGACCCGGCACGAGATGCCGCAGGAAGGATCGAGCATGGACCTCCAGCTCGCGGGCAGAAGCGCATTCGTCAGTGGATCGACACGGGGCATCGGATTCGCCGTAGCGGATCGGCTCGCCGCGGAGGGCGCACGGGTCATCCTGAGCGGGAGGCATCCGGAGACTCTGGAGGCGGCCGTGACGCGGCTGCGGACCGCGCACCCGGGGGTCGAGCATTCGGGCGTGGTCGTCGACTTCGCCGACCCGGCCCGCATGGGCGCGCTCCTGGACTCGGACGCACTCGGTGAGATCGACATCCTCGTCAACAACGTCGGGATGTTCGGGCTCGCGGAGTTCGAGACCATCGACGACGCGGAGTGGGCGCGCTACCTCGAGGTCAACCTGATGAGCGGCGTGCGCCTGTCGCGCCTCGCTCTTCCCGGCATGATCGAGCGGGGGTGGGGCCGCGTGCTGTTCATCAGCAGCGAGTCCGGCGTCAACGTCCCGGCCGACATGGTCCACTACGGCGTCACCAAGGCCGCGATGATCGCGCTCAGCAACGGCCTGGCCAAGCGGACGCGCGGCACCGCCGTCACGGTCAACACCGTCCTCGGCGGCCCGACCTACTCGGACGGCGTCGCCGACACGGTCGAGGCGATCGCTGCATCCCAGTCGGCCCCCGTCGACGCGGTGAAGGCCGCGATCATCGGTCAGAACCGCACCACGCTGCTCGAGCGCTTCATCGACCCGGATGAGATCGCCTCGCTGGTCGCCTACCTGGCGAGCCCGCTCGCGTCGGCGACCAACGGCGCCGCTGTCCGGGCCGACGGCGGAGTGCTCACGGCGACGCTCTGACCGGGGGATTCCACCCGGTCAGAGCGCGGCCCCACCGCATCCACGAGCCGGCCGGCTCAGCGGCGTCCCACGAGCTTCGCGACCGTCCGCACCGCGAACACTCCGGCGAGCACCCACGGTCCCACCACGATGATCGGGTCGAGCCAGGTGTGCCTGAGGTCGGCGCGCTGCACCCCGAACCGGGACGAGATCGGATGGTGGCCCACCTCGCCGAGCACGCCCGACTCGGTGATCGGGTCGTCCGGGCGGCGTGACGCGAACGACCTCAGGTGCTCGGTGATCGCATCCACCCGGTCGCCGGCGACGAGCACCAGCCAGTGCGCCGTCTGGCCCTCGCTGTAGCGGTCGTAGGCGAATCGGCGGATGGCGCCGGACAGCCCGTGCAGTGGCTGTGCCGTGCCGAACACCGGTGTCAGCCGCTCGTGCTCCACCGAGCGCTCGCGGCCCCTCGTCGGCTCCTGCTGGACGGGCATGGTCCAGTGGGCGCCCGTCGCCTCCGGCGGTTCGAGGCGCTCGCGCGGGTGCGATGGGCGGTCGGCCGGGTCGCTGTCGACGCCCCAGCCGGGGATCCTCTGGCGCAGCGCCTCGGGGTCGTACTTCTTTGTGTGGTCACTCGCCACGTACGGCATGTCGGTCTCCTTACTTCGGCGGTGGTCGTCCTACGCGGCGCTCGGCACCACGAGCGGCTTGATGATGCCGTCGAGCTTCGACGAGAACAGGTGGTACCCGTCCTGGATGTGCTCCAGCGGGATGCGGTGGGTCACGATGTCACTCGGCGTCAGGTAGCCGTTGCGCACATGCTCGAACAGGCGCGGCCACTGCCGCTTCACCGGGCACTGGTTGGTGTTGATGCGCAGCCCCTTGTTCATCGCGTCGCCGAACTTGACCGCGCTGAACAGCGGTCCGTAGGCGCCCATCACGGAGATGGTGCCGCCCTTGCGCACCGAGTCGATCGCCCAGTTCAGCGCGACCGGCGAGCCGCCCTGCAGCTTCAGCTTGGAGGAGGTGACGTGCTGCAGCACCGCCCCGTCGGCCTCGGCCCCGACCGCGTCGATGACGACGTCCGCCCCGAGGCCGTCGGTCGTGTGCTTGAGCATCCGGACGATGTCGCCCTCCTCGACGAAGTTGTACGTCTCGGCGTGGGCGAACGACCGCGCCTTCTCCAACCGGTAGTCGAGGTGGTCGATCACGATCACGCGCCCGGCGCCCATCAGCCAGGACGACTTGGCGGCGAACAGGCCGACCGGGCCGGCCCCGAACACCACGACGGTGTCGCCCTCCTCGATCTCGCCCAGCTGCGCGCCGAAGTAGCCGGTCGGCAGCGCGTCGGTGAGGAGCACGGCGTCCTCGTCCGACATCCAGTCGGGGATGACGGTCGGCCCGACATCCGCCAGCGGCACCCGCACGTACTCGGCCTGGCCGCCGTCGTAGCCGCCCGTCGTGTGCGAGTACCCGTAGATGCCGCCGACCGCGGTCGCGTTGGGATTCACGTTGTGGCAGTTCGAGTACAGCCCGCGCACGCAGAAGTAGCAGCTGCCGCAGAAGATGTTGAACGGGACCATCACGCGGTCGCCCACCTTCAGGTTCTGCACGTCCGGTCCGACCTCGTCGACGACGCCGATGAACTCGTGGCCGAACGTGTGCCCGATCCGTGTGTCCGGCATCATGCCGTGGTAGAGGTGCAGGTCGGAGCCGCAGATCGCGGCCAGGGTCACCCGGACGATCGCATCGCCGGGATGCTCGATCCTCGGTCGGTCCTTCTCCTCGACCCGGATCTTGTACGGGCCGCGATAGGTCATTGCCAGCATGTGGGCTCCTTTCGTCGCGCCCAGTCCATGCCACCCATTCGGGGGAGTCGAGGAGTTGACACGTGGGCCCTGCCGTGGCCTTACACCGATTCGCTAGGCAAGTGAACGAGTTGCCGCCGTCGTGTTCCGGCCGTAGAACGGAAGCATGACGAAGGACGAACGCGCCTCCCTGCCCCCGGGCCCCGACTTCAAGTACGGCGGGTACACCGTGCGGCTGGAGCCGGAGCACGGCCGGACCGGACGCTGGCGCGTGGTCGACGACGAGAACTACTACGGGCTGATCGCCGCCTCGGAGCCGATCAACGGCGACCCGGAGGTGCACTTCGCGGCGCATTTCCCCGGCGAGGAGGAGATCCCGCCGATGAAGATCGTGCCGTTCTGGACGTCGGCGGCCGAATTCCTGCTGGACGCCGGCGAGGGGGAGCCCCTGTGGGGGCTGCCGGACGACCGCACCGCGCCGCATCCCATCGTGGCCGAGGAGTTGGTGCCCCCGGCCGAAGACGCACCCGGCGCGGATGTGGACGGCGGAGCGACCGCAGGCCAGACCGCCACCGAGACCGGCGCCGCCGACCCGGCGCCGGCGGAGCGGACGGACGTCGCCTGACGCCGGTCCGCCCCGCGAACGACGAAGGCCCGGAGCCGAACGGCTCCGGGCCTTCTCGTGAGCGGCGGACTAGGCGGTCGCGCCGATCGCGAAGCTGACGGCTCCCTGGTCGTCGACCTGCGCGTCGAGCACCTTGTCGTCGAGCACCTCGGCGGCCTGCGTCTCGAGGAAGATGCGGGCGCCGCCCGACTCGACCACCTGATCCGAAGCCTCCGGCTCCGGGGTGACGGCCGCCGCGAAGGCGGTGTTATCGGGGTTGCTGCTGCTGATCCGCAGCCCGGCGGTCTCCTCGGGGGACTGCTCGGTCAGCGTCTTGACGATCGTGCTGGCGTTCTCCGTGAGGGTGAGCATGAGCTCTCCTTCCGTTCGATGGTCCAGGAGTGCACTACGTTCCCGCATCCCGTGGAGGGAGGCAACCGCCATGGAGGCCATTGCCAGGGAACACTCACGGCTTCTTACTCGAAGGCCTTCAGGATCTCGCGGTCGAACGCCTCGAGGTCGTCGGGCTTGCGCGACGAGACCAGCGTGAACGGTCCGTCGTCCACCACGACCTCCTGGTCCACCCAGGTGGCGCCCGCGTTGCGGTAGTCGGTCTGGAGGCTCGGCCAGCTGGTCAGCGTACGTCCGTCGACCACTCCGGCCTCGATGAGCACCCAGCCGCCGTGGCAGATCACCGCGATCGGCTTGCCGGCGTCGGCGAACGCCTTGACCAGCGACACCGCCTCAGGGAAAGTCCGGACCTGGTCGCCGTTCGCGACGCCGCCCGGGAGCACCAGGGCGTCGTAGTCGTCGGCGCTCGCGGCGTCGAGGGTCACATCCACCGGGAACGTGTCGGCCGGGGTCAGGTGGTTGAAGGCCTGCACCGTGCCCTGCTCCTTCGAGATCAGCTTCGGCGTGCCGCCGGCGTCGCTGACCGCTGTCCACGGCTGCACCAGCTCGGCCTGCTCGATGCCCTCCGGGCCCACCAGGAACGCGATGGTCTTGTCGTCCAATGCCATGTGTCGTTCTCCTTTCCTCTCCTCACCTGTACGCGCGGGGAGCGGCAGAATGAACCCATGCCGACCATCCCGCAGCTGACTCTCAACGACGGCAACGCGATCCCCCAGCTGGGCTTCGGTGTCTACAAGATCCCGGACTCCGAGACGGCGGATGCGGTGGTGGCGGCGCTGGATGCGGGCTACCGCCACATCGACACGGCGGCCTTCTACGAGAACGAGCGCGGGGTGGGCGAGGGCATCCGCCGCAGCGGCCTCGACCGGTCGGATGTCTTCGTCACCAGCAAGGTGTGGTGGACGGACAACGGCTACGACTCGACGCTGCGCTCGTTCGACCGGAGCCTGGAGCTTCTGGGCTTCGACACGATCGACCTGTTCCTCATCCACTGGCCGGCACCGAAGAGCGACCGCTACGTCGAGACCTGGCGCGCGCTGGAGCGGGTGCGCGACGAGGGCCGCGCGCGGTCCATCGGCGTGGCCAACTTCCACACGCACCACCTCGACCGGCTGGCCCGGGAGACGGCCACGGTCCCGGCCGTGAACCAGGTCGAGCTGCACCCGTGGCTGCCGCAGGAGGAAGTGCGGGCCTACGACGCCGCGCACGGCATCGTGACGGAGGCGTGGTCGCCGCTCGCTCGCGGGCGGATCCTGGGCGATCCGACGCTCGACCGGCTGGCGGACAAGCACGGCGTGACGCCCGCGCAGGTCGTCATCCGCTGGCAGCTGCAGCTGGGCAACGTCGTCATCCCGAAGTCGACCTCGCCGGAGCGCATCCGCTCGAACCTCGACGTGTTCGGCTTCGTGCTCGACGCCGAGGACCTCGCGGCCATCGCGGCGCTGGAGACCGGCGAGCGCACCGGCAAGGACCCGGACGATCTCGGCTGAGCCGTTCGTGGCTCGCGCCCGTGTGCCGCTAGGCTCACTCCAGCGACGGGTCGGAGCGTGCACGGTGCACGCAGGGCCACCCATGACACGTCGTTGGGGGAGTCTCTCGATGAAGGTCCGTCTCGTCGCCGTCGCCGGCGCGCTCGCCGTCCTCGCCGCAGCTCTGCTGCCCGCGGCGCCCGCCGCCGCCTGGCAGGTGTTTCCGCTCGCGCCGGCCGGGTCCATCGACACGGTGAGGGTGTCGTACGTCGGCACCGATTCCCGGCCGATGCTGCATCTCACCGGGTGGGCCGCGGACCTCAACGACCGTGGGGCGAACGGCCTCACGACGGCCGGCATCGAGTTCACAGCGGCTGCTCCCGGTGGCGCCCGGGTGAGCATCGGGTACGCCGAGAACCACGATTTCGCGTATCCGCGGCCGGACGTCCCGCGCGTCTACCCGACCGCCGGGCCGAATCAGGGCTTCGACTTCCGCTCCGGCTACCTTCCCGGCACGGGTCTCGTCAACGTCTGCGCCCGCCTGTACAACATCAACGCGCAGCCGTACACCGCCGTCTTCACCTGCTTCAACGTCGCGGTGCCCGCCACCCGTCCGCCGCTGGCGACGATCACCGGCCCCGTGACCAGTGGTTTCGCCACCGCCGGGTCGGCACTGACCGCGTCGCTCGCTGCTCCGAGCGGCGGCACCGACACGTACAGCTGGACCAGCTGGAACGGGCTCGGCGGCGGCAGCCCCGGAGGCTATCCGTTTCCGATGCCGGGCGCGACCTCGGCGACGTACACGTCGACGGTGGCCGATGTCGGCCGCGACCTCCGTGCCGTCGTGACCACGCGACTGCCGAGCGTGACCATCGAGCAGCAGACGGATCCGGTCGGCATCGACCTCCCGCTCTCCGGCGGCTGGTCCCGCGTCGCCTCCTCGGACCGCTTCGCCACGTCGGTGGCGGTCTCCCAGAGCGCGTTCCCCGATTCTGCGGCCGGCGTGCCGGTCGCCTACGTCGCCTCCGGCGTGACGTTCCCGGATGCGCTCTCGGCCGGCGCCGCCGCAGCGAAGAAGCACGGCACGCTCCTCCTCACGCGCCCCGGCGCACTCGACCCGAACGTGGCGGCCGAGCTGGTCCGCCTCCACCCGCAGCAGGTGATCGTGGTGGGCGGCGTCCAGGCGATCACGGATGACGTGGTCGCCGCGATCCGCGCGCTGCCGTTCTCGCCGGATGTCCGCCGGATCGGCGGCGCCGACCGCTTCGAGGTGTCGCGCGCCATCATCGACGACGCCTTCGGCACGAGCGCGCCCGACGTCTACGTGGTGACGGGCAACGCGTTCCCCGACGCCCTGGCCGCTGCCGCCGCCGCCGCGCAGACCGGTCGGCCGGTGCTGCTCGTGAACGGCTGGCTCGGTGCCGCCGATACGGCGACGAAGGATGCGCTCCGCCGATGGGGCACGACGCACGCCACCGTGGTCGGCGGTTCGGACGTGGTCACCGACGGCCTCGCCTCCACCCTCGGCGTCCCGGCGGACCGCGTCGCGGGGTCGGACCGCTTCTCGACGGCGGCCGAGCTGGCGCGCACCCTCCCGCACACCGGCGTCACCTACATGGCGAGCGGTCTCAACTTCCCGGACGCCCTGACGGCGGCGGTGCTGGCGGTCGCGCATCCCGGACCGCTGCTGCTCGCCACGGGGTGGTGCGCCCCGGTCAGCGCCCTCTCCGCCATGCAGGACACGGGCGTCACGCGCCTGGTCGCCGTGGGCGGCGACGCGGTGCTGAACAGCAACTCCTGGTTCGACGCCTGCTGACCGCGGCCGCCGCGCGGCGCGGCTGACTGCGGTCGTTCGGAACGATTGCGCCCGGTCGACCCGGCTTAGACGTTCCGAACCGGCGCAGTCACGCCCGGGTCACGGCGCCCTCCTCACTCACCCGACGGGTGCGCCCCCACGACGTCGAGCAGCCACGCGAGCGCGAACGCCCGCTCCCGCCAGGCGGCGTAGCGCCCGGAGACCCCGCCGTGACCGGCGGCCATCTCGATCTTCAGCAGCGGGTCCGCATCCACCTCGCGCAGCTTCGCCACCCACTTGGCCGGCTCTACGTACAGCACGCGGGTGTCGTTCAGGCTGGTGATGGCGAGGATGCGCGGATAGTGCGTTTCATGCACGTTCTCCAGCGGAGAGTACGACTTCATGTAGTCGTAGACCTCCGGGTCGTGCAGCGGGTCGCCCCACTCGTCCCACTCGATGACCGTGAGCGGCAGCGACGGGTCGAGGATGCTGGTCAGCGGATCCACGAAGGGCACCTCGGCCAGGATGCCCGCGAAGTCGCGCGGGGCCAGGTTCGCGACGGCGCCCATCAGCAGGCCGCCGGCGCTGCCGCCCTGTGCGGCCAGGCGCGACGGCTCCGTCCATCCGCGGTCGACGAGGTGCCGGGCCGCGGCGACGAAGTCGGTGAAGGTGTTCTTCTTGTGTAGCTTCTTGCCGTTCTCGTACCAGAGCCGGCCGAGCTCCCCGCCGCCGCGCACGTGCGCGATGGCGAAGACGACGCCACGGTCGAGGAGGCTGAGGCGCGGGATGCTGAACGACGGGTCCATGCTGGCCTCGTACGAGCCGTAGCCGTACAGCACCAGCGGCGCCGGTTCGCCCGGGGTGACGAGGTCGTTGCGGTAGACCAGCGAGATCGGAACGCGGGCGCCGTCGGGGGCGATCGCCCACTCCCGGCGCTGCTCGAACAGGGACGGGTCGAACGCGCCGAGCACCGGCTGCTGCTTGCGCAGGGCGAGTTCGCCCGTCCGCACGTCGTAGTCGTAGACCGTCGAGGGCGTGACGAAGCTGCCGTAGCCGAGGCGCAGGAACGGCTGCGTCCACTCCGGGTTCCCGCCGACCCCCACGGTGAACAGCTGCTCGTCGAAGTGCAGCTCGTGCGGGGTGTCGTCGCCGGGATGCTCCCCGGCCGGGTCGGGCACGCGCGCGACGGCCACTCGCGTCATCCCCTCGCGGCGGTACTCGACGCTCACGAAGTCGCGGAACGCATCCACACCCTCCAGCCGCACGGCGGGGTCGTGGGGGAGGAGCACCCGGCGCGGCCCCTGCGGGTCGTCGGCCGAGACGCTGACGAGCTCGAAGTTGACGGCCTCGTGGTTGTGCACGATCAGCAGGCGGTCGTGTCCGCCGACGACCGCGTGCTCCACGTCGTACTCGACGCCCTCGACGCGCGGCCACACCACCGTGAACTCGCCGGTCGGGTCGTCGGAGCGCAGCAGCCACGCCTCGCTGGTGATGTTGGAGCCGGCCTCGATCACGAGGAACCGCCGGCTGCGGGTCAGGCCGACGCCGATCCAGTACCGCTCGTCCGGCTCGTGGAAGACCTGCACGTCGTCCACGTCCGGCCCGTCGCCGACGCGATGGCGCCAGACGGTGTCCGGCCGCCAGGAGTCGTCGACGGTCGTGTAGAAGATGTAGGCGCCGGTCTGGTCGAAGAGCGCGCCGCCCGCCGTGCCGGTGATCTCGTCGGGGAAGGTCACGCCGTCGTCGGCCAGCGACCGGACGCGGAGCGTGTAGCGCTCGTCGCCCTCGGTGTCGACCGCCCACAGCAGCCGGGTGCCGTCCGCGCTGATGTCGAAGCTGCCGAGCGCGTAGAAGTCGTGACCCTCGGCCTCTGCGTTGTCATCGAGCAGGATCTGCTCGCCGGGGAGGCCGTTGCGCTGGGCGTCGTCGTCGAGGGTGGGCGGCGCCCAGTCGTCGGGGGAGGCAATCGGCGCGCGGCAGTGGATGCCGTACTGCTTCCCCTCCACCGTGCGGGTGTAGTACCACCAGTCGCCCTCGCGGACCGGGACGCTCAGGTCGGTCTCGCGGGTGCGCGCCTTGATCTCGTCGAAGATCTGCTCCCGCAGCAGCGCCAGGTGCTCGGTGCGCGCGTTGGTGTACGCGTTCTCCTCGTGGAGGTGGGCGGTCACCGCGGGGTCGTCCTTCGCGCGGAGCCACTCGTAGTCGTCGACGTAGACGTCGCCGTGGTGGATGCGTTCGACGGGCTTCTTCGGCGTGACCGGCGGGGTGAGCATGAGCCCAGGCTATCGGCCCGTGCCCACCCCGGCCGGGCTCACGGGCGGAGCAGGACCTTGCCGACGCGGCCGGGCCGGCCGCTCGCCTCGACGGCGGCGCGGATGTCCGCGAGGGTGTGGACGCCGGCGACCGGCAGGGTCAGGGTGCCGTCCTGGGTGCGGGCGAACAGCTCCTGGAACAGCCGGTTGCGTTGGTCGGCGGGCATTTCGCGGCTGACCACGCTTCCCCAGAAGCCCTTCACGGTGGCCTGCTTGAAGATGATGTCGCCCGAGGCGAGCTCCAGCGTCGGGGACGCCATGGCGCCGAACACGACGAGTGTGCCGTTCACCGCGAGCGTCGAGAGCACGTCGCCGGCCGCCGAGCCGCCGACCGAGTCGACGCCGACGCGGAGCGGTGCGCCGTCGGTCAGGGCGGCGAGCTGCTCCCGCCAGTCGGCGTCGTCGGTCGCGATCACGCGCTCGATGCCCTGCGCCCGCAGCTCCTCGACTCCGGCGGCCCGGCGGACGAGCCCGACGACGTTGATGCCGCGAGCCGCGCCGAGCTGGGCGACCATGCGGCCGACGGCTCCGTTGGCGGCGTTCTGGATCAGCCAGTCGCCCTCCGCCAGGTCGAGCGACTCGAGCAGGCTGATCGCGCTGAACGGCATGGACACGAGCTGCGCGGCGGACTCGTCCGGCAGTGCATCCGGGACGGGGATGAGGCCCGCCGCGCGGGTGACGAAGTACTCCGCCCACACGCCGAAGGTGCCGCCGGTGACGACCCGCTGGCCGACCGTGAGCTGGTCGACGCCCTCGCCGAGCGCATCCACCACGCCCAGCGCCTCGGTGCCGGCCTGGGCGGGGAGCTCCGGCTTGAAGCCGTAGGTGCCGCGGACCGTCCACAGGTCGTGGTTGTGGATGGGCGAGAGCAGCATCCTCACGCGGACCTCGCCCGCGCCGGGCTCGGGGAGCGGGCGCTCGTCGACGGACAGGACCTCGGCCGGGTCGCCGAATTCGTCGTGGATCAGTGCCTTCATCGCTCAGTCCTCCGAGACCGTGATCGTAACGTCGATGTTGCCACGGGTCGCGTTCGAGTAGGGGCACACGGTGTGGGCGGCGTCGGCGAGGGCCTGGGCCTGCTCCGCCTCGATGCCGGGGAGGACGACCTCGAGCAGCACGGACAGCTGGTAGCCGCCCTCGCCGTTCGGTCCGATCTCGACGCGGCCGCCGACCGACGAGCCGTCGAGCTTCACCTTCTGGCTGCGCGCGACCGCCTGCAGTGCGGAGTGGAAGCACGCGGCGTAGCCCGCGGCGAAGAGCTGCTCGGGGTTGGTGCCCGCTCCCGAGCCGCCCATCTCCTTGGGCACGGCCAGGTCGAGGGCGAAGGAGCCGTCGCTGGTGGCGACCCGGCCGTCGCGGCCGGCGCCGGTGGAGAGGGCTTCTGCGGTGTAGAGGACGTTCATCTGTGCCTTTCAGGTGTTTCGGTTCGCCGGACGTGTTCAATTCGCCGGACGTGTCAGTGCGCCGGACGTGTTCAGTTCGCCGCGGGGGCGGGTTGCTGCGCCGCGGCGTGCATGGTCTCCGTGAGCCGGTGCAGGGTGTCGATGAGCGCTTCGGCCGCCTGCGCGTCCGGCAGGCCGGTCCCGGCCGCGATCCGGGCGGGGATGTGCGCGAGCTGGGGACGCAGTTCCTGCCCGCGCTCGCCGATGGTCACCGTGACGACCCGCTCGTCCTCGCTGCGGCGTTCGCGGCGCACGAGGCCGGCCTCCTCCATGCGGCGGAGCAGCGGGGACAGGGTCCCGGAGTCCAGCTGGAGGTGGTCGCCGAGCGACCCGACGGTCTGGTCGCCCTCCACCCACAGGGTGATGAGCACCAAATACTGGGGATAGGTGAGCCCCCACGGCTCCAGGAGCGTACGGTACGCCTGCGTGGTGGCACGCGTCGCGGCGTAGAGCGAGAAGCACACCATCTCATCGGTCACGGGCATGCCGTTATCGTTTCACACAACCAAGTTGTGCACAACTTAAATCAGGGTGCGTTCAGTCGCTTCCCAGTGCCCTGGTGACCCCGGATAGCCCGGCGCGGAGACGTGCAGGGTCGACGGGTTCCGCAAGCGCGGCGCGGGCTCGGGCGACGGCGGCCCGTACCCGGGACGTGGCGTCCGCGTCCTGGTCGGCGGTGTGCCCCGGGCGTCGCGTGAGGAAGCGGTCCAACGCCGCGGGGAGCGGTTCCACCGCGTCGATGCAGTCGATCGGAAGCGTCGGGCGCTCGCCTCTTCGCGGACGGGCCGCGTGCACCAGCCGGGTGGCGCGATGGGCCGGCGCCAGCTGACGGATGCGGTCGACCGCGGCGTCGACCTGCTGCCGGGCGGCCGTGCGCGCCGACGGATCTTCGGGATCGACCGCGGCCGCGTCGGCGAGGGCTGCGAGGAGCTCCGAGAGGCGCTGGCGGAGAACGTCGATGCTGCGCACCGGCAGCACGAACCAGCTCGCGGCGATGCCGAGCGCCGCGCCCACCACGATCGCCAGCATCCGCTCGGCGAGCATCCCGGTCTCCCCGGTGAGCGTGGCGGTGCCGGTCAGCTGCTGGAGCAGAGAGAGCACCAGCGTGACCGTCAGTGCCCAGAAGGCGTAGCTGTAACCCCGCAGCCAGGTTCCGACGAACAGCGCAACGAAGATGACGACGACCCCCGCGAATCCCGACGCCTCCGGGGCCGCGTGGGAGGCGGCGACGGTGGTGAGGGCGACGGCCGCGATCGTGCCGCCGAGGGCCCCCAGGATGCGCAGAGCGCTCTTGTGCAGCACGTCGCCGCGACCGCGGTTGCCGGAGCAGACGAGGAACGCCGTCAGCACCACCCACATCGCGTGGTCGGGGAACACGATCCAGCCGACGACGAACGCCGCCGTCAGGGCCACCGCCATCTGCAGGGCCATGCGGGTGCTGGCGGGCAGGCGGCGGCTCCGCGCGTTCGGTCGGGACCCGGATGAGGCGGACCCGTCGCGGGGCGGCCGGGGCGGCCGGGGCGGGGACGCGGCGGGCGCTGTGTCGCGCGCGGAGCGCTTCCGCCCGGGCAGGACCAGGAGGATCTCCCGCGCGAGGCCGACCCAGAGCGTCGCCACGATCCCGGCGAGGAGCACGAGCACGGTGGTGCGCCACGGCTGCGCGTCGGGCGCGGGTTGCACGGGGGCGACCAGCATGGCGGTGAGCGGCAGTGCGATCAGGCCGCCGAGCCGCGCCGCTCGCTCCCCGAACCGGCGCATCCAGATCGGGATGCTCATCCCCGCCACGAACAGGGCCGCGCCGACCGGAGGCACCGCCACGAGGAGCCACCCGACGGCGCCGGCGACGAGCCCGATCACGGGCAGCAGCACGGCCGACCGCGCGAACTCCGCCCGCGTCGCAAAAGTGCGCCGTCCGAGGCTCAGGGCGACCACCGTCGCGAGCACCGCAGCGCTGGTCAGCTGCGCGCCGCCGCCGGAGGCGGTGCCGCCGGAGAGTGCGACTCCTGCCCACCACACCGTCGCGCAGGCGGCCGCCGCGGCGGCGGTGACGACGAGCGCTGCAGCCGCATCGGCGGCATACGCCGCGACTCCCCGTCCGCCCACCGGCACATCCTCTCACCGCTCGCGGCCCTCCGTCGCGCACGCGCATCCAGGGGTGGGGGCCGCCCCGCAAAGGGGGGGGGGGGGAGGCGGGGGGGGGGGCCCCCCCGGGGGGGGGGGGCGGGGCCGCCCCCCCCCCCCCCCCCCCGCCGTCGGGGGGGGCGGCCCCCCGGCCCCCCCCCCCACCCCTCGATGGGCGGGACGCCGTGCCGCGCCGCCGCGTCAGCGCGCCGCGTCGAACGCGAGCAGCGCCGCGCCGGCCCGGCCGGCGTCGCCGCCGAGCGCGCTGCGCACGACCGGCGGGCGCTCGCGCCACGCCAGCCCGGCGCTCATCCGCTCGCCGAGCGGGCCGAAGAGGGCGTCCCCGGCGTGCGACACCCCGCCGCCGAGCACCACGAGGCCCGGGTCGAGCAGCAGGGTGAGGATGTTGAGCCCCTGTGCGAGCACGTCCAGTGCCTCCGACCAGATGCGGTCGGCGAGCGGGTCCCGGCCGAGGCGCTCGACGATCCGCCGGGTGCTCAGCGCCTCGCCTCCGGCCGCCCGGTACCGGCGCGCGACGCCGGCCCCGGACATGTAGACCTCCAGGCAGCCGCGCTGTCCGCACGTGCACGGCTCTCCGCCCGGGATGACCGGGATGTGGCCGAACTCGCCGGCGGCGCCGGTCGCGCCGGTGACGGCGCCGCCGGACGAGACGAGGGCGGCGGCGACGCCCGTGCCGATCGGCACCAGGGCGAAGTCGCCGTAGCCGCGGGCCGCCCCGCTGTTCCGCTCCGCCAGCCCTGCCGCGCGCACGTCGTGCCCGACGGCGACCGGCAGACTCAGCTCGGAGCGCAGGATGTCGAGCAGCGGCACATCCCGCCACCCCAGATTCGAGGCGTAGTGCACCAGCCCGCGCTGCTCGTCGAGCATCCCGGGCGTCGCCACTCCCGCCCCGACGACGTCGTGCCCGTCCTCGGTGGCAGCGCGCCGGAGGTCGTCGAGCATGCCGACCAGGGCGGTGAGGATGCCGTCGGCGGGCGTCGCCCGCGTCGACTCGGAGACCGTGGCCCCGTCTTCGGCGACGACGGCGCCCTTCATGGCGGTGCCGCCCAGGTCGACGGCCAAGACGACAGGCAGCGCGCTCATGCGAGCCGCTCCCCAGCGGCGGTCGGCGCAGCGCCAGCGCCAGCGCCGGACACCGCATCCACCACCGCACGCACCACGTCACCCGAGGTCACCTCGCGCGAACCATGGTCGTACGCGGTCGGCGCTCCAGCGGCCACCGTCGCGACGGTGAGCGGCGCGCGCAGGTGCACCTCCCGCACCCCGCTGCGCTCGACCAGCTCGGCCGCATTCGCCGGGCGGATGCCGCCACCGGCGAGGACCGCGATGCGGTCGCCCGCCTGCTCCACCAGCCGGGCGAGCCCGTCGGCGCCCTCGAGGGCGCTGGACGCACCGGCGGAGGTCAGCACCCGGCTGACGCCGAGGTCCACGAGCTGCTCGAGGGCCGCCGCGCGGTCCGGCAGCTGATCGAAGGCCTTGTGGAACGTCACGGGCGCCTCTCCGCACGCCGCCACCAGCCGCCGGGTGGCGTCCGCATTGATCCGCCCGTCCGCCCGAAGTGCGCCGAGCACGAACCCCAGCGTCACCCCCGACGGGTTGGGCAGGGCGCGCATCGAGTGGATGTCGTCCACCATCGCCTGCAGCTCGTCCTCGTCGTACACGAAGTCGCCGGGCCTCTGGCGGATGAGCACCTGGATGCCGATCCGCAGGGCGGCGCGCAGCGCACCGCCGACGGTCCCGATCGAGGGCGTGATGCCGCCCTCGGCCAGCGCGGCGCACAGTTCGACGCGGTCGGCGCCCGCCTCCTCCGCCACCCGGACGCCGGCGAGGTCGTCCAGGCAGATCTCGACCGAGGTCACGCGAGGCGCCCCAGCGCCGCCTCGAGGTCCGCACCGAGCTCGATCGCGCCGACCGGCACACCGCCGCCGAGCACCGGCAGGTCGACCAGGGCGCGGGCGCCGTCGATCGGCGTGCCCAGCGCCTCCAGCACCCGCAGGGCGATCAGCGTGGTCGCGCGCGGGCTGCCGTCGACGATTTTCATCGCGACCGACGTGCCGTCCGCCGCCGCGACCCCGATCACACCCTCCGCGCCGCCTTTCGCGAGCGCGCCGGGGACCGTCTCCATCAGTGTCGTGTTCTGGTGCCCGGTGCCCCCGACGTAGTACGGGTGCTCCCGCATCGCGTCCGCGACGGCGCGCTCGGGCGTCCCGGGGTCGGCCTGCACGAGCCGGCCGAAGGCGCGCGCGATCCCGCGCACGCTGGTGCCGAACAGGGGAGCGCCGCAGCCGTCGATCGCGTCGTGACCCACCGGCACTCCGGTGAGGCGGGCCATCGTCTCGCGGAGGTGCTGCTGCAGTGGATGCGCAGGGTCCAGGTACCCAGCGGTCGGCCAACCGTTGGCGGCGGCGGCAAGCAGCATGGCGGCGTGCTTGCCGGAGCAGTTCATCCGCACCCGCGAGCGGCCCTCGCCGTCGCGGACCATCCGCTCGAACGTCTCCTCGTCCTCCGGCCGGTCGACCGGGCAGCCGAGCGCCGCATCGTCGACGCCCGCGCGCGCGAGCAGCTCCCGCACCAGCCGCACGTGCTCGTCCTCACCGGTGTGGCTGCCCGCGGCGATGGCGAGCGCCGGGCCGGAGAGCTCGGCCCCTGCGGTGAGGCACCCGAGCGCCTGCAGCGGCTTCACGGTGCTGCGCGGCAGCACCACGGCATCCACGTCACCGAGCTCGATCAGCGGCGCTCCGGACGGGTCGAGGGCGACCAGGCTGCCGAAGTGCCTGCTCTCGATGAGGCCCGAGCGGCGCACCACCGCCAGCTCGGCCAGCGCGGGCGAACCGGCGGACGAGGGGATGGACACGGTGGGCGCGGCGTCAGTCATGGTCGCCTTTCGAGACGGGGAGGGAGGCGGAGTCCACGTCAGGGTCGTCGCCCTCCACGGCCGAGACGACGGGAAGGGACGGCAGGATCGGCTGGACGGCCGCGGGCGTCGCCGTCCGTCGCCGCGAACCGCGCTGCAGCCGTGAGGCGAACGCCGACAGGCTGCCGTTGACGATCAGGTAGATGACGGTGACCGCGACGTAGGTCGGGATGAGCAGGTGCAGGTACGAGGCGAGCACCTGGCCGCGGTAGAGCAGCTCGGTGAAGGCGACGATGTAGCCGAGGGACGTGTCCTTCAGCAGGCTGACGAACTGCGTCACGAGCGACGGCGTCACGTTCCGCACCGCCTGGGGGAGGACCACGTACGCCATCGCCTGCGCCGGGCGCATCCCGAGGCTCAGGGCGGCCTCGCGCTGACCCCGCGGGAGGCTGAGGATGCCCGCGCGGATGATCTCGGCGAAGACAGCCGCATTCGCGATCGTCAGCGGCACGACCAGCTTCCACAGGGTCGGCAGGTTGATGCCGATCTGGGGCAGGCCGAACAGCATGAGGTAGATCACGAGCAGCACGGGAACGGTACGGGCGATCTCGATGTACAGGCCGCAGAGGAAGCGGATCCACCGCACGTGGCTGATCCGGCCGAGGGCGAGCAGGACGCCCAGCAGGGCGCCGAGCACTGCGACGATCGCCGCCGCCTCCAGCGTGCCGAGCAGCCCGACCAGCAGGTACTGCCAGATCGGCCACTCCGTGAAGGGCGCCCAGCGCTCCGGCGCCAGCTGTCCGTGGGAGGCGAACTGCCAGAGCCCGGCGCCGATCACGATCGCGAACAGCACGATGCTGACGATCGACCCGAGCAGGATGCGGCGGCGGCCGCGCGGGCCGGGCACGTCGTAGATGAAGGAGGCGCCGTACCGCTGCGTGGAGCGGCCCGCGGCGCGCCGCGTGGAGCGGCGCCCGGGCGCCGGGCGGTCGGGGATGAGCTGGGCGGTCATCGGACGATCGCCACCTTCCGTTCGACCCAGCCGGCGGCGAGGCCGATGGCGAGGGCGATGGCCATGTACACGAGTCCGGCGCTGGAGAAGATCAGGATGGGCTGCGCCGCGACGAGGTTCACCTTGTTGACGGCGGCGGTCAGCTCGACCACGCCGACCGCGGCGGCGAGAGCCGTGTTCATCGCGAGCGCGATCATCACGTTGCCGATCGGCTGGACGACGGCGCGGAGCGCCTGCGGCACGACGACGTAGCGCAGCGACTGCCAGAGGGTGAGACCGAGCGCGCGGGAGGCCTCCACCTGTCCGACCGGGACCGTGTTCACTCCCGAGCGGACGGCCTCGGCCACGTACGCGGCCTCGTAGACGGTGAGCACGATGATGGCCGTCGGCGTGAGCGGCAGCAGGATGCCCGCATCCGGAAGCGCGAACACGGCGAGGAGGAGCAGGGCCAGCAGCGGCACGTTGATGAAGAACTGCACGTAGAGGAACGCCGCGGCGCGCAGCACGGGGATCGGGCTGACGCGGGCGATGGTCACCAGCACCCCGAGGACGATGGAGCCGACGCCGGCCACCACGGCCATCAGCAGGGTGGTGCCGAGCGCCTGGACCAGGGGTCCGAGGTTGTCGATCAGGGGGTTCATCGGTCTCTCGTCGCAGCGGATCGGGGAGGAGGCGGGGGAGGGCGGGATGCCCGGTGAGGTGGCCGGATGCGCGCGGACGTGGGGGTCGCCTCACACGCGCACCCGGCCGGTCTGGTCGGAGGCGTCGCCTCCGGGGTTTCAGGAGCCGGGGCTCAGGAGCCGGGGCTCAGGAACCGGGGACGGAGCCGATCTCCGGCGGGGTCGGCACGTCGGAGTCGGTCACGGTGCCGAGCGTGGTCTTCCACGCCTTGCCCCACTGGCCGCCCTTCTGGATGGTCTTCAGCCAGTCGTTGACGAACTTCTTGAAGTCGTCGTCGCCGTGCTTGAGGCCGATGCCGTAGGGCTCCTTGGTGAAGGGCTGCCCGACGACCTTGATCTGCTTCTCGCTGGCTGCGTCGCTGGCGAGCAGGGTGTAGTCCTGCACGTACGCGTCGCCGCGGCCCTGGATGAGCGCCTGCACGGCGGCCGGGTCGGTGCCGAACGCGGTGACGGTCGCCTTCGGGGCGATCTTCGGCACCTCGGTGACAGCGGGAGTGTTGGCGCCGACGATCACGGTCTTGCCGTCGAGGTCCTTGTAGCTCGAGATGTCCTTGTTGTCGCTCTTCACGGCGACGGCCAGGCCGGACTCGAAGTACGGACCCGCGAAGTCGACCTGCTTCGCGCGCTCCTCGGTGATCGTGTACGTGTTGAACACGACATCCACCGTGTCGTTCTGCAGCATCGCCTCACGCGTCTCGGACGCCGGCGGAACGATCTCCACGTTCGGCTTGCCCAGGATGTAGGTGGCGAGCAGCTTGGCGAGCTCGGCGTCGAAGCCGTTCACCTTCGACGGGTCGGTCGGGTCCTGCTGCGACAGCAGCGGGGCGTCGAGCGCCTCGGCGACGATGAGCTTGCCGCGCTTCTTGATCTTCTCCATGGTCGAGCCGGAGAGGATGAGGTCGGCCTTGGCGACCGGCGCGCCGGCGAGCACGGAGTCTCCGGACGCGGTCGAGCTGGCGTCGCTGCCGGGCAGTGCCGTGTTTCCGGAACAGGCGGTGACGGCGAGCGTCACGGCCGCGAGCAGGACGCCGGCGACGGCGCTCTTCCTGCGGATGCTGCGGGTCATGGGATGCATCCCTTTCTGATGTGGACGGGGTGTGATGTGGAGCGGTGGTGCGCGGCCTCGTGCGACGCGGGGGTCAGTGCGACAGCACGGAGGCCAGGAACGACTGCGCCCGCGCGGTGGCCGGCGAGTCGAAGAACTGTGCGGGCGGGGCCTGCTCGACGATCTGGCCCCGGTCCATGAAGACGACGCGGTCGGCCGCTCGGCGTGCGAAGCCCATCTCGTGCGTGACCACGATCATGGTCATGCCCTCGGACGCCAGGGAGGTCATGACGTCGAGCACCTCGCCGACCATCTCCGGGTCGAGGGCGCTCGTCGGCTCGTCGAACAGCATGACCTTCGGCTGCATCGCCAGGGCGCGTGCGATGGCCGCACGCTGCTGCTGGCCGCCGGAGAGCTGTGCCGGGTGGCTGTCCGCCTTGTCGGCGATGCCGACGCGGTCGAGCAGCTCCATCGCCTGCGCCTTCGCCGCCTCCTTGCCGAGCTTGCGGACCTTGAGCGGCGCCAGCGTGACGTTGTCGAGGATGGTGCGGTGCGCGAAGAGGTTGAACGACTGGAACACCATCCCGACCTCGGCGCGGAGCTTCGCGAGGGGCGCTCCCTCGGCGGGGAGCAGTTCGCCGTCGACGCGGATCTCCCCGGAGTCGATGGTCTCGAGGCGGTTGATGCTGCGGCACAGCGTCGACTTGCCGGATCCGGACGGACCCACCACGACGACGACCTCACGCTCGGCCACGTCGAGGTCGATGTTCTGCAGCACGTGGAGGTCGCCGAAGTGCTTGTCGACTCCGCGCAGGCTGACCATCGGCCGTGCGTCGGTTGCTGTCATCGTTCCTCGCATCGTTGTCGGGCAGGTTTCGATGAGCGTACTAAGTGTTCGCCGATAACCGCAATATCGAATTTACTTCATGCGATATCGAACAAAGTCGGTACAGTATCCTCAACGCAGTGCGGGCGATGGACGCTCGCCGTCGAGGGGATGCCATGACGAGCACGATCGAGGGGACGCCGGTTCAGACCGGCCCCGGCACGCCGGGAGGCATCCTCGACCTCGTCCGCTCCGGGCGTTCCCGCTCGCGCGCCGACCTGGCTCGGAGCACGGGACTGTCGCCCTCCACCGTCTCCCAGCGGGTGGATGCTCTCATCGCCGCCGGCTACCTGCGCGAGGCCGGGGCGGGCGTCTCCCACGGCGGCCGCCGCCCGCGCGCCCTCGAGGTGGATGCGTCGACCGGCGTGGTCTGCGCCGCCGACCTCGGCTCGCACCACGCGACATTCGGGCTGATCGACCTCTCCGGCCGCCTGATCGCGTCCCGCACCGAACGCATGGACATCGCCGAGGGACCCGCGGCCGTGCTCGGCTGGATCGCCGCCGTCGGGCGCGAGCTCACCGCCGCCAACGCGGCGCCCGGCCAGACGCTGCGCGGATTCGGGATCGGCCTGCCCGGCCCCGTCGACTCCACCACCGGTCGCATGGTGTCGCCCTCGCGCATGCCGGGCTGGAACGGCGTGGATGTGGCCGCCGAGCTGACCGCGATCAGCGGTCTCCCGGCCGCTGTTGACAACGACGCCAATCTGATGGCCCTGGGGGAGTACGACCGGCTGGGCGGCGAGGTCGGCGAGCTCGTCTTCGTGAAGGCCGGATCGAGCATCGGGTGCGGCATCGTCGCCTTCGGCGGCGTCTATCACGGGCACCACGGCATGGCGGGCGACATCAGCCACGTCACGGTGCCCGGCGCGCCGGACGTGCTCTGCTCCTGCGGCCGCATCGGGTGCCTGGATGCGGTGGCCGGCGGCGCGGCGATCGTGCAGGCGCTGCGCGCCTCCGGCGTCGACATCTCCGACACCCGGGAGGTGCTGGCCCTCGCGCGGGACGCGCATCCCCGTGCCACGCAGGAGCTGCGGGAGGCGGGACTCCGCACCGGCGGCGTGCTCGCCACCATCATGAACTTCTTCAACCCCCAGCGCCTCGTGCTGGGCGGCATCCTCGGGGAGGCGGAGGCGTTCGTCGCCGGTGTCCGCTCCGCCATCTACTCCGCCTGCCTTCCGATGATCACCGACCAGCTCGACATCGCGGTGAGCGTCGCCAAGGAGAACGCAGGCATCGGCGGTGCCGGCCGGCTCATCCTCGACTCGGTGTTCGACCCGGCGCGCGTCGACCTCGTCGTGCGATGACGGACGGCTCGCCGCAGCACGCCGCCGCGCGGCACGGTGCCGCGCGCCATGCCGCCGCGATCGTCGGCGCCGGCCGGATGGGCCGCGCGCACGCGGCCGCCTGGCGGAGCGCCGGGGTGCCGGTCCGCTGGGTCGTCTCTCCGCGACACCGGCCGGACCTGGCCGATGCGCCGGACGCCCGCTGGGCCACCGCACTCGACGAGGTGCTGGCGGATCCGGACGTCACCATCGTGTCCATCTGCACGCCCACGCCGTCGCACGCCGATCTCGCGGTGCAGGCGCTGGAGGCCGGCCGGAACGTGCTGCTCGAGAAGCCGATCGCGCTGACCATGGACGACGCACTGCGGGTGCAGGATGCGGCATCCCGCGCCTCCGGACTCCTCATGGTGGCTCACGTGGTCCGCTTCTTCTCGGGCTACGCCGCCCTCGCGGAACGCGTGGCGGCCGGCTCGGTGGGACGCCCGCGCGTGGTCCGGGCCTCCCGCATCTCCGGCCGGCCCGCGGGCTACGACTGGCTCGAGGACGAAGCGCGGTCCGGCGGGATGCTCGTCGACTTCGCCATCCACGACATCGACCAGGCGGCGCTGCACCTCGGGCGGGCGGTCGCCGTGACCAGTGTGCCGCTGTCGGGAGCCGGTTTCGGCGCGCCGGTCGTGACGACGATCGAGTACGCCGGCGGCGGTGCCGCCCAGCTGCTCAGCGTGTCGGATCTTCCTCCCGGTTCGCCGTTCCGCACCGGCTTCGAGGTCGTCGGCGACGCCGGGGTGGATGCGGCCGAGCCGGACGCCGGGGACGCCTTCGCCGAGCAGGCGCGGTACTTCGTGCGCTGCGTCGACACCGCCGAGACGCCGACGCGCGCTCCCGTCGAGGCCGCGGTGGAGGCGCTGCGGGTCGCCCTGGCCGCACGCGAATCCGCGCGCACCGGCCGCCGAGTCGCGCTGCGGGAGTGATCCGTCCCGCCCGGTAGGGTGGGCGCGTGAACGACAAGTGGTGGCAGTCGGCGGTCGTCTACCAGGTCTATCCGCGGAGCTTCGCGGACAGCGACGGCGACGGCATCGGCGACCTGCGCGGCATCATCCAGCACCTCGACTACCTGAAGACGCTCGGCGTGGATGTGGTCTGGCTGTCCCCGATCTACGCGTCGCCCCACGACGACAACGGCTACGACATCAGCGACTACCGCGCGATCGACCCGCTGTTCGGCACCTTCGCCGACTTCGACGAGCTGCTCGACGGACTGCACGCCCGCGGGATGAAGCTCGTGATGGACCTCGTCGTCAACCACACCTCCGACGAGCACCCGTGGTTCATCGAGTCGGCGTCGTCGACCGACAACCCGAAGCGGGACTGGTACTGGTGGCGGCCGGCCCGCGACGGCAAGCAGCCGGGTGAGCACGGCGCCGAGCCGAACAACTGGGGCTCGGCATTCTCCGGCCCCGCCTGGCAGCTCGATCCGCAGACCGGCGAGTACTACCTGCACCTGTTCTCGCGCAAGCAGCCCGACCTCAACTGGGAGAACCCGGAGGTGCGTGCGGCCGTCTACGACATGATGAACTGGTGGCTCGACCGGGGGGTCGACGGCTTCCGGATGGACGTCATCAACTTCATCTCCAAGGTCACCGACCTGCCCGACGGCGAGATCCCAGCCGGCGGGCTCTACGGCAACGGCTATCCGTACTTCGGTCAGGGCCCGCGCATCCACGAGTTCCTCCACGAGATGCACCAGCGCGTGTTCACCGGCCGCGGCGACCGCTACCTCACCGTCGGCGAGATGCCCGGCGTCGACATCGAGCAGGCCCGCCGGTTCACCGACCCGCAGAACGCGGAGCTCGACATGGTGTTCCAGTTCGAGCACGTCGACCTCGACCACGGGCCGGGCGGCAAGTGGGACTACCGGCCCGTGTCGGTGCTCGACCTCAAGGGCAACCTGTCGAAGTGGCAGGAGGGGCTGGCCGGGCTGGGCTGGAACAGCCTCTACTGGAACAACCACGACCAGCCGCGCGTCGTCAGCCGTTTCGGCGACGACGGCGAGCACCGGGTCGCCTCCGCCAAGGCGCTGGGCACCGTGCTGCACCTGATGCGCGGGACGCCGTACGTGTACCAGGGCGAGGAGCTCGGGATGACGAATGTGCCGTTCGCTTCCATCGACGACTTCCGCGACATCGAGACGCTCAACCACTACGCCGAGGCGGTCGACATCCAGGGCGAGCCCGCCGAGGATGTGCTGGTCGCGCTGCGGCGGACCAGCCGCGACAACGCGCGCACGCCGGTGCAGTGGACCGGCGGCCCGAACGCCGGCTTCACCGCGGGAACGCCGTGGATCACCGTCAACCCGAACGCCGCGGAGATCAACGCGGAGGCGGAAGTCGGCGATCCCGGCTCGGTGTTCGCGCACTACCGTGCCCTCATCGAGCTGCGCCATCGGTCGCGGGTGGTGGCGACCGGCGACTACGAGCCGGCGCTCTCCGAGCATCCGCAGATCTTCGCCTACACGCGCTCCCTCGGCGACGAGTCGCTGCTGGTGCTCGCGAACCTCACGGGCGACGACGCGCAGTTCGATCCCCGGGAGCTTCCCGGATGGGCCGATTCGGAGGTCGTGCTGGCCAATCTCGGGACCGGTTCCGCCGCATCGGGGCGCCTGCGTCCGTGGGAGGCGGTCGTCCTCGCCCGTCGCTGAGTGCGCCGGGTCCGGGGCGGCCCGCTCGATCCGTGCCTTGCGCGGCGGCGCGCCGTGGTGTGGGATGGGCGGCACCATCGGACGGGAGGCGCACATGGGCGAGTACGTGGCGAGGGCGGAGATCGATGTGGAGGCTCCGCGACGCACGGTGTGGCGGGTGCTGACCTCGAACGGAGCGCATCCCGAGATCATGTTCGGCGCCGAAGTGGTGTCCGACTGGCGCCTGGGCTCGCGGATCGTGTGGCGAGGCGAGTGGCAGGGCCAGAGCTTCGAGGACCACGGCCGGGTGATCGAACTGGAGGACCTGCAGGAGCCGTGGCGGATCGTGCTGACGCACTTCAGCCCGCTGAGCGGCCTGCCGGACGAGCCGGAGAACTACCACACGCTCCGCTTCGAGCTGGATGAGATCCCCGGCGGCACACGGATCACGCTGGACCAGGACAACAACCCGACCCGCGAGGCGGCCGAGCACTCGCGCGCGAACTGGGCGAAGATGCTCGAGGGCGTGAAGGCGGTCGCGGAGCGGCCGTCGGTCTGAGCCGGTCGCGCTCCGTTCCGTGGCGGCCTGGTCCGGTCGCGGCCCGGGTCAGTCGCCGAAGGCTTCGCGCAGGAACGCCGTGAGGAAGACGTCGAACGCCTGAACCGTGCCGGTGCGGTCTCCGGTGATGAGGAAGCCGAAGTGCAGGCCGGCCGCAGAGTCGACGAGCCAGTGCGCGAGCACTCCCGCGCGACGGCTCTCGATGCCCTGCTTCTTGAGCCACGTCTTGACCGTGTCCCGCCAGTGGACGAACGACGTGGTGACGCGCTTGCCGATGTCCGGGTCGATCGGCTCGAGGGCGCCCGCCTCGAACTGCAGCCGCAGTGCGGTGCGGTTGTTCTCGCGCAGGGAGTGGCGGAACGCCTCCTTGTACCAGTCGCGGAACTGGTCGCGGTCGAACGCCGTCACGTCGACGCCCGTCAGCGACTCGGACTGCTGGCGCACGCCCTCCTCGAGGATCGCGTCGATCATCTCCTGCCGCGAACCGAAGTGGTAGACGAACGAGTAGGTGCTGACGCCGAGCGCGGTCGCCAGGCTGCGGAAGGTCATCCGCGAGAGAGGTTCGGTCGCGACATGGTCCATGATGCGGCCGAGGAGCTCCGGCTTGCGATTCGGATCTGGTGTGCGTCCCACGCGATAACACTAGTCCGAATATCACACCCGATGGATAGACAGCTCGGCCGCTATGACCTGTGGCGTAGGTGCCCGGCCCGGGCCCTCGGAGTGGGGCCCGGACGCGGGTTCAGGGCTTCTTGCCCGGAGGGTTGCCGCCGTTCCCGTTCCCGGGCCCGGCGCCCGGCGCGGGAGCCGGAGCCCCGGGCGCGCTCGGCGCCGTGGGAGCCGGCTTGGGCACCGCGGGCGCCGTCGTGTACTTGCCGATCGGGGACGGGAAGGCCGCTCCGCCGTACGCGGCGTTCAGGGCGGTGATGACGCGCTTGGCGATCGAGAACTTGACGTTGCCGCCGCCGACGCCCTGGAAGCTCTGGCTGCGGAGCGCGACGCCGCCCTGCACGTTGCCCACCCAGGTGGCCTGAGCGACCTTGGTGGAGGAGGTGACCAGCCAGTTCTCGACCGAGTTGTCGGTCGTGCCCGTCTTGCCGAAGATCGGGATGCCGTCGCCCGGGTTCGCGGACGCCGCCGTGCCGCCGCCGCGCAGCACGCCCTGGAGGGCGAAGATCGCCGCCGCGGCGACCTGCGGGTCGATCGGATGCGTCGAGCACTGCGACTTGGGGACCGTGTGCTCGGTGCCGTCGGCGTTCACGATCTTGTCGATCGCGACCGGGCTGCAGGCGACGCCGTTGTTGGCGAGACCGGCATAGGCCGTGGCCATCGTGAGCGGCGCGATGTAGTTCGTGCCGAGCACCGACGACGGGTTGGCCATGAACTTGTTGGCCTGCTCGTCCGCGCCGTGCACCAGGAGGTCCTGCGCGCGCTCCTTGATGCCGCAGAGGTCCAGCTGCGTCGCCATCTTGGCGAACACCGTGTTGATGGACTGCGCCGTCGCGTTCATCACCGTCGTGGCGGTGACGGTCTCGCCTTCGTCGTTCGCGACCGGCCACGGCGCCCCGCCGATGTCGTTGCACGGGTCGCTGGCGTGGAACTGGTTCTGCGGGAACAGGTGCTGCGTCCCGCTCACCGTCTGGTAGAGGGAGTGCCCCTCCTGCAGCCACTCGAGGAGGTCGAACACCTTGTACGCGGATCCGGTCTGGAAGCCCTCGGACCCGCCGTAGTCGTAGTCGGTGTTGTAGTTCACCGCCGTCGTGCCGGGTGCCGGCTGCGCCGTGTTGTCGTACGGCCGGTTCTGCACCATGGTCACGACGCGTCCGGTGCCCACCTCCACCGCCACGTTCGACGAGCCGAGGTCGAGCCGCGGGCTGGTCGGCGGGATGTACGCGCTGACCGCCGCCTGCGCCTGGTTCTGCAGGTCGAGGTTCAGGGTCGTGTAGATCTTGAGACCGCCGCGGGTCAGGAAGTTGGAGCGGTCGTCCTCGGTCTTGCCGAAGATCGGGTCCTGCTCGATCACACGCTCGACGTAGTCGCAGAAGAACGCCGCGTTGTACTGCTGCGCCGTCATGCAGCCGTTCTGCGTCGGGGTGATCTTCGGCTCGACCTTGGTGGCACGCGCCGCGTCGTGCTCCTCCTTGGTGATCTTGCCGTTCGCGAGCATCCGGTCGAGCACGTAATTGCGCCGGTCGAGCGTCTCCTGGTAACCGTTGGCCGCGCCGTTCTCCTTGTCGTCCGGGCGGTCGATGCGCAGGTTGTCCGGGTTGTTCAGGATGGCGATCAGCGTGGCCGCCTGCTGCACGTTGACGTCCTTCGCCGGCACCCCGAAGTAGTACTCGGCCGCCGACTGCACGCCGTAGACGCGGCCGCCGAACAGGGCGATGTTCAGGTAGCTCTGCAGGATGTCGTTCTTCGAGTACTCCTTCTCGAGCCCGATCGCGTAGCGCATCTCCTTCAGCTTGCGCGAAGGGTCGACCTTGGTCGCGTCGTCGTAGCAGGTCTCGTACGCGGCCAGCTGCTTCTTCTGCGCCGCGTCGGTCGCCGTCGGGTCCGGCTGCTTGTTCTCACACCGCTGCACGAGGATGTTCTTCACGTACTGCTGGGTGATGGACGATCCGCCCTGCACCGACTTGTGCAGCGCCGTGAGCACCGCGCCGCGCAGGGTTCCCGTGACGTCGACGCCCCCGTGCTCGTAGAAGCGCGGATCCTCCGTGGCGATGGCCGCGTCCTTGAGGTTCTGCGAGATGCCGTCCCAGCCGACCTCGATGCGGTTCTGGGAGTAGAACGTGGCGATCGGGACCTGCTGGCCGTTGCTGAGCGCGTACATCGTGGAGGCCTGAGCCAGCGGCTCGACCTTGATGTACTCGGGCAGGCCGTCGAAGACGCTGATGGTCGAATCGGCCGCCGAGCCCGTCAGGGCCACCGCCGGCGTCACCGCCGCGGCGGCGAGCACCCCCGCCAGGCCGCTCAAGGCGACGAAGCCGACAAGGGCAGGCGCCCATCCCCATCTCATGCGTCTTCTCCTCGTTAGAACCGTGCGTCCGTGGCGGCAATCTTACGCGTCGCCGCTCGCTGCTCCGGCAGGCGTGCGCTCAGGTTGGGGGAAGAGCGAAGGTGTCCCGAACCTGTGGAGGGATCCGGGCGGGGATGGGGTCAGGAGGGATCGCGCAGCTTGTCGCACAGATCGGCGAGGGTCTCGAGCTCCTCGGGCGAGAGACGGCCTCCGACCCGATCTGTGATGGTCTTCATATGGTCGACGGCGACCCGCCGGAACATCTCGAATCCGGTGTCCGTCAGGCGGATCAGCGTGCCGCGCGCGTCCGAGGGCTCCGGCTCCTTGGCGACGAGCCCGCGGGCGACGAGCCGGTCGACGAGACGGCTCACGCTCGGCTGGGTGAGCAGCACGTGCTTGTTCAGATCGCGCAGCCGGAGCTCGCGGTTCGGCTGGCGCGACAGGTTGAAGAGCACGTCGTACTCGTTGAACGAGATGTCCCGCGTCGGGAACTCCGCCGCGAGCGTCCGCATCACAGCGACCTGTGCGCGGAACAACGACTCCCAGGCGGCCACCGCGCTGATCCGCGCGCGACTCGTCGATCCCTGCGTCGCCGTCTCGGCCATGGCACACCCTCCCGCACCTGCTCAATGCATTCGCATCTTCTCATCATGAGCGTTGGTCAGCATCCGTGCCACCACGGGACGGGAGGAGGGGAGGCGCATGAGAGGACGGGCGGGGGAAAAGATTGAGGGCCGACCGCAGAGGCTAGCGGCCGGCCCTCTCCCTTGCACCAAGAGTGTCCTGCAATCACATTCCGCGATGGCTGCCACAGCAAACAACCATTGCTCTTGAACTATATAACGAAGAGGTAACGGCATCTAGTTACCAAGTCGTTATTTTTTCTGCGAATTGTTTATGCGTTCTCCAGCGGGACGCTGGGCGCTATGGTCGGGCTCGTGGACGACTCCACGGCCTTCCAGGGCTCGATCCCCGAACACTACGACTCCGGTCTCGGACCGGTGCTGTTCCGCCACTACGCCGACGTGCTGGGGGCGGCCGTCGCCGAGGGGCGCCCGCGGCGCATCCTCGAGACCGCGGCCGGCACCGGCATCTCGTCCGCTGCCATCGCGGCCCGGAACCGGGACGCCCAGCTCGTGATCACCGACCTCAACGCCGAGATGCTCGAGCTCGCACGGCAGGCGCTGCCCGCGACCGCCCGGGTGGAGGTGGCCGACGCGCAGGCGCTTCCGTTCCCCGACGCGTCGTTCGACGCGGTCGCCTGCCAGTTCGGCATCATGTTCGTGCCCGAGCTGCCGAGGGCGTTCCGCGAGGCGCGGCGCGTCCTGGTGCCACACGGTGTCTTCCACTTCTCGGTCTGGGACAGTCATGCCGAGAACCGCTTCGCCGCGATCGTCGACGGCCTCCTCGCGGAGACCTTCCCGGACGACCCGCCGCCGTTCTACAGCGTGCCGTTCCGGCTGAGCGACGTTCAGGCCCTGCGCACCCTCGCGCAGTCCACCGGATTCCGGTCCGTGCGGATCGACGTGGTGCCCCACGACGCACCCGTCGTCTCCTGGGAGGGATTCGCCGACGGCCTCATCCGGGGCAACCCCGTCGCGGACCAGCTGCGGCGCCGATCCGCCGACCTCGACGCGGTCGTGGCGGAGGTGGCCCGGCGGCTGGACGCCGAATACGGGGCCGCCCCCACCACGATCCCGGTGCAGACGATCTTCTATCGAGCGACGGTCCGCTGATCACGAGGGTGCACCGGCGACGTCACCACACGTACGTGAAGAAGCCCGCATCCCAGCCGATCGTGACGGCGAGGATGACGCGGACGAAGCCGAACACGAGCTTCAGTGCGCCGAGGGCGATGGCCCAGAGCGCGAGGGCGCGGCCGCGCTCACCCGTGCGGGTGATCTGCGAGAGGGCGATAGCGCCGAAGATCACGGCGAGCGGGCTGGCGATGAAGACGAAGACGAAGCCCAGGATGGACATCGTGTTCAGCTTGGCGGTGGACGTGGCAGTGGACATGCGTTCTCTTTCGCTGGGGTGGATGGGCGGCGGCGCGATTGCGCCCGCCGCTCATTACGACGGAGGCCGCAGGCGTTCGTGACGGAAAAGCTGCGAAAGCGCTGGACGTGATCATCCGAAATCGAATACTCTGTTTCGAGTAATCGATCGGAGGTGTCCTGTGGCGAAGCGAGCTGTGGCGAATCCGCTGGCTCTCGCCGTGCTGGCGTGCCTCTGGGAGCGCCCCATGTATCCGTACGAGATGACCACCACAATGCGCGAGCGGGGCAAGGAGGACAGCATCCGGCTGAACTTCGGCTCCCTGTATTCGGTCATCAAGTCGCTCGAGAAGCACGGCTTCATCGAGGTCGCGCAGACGGAGCGGGAGGGCAACCGGCCGGAGCGCGTGGTCTACGCCATCACCGAGTCGGGTCGCCGAGAGGCCGAGGAATGGCTGCGCGAGCTGATCGAGCTGCCGGTCAAGGAGTACCCGGCGATCGAGACCGGGCTCTCGCTGCTGCCGATGCTGCCGCCGCAAGTGGCGGCCGGCCTGCTGGAGAGCCGCCGCGACCGCATCGACGACGACCTGGCCGCGCGCCGTCTGCTGCAGGAGCAGACGAAAGGCCTGCCCGAACTGTTCATGGTCGAGTTCCACTACCGGGTGGCCGTGCTGCAGGCCGAGCGCGCCTTCGTCGCCGACCTCGCCGCCCGCATCCGCGACCGCTCGATCGGCGGGTACGACGCCTGGGAGGAGCTGCACCGGCTGCTCGCCGACGGAGTCGGCATGGAGGAGCTGACCGAGCGCATCGCCGCCGGCGCCTTCGGGAAGGAGGCGGCCGACCCCGAACCGATTACATAACTCGGGCGAGCATGAACGATGGCCGGAGAGCGGCAACTCTCCGGCCATCCACACCTTCAGTCGTTCCGTGAGGAACCTGCGTCAACAGTCACCGAGGGCTGTCTTCAAGGATATCCCCGTGCCGGTGGCTGCCATCGAAAAAGAGAGGAAAGCCACCATGGCACCCGCAACCGGGCCGGCGCTCGCCGCCGCCCATCTCGTGAAGACCTACAGCGGCGGCAGGGGCAAGCCCGCCGTCCGCGCCCTCGACGACCTCGGCTTCGAGGTCGAGGCCGGGACCGTCTTCGGTCTGCTCGGCCCCAACGGAGCCGGCAAGTCGACCACCATGAAGATCCTGTCCACCCTGGCGAGCCCCGACTCGGGCGCCGCGTACGTCGCCGGGATCGACGTGGCCCGGCATCCATCCCGCGTGCGGCGGGTCATCGGCTTCGTCGCCCAGAAGCCGGTGTCCGACCCGTCCGACACCGGCGCCGAGAACCTGGTGCTGGCCGGGCGGCTGCAGGGGCTCTCCGGGCGGGAGGCCACAGCCCGCGCCCGTGAGCTCCTCGAGCGGTTCGGCCTCACCGACCACGCCGGACGGCAGGTGAAGTCATACTCCGGCGGCATGGCCCGCAAGCTGGACGTCGCGATCGGCCTGATGCACCGGCCGGAGGTGCTCTTCCTGGACGAGCCGACCACCGGACTCGACCCCGAGGCCCGCGCCGAGCTCTGGCTGGAGCTGGAGCGGATGACGGCCGACGAGCAGCTGACGGTGCTGCTCACCACCCACTACCTGGACGAGGCCGACCGGCTCGCGGACCGCCTCGCGATCGTCGACCACGGCCGGGTGGTGGCGGGCGGCACGCCCGAGGAGCTCAAGAACGGGCTCCGCGGCGACGCGATCATCGTCGAGCTCCGCGGCGACGCCGACCCCACCGCAGCGCTCGCCGCCCTGGACCGGGTGGATGCGCTGCGCGAGATCGGGGGAGACGGACGGACGCTGCGCGCCCGCGCCGACAGCGGAGCGGCCACGCTCCCGCTCGCCCTCGCCGCCCTGGAGGCCGCCGGCGTCGCCGTCGCCTCCGCCACGGTCGCCCGGCCGAGCCTGGACGACGTCTACCTGCGGCACACCGGCCGCACCTTCACGCGGGCGCAGGAGTCCGCCGAGTCCGTTCTGGAGAGCGCATCGTGACCACCATCGCCGTCACCCCGTCCCGGACCCTGCGCCGCGGCGGCCCGACCTTCTTCCGTCACACGCTCCTGTTGACCGGCCGTCAGCTGCGCGCGGCGTGGCGGATGCCGGCCTTCCTGGTGATGAATCTGGTGCAGCCGGTGATCTGGCTGCTGCTGTTCGGGCAGCTGTTCAAGTCGGTCATCGAGATCCCCGGCTTCGGCGTCGGCCAGAGCTACCTCGAGTACCTCACGCCGGGCGTCGTCATGATGCTGGCCCTGTTCGGAAGCGCCTGGTCGGGTACGGTCTACATCCAGGACATGGACCGCGGCGTGATGGACCGCTTCCTCACCTCGCCGACCAACCGCGGGGCGATGATCGTCTCCACCCTCGTGTACCAGTCGATCCTCGCGGTCGCGCAGTCGCTCGTGGTGCTGGCGATCGCGTTCTGGGCGGGGGCGCGGTTCGACGGCGGCCTGGCCGGCATCCTGCTCCTGCTGCTCGGAGTCGTGCTCCTGACCGCGGTGTTCTGCTCGCTGTCGAACGCCGTCGCGCTGCTGGCGCGCGAGCAGACCGCGCTGATCGGCATCTCGCAGCTCATCACGCTGCCGCTCATGTTCCTCAGCTCCGCGATCATGAACACGAAGCTGTCGCCGGAATGGGTGCAGAACGTCGCGGCGTACAACCCGTTCGAGTGGGCCGTGATCGTCGGACGCCAGGCGCTCAGCGCGCATCCCGACTGGGGCGCTCTGTGGGCGCATGCCGGGCTGCTCCTGGCCCTCGCGGTCGTCATGGCCGCCTGGGCGACGAGCGCCTTCCGCGTCTACCAACGCTCGCGCTGACCCGCGCGGCCGGAGCCGGCCCGGTCAGACGCCGACCGGCTCCGGCCGCTCCTCCTCCGCGGACTCCGGCCCCGCGGACTCCGGCTCCGGAGCGGGAGCAGGAGCGCGCTTGCGGAAGCGCCGCTTCAGCCCGAGCGCCGGCTTCTCGATGAGCCTCCACGAGAGGTAGGCGATGGGCAGGGTGATCAGCATGGTCGCCAGGAACAGCAGCCACGGGTTCAGCGGCAGCGCCCACTTGAGCGCGGCGAACACCAGCACCTGCGCCACGGGCCAGCCGTAGATGTACGTGCCGTAGGAGATGTCGTTCCGCAGCGGGAGCGACGGCCGGGCCAGCTTGCCCACCCAGATCACGACCACCGGGAAGGATGCGAGATAGATGACCCGGTGGATCTCGCCAAGGCTCACGTCGGGCCCGTAGAGGAAGGGCACCCCGGCCATCACGAAGCGCACGACGGCCGAGAAGACGCCGAAGTCCGCCGTGAGCGCGAGACCGATCAGCGCGAGGATCAGCACCTCCAGCCTGATCTTCGTGAGGTACAGGGCGAAGAGCGCACCCGCCGCGAACATCAGGAACATCGGCACGATCGCCAGCATGAAGTCGGACGTGTCGCCGATGCCCGCCAGGTAGAGCACCCAGCCCGCCGCGAAGACGGCGGGGAAGGCGGTCCGGTTGAGGGCCCCGACGATGCCGAGCACGGCCACCGCCGCGTAGCAGACGACCTCCCAGGTCAGTGTCCACACCGGCCCGTTCGAGATGTACGGGACCGGATTGTTGGCGAAGCTGTGCAGCCTCAGCGCGATGAGGCTCGACAGGATGAGCGCCACCACGAGCCCCGGCACGATGCGGAGCACCCGGTTCATGCCGTACTGCAGCAGTGACCGGCTGCGCAGGAAGCTCTGCACGATCAGGTAGCCGCTGATCACGAAGAACCCGTGGACGCCGAGGTTGCCGAGCGTCCGGCCCCAGAGCACCGGCTCCGCCTGGCCGACGAGCGCGAACGAATGGGAGAAGATCACCAGCGTCGCGAACAGCAGCCTCAGAACGTCGAAGTTGTTCCGTCTCGGATCCACGCCGGATTTCCCCCTGCGGGCCGCGCGTGCGGGTCGTTCCCCGGCGCTTCCGCGCTCCCGTCGGCGAGCCTACTGCATCGTCGATCGGCCCTCTGGCTACCGCAGTCAGCGGGCCGGCCGGGCCAGAACGGCCGGATCAGAACAGGTCGGGGGAGGGCGCGCTCGCGTAGCGGATGGACACGTCGGCGTGACGGTCGAAGCGGTAGCCGACGCCGCGGACGGTGCGCACGATGTCCTCGTAGCGGCCCAGCTTGGCGCGCAGGCGGCGGACGTGCACGTCGATGGTGCGCTCGTTGGGCACCTCGTCCTCGTCCGCGTCGCTCCACAGCGAGCTGATCAGCTCGGAGCGCTCGATCGTGCGGCCCTCGCGCAGGACGAGGTACTGCAGCAGCTCGAACTCCTTGTAGGTGAGCGCGACCGTCTGGTTGTCGAGCACGAGACGCTTGCGCGAGATGTCGACGACGACGCCGGAGGCGGCGCGGTCCTCGTCCTCGTCGATCGTGACGGCCTGGCGGTGCTTCGCGACCGCCGACGGGTCCTGCAGGGCGAGGCGCACGACGTCCACGTCGCGGCCGCCGGCGCCGGCCGGGGCGAGCGCCACGGCGGCGTAGGTCTCGGCGGAGGGCGCGACCTCGGCGGTCAGGCGCTTCAGCGCCTCGACGATACGGCCGAGGTCGGTGCCGTCGGCGGCTGCCTTGGCCTCGTCGATGCCGACGTAGAGGACGAACCCGCGGGCTTCGGTCCCCTCGGGGACGGCGCGGATGCGGGGTGCCTGCTCGGCGGGAGCGGCGGTAGCGGCAGCGGCGGGAGCCGGAGCGGCGGCTCGGACCGGTCTGACCGGCGAGACGGAGGAGGTGCGGGGGTAGGCGGTGTCGATGGTGGCCAGAGACATGGGGATCGCGTCCTTAGTGATGATGTTCCGCATCCCGGTGCGACGAGACTCCGCGGGTACGCGGAGGTGCAGGGATTGTGCGGGGAGTGTTGTGTTGTGGCCCTACAGAGAGGGGCCGATGCGCGGGAGCGTGAGTGTGGCGCTCCCGGGGAGCGTGCGCCCGATCGCGACGGGGTGACGTCGGAGGGCGACTGCTCGGCGAAGGGTCGTCAGATTAGCGACACATTCGGCAACACATGACCGAGTCGCGGCCGGCCATCATCATGCCGGCATTCCCAAGGGCCTCGAAGGAGGTCAGGGTACGCGCGTTGTCAGTCATGCTGGACAGTAAAACCGATCGTGACGCGCGGTGTCAAATGGTTACGGTTTATTGCAGGCGATCAGACCGTGCCGTAGAGGCGGTCTCCGGCGTCTCCGAGACCGGGCACGATGTAGCCGTTCTCGTTCAGGCGCTCGTCGAGCGAGCCCAGCACGATGGTGACGTTGCGGCCCTCGGTCGCCTTCTCCAACGCCGCGAGACCCTCCGGGGCGGCGAGCAGGCAGATCGCGGTCACATCGACGGCGTTCCGCTGGAACAGGAAGTCGATGGCGGCGCCGAGCGAACCGCCGGTCGCGAGCATCGGGTCGAGCACGAAGCACTGCCGGTGGGAGAGGTCCATCGGCAGGCGCTCGGCGTACGTGGTCGGCTCCAGCGTCTCCTCGTTGCGGACCATGCCCAGGAAGCCCACCTCGGCGGTCGGCATCAGGCGCACCATGCCCTCCAGCATCCCGAGTCCGGCGCGCAGGATGGGGACGACGAGCGGACGCGGCTCGCTCAGCGCGACGCCGGTCGTCGTCGTGACGGGCGTCTCGATCTCCACCGGCTCCACGCGCACGCCACGCGTCGCCTCGTAGGCGAGCAGGGTGACGAGCTCCTCCGTGAGCTGGCGGAACACCGGCGACGGGGTGCTCTTGTCGCGGAGCACCGTCAGCTTGTGGGTGATGAGTGGGTGGTCCGCAACGTGCACTCGCATAGGCTCAAGGCTAGCCGAACTCGTCCGCCCGCAGCCCCGGGAGCATCCAGCCGTGAGCCTCACCGTCCCCACCCGTTACGAGGAGTGGATGCGGCGCGCCATCGCCGACGCGCGGCTGGCGTTCGGCACAGGGGACGTCCCGGTCGCCGCCCTCGTGATCGACGAGCAGGGCCGGGTGATCGGCACCGGCCGGAACGAGCGCGAGCTGCGGCACGACCCGACCGCGCACGCGGAGGTGCTCGCCCTGCGGGAGGCCGCAGCTACGCGCGACGACTGGCACCTCGAGGGATGCACGCTCGTCGTCACCCTGGAGCCCTGCGTGATGTGTGCGGGCGCCGTGCTCGCCGCGCGCGTGCCGACCGTCGTGTTCGGCGCGTGGGACGAGAAGGCGGGAGCGGGAGGCTCGGTCTACGACGTGCTGCGCGATCGCCGGCTGACCCACCGCGTCGAGGTGTTCGCCGGGGTGCTGGCGGAGGACTGCGGCGAGCTGCTGCTCGACTTCTTCCGCGCGAAGCGCTGAGCCGCGTTCAGGCGGGAAGGCTCTCCAGCCACTCGGAGAACGCCGCGCGCGACGCCTCCTGCATCCGGGCGTTGTAGGCCTCGCGGTCGCGCCGGAGCGCATCCGGGTCGATCGCCAGTTCATCCAGCTCGTTGTAGCCGTCGGCGACCCAGGACTCGTGCATCTCGTCGGTGACCTCGGGATGGAACTGCACCGCGAGCGCGTAGCCGCCGATCGCGAACGCCTCGTTGGAGTAGTCGCTCGACGACGCGAGCAGCGTCGCCTCCTCCGGGAGCTCGAACGTGTCGCCGTGCCACTCCACCACCGGGACGCCGTCGAAGTGCCGGATGGGCGAGGCGGCCCCCGCCTCCGTCGGGTCGACGCGGCGGTAACCGATCTGGGTGGTGTCACCCCGGTAGACCCGGCGGCCCAGCGCGCCCGCCATCAGCTGTGCGCCCAGACACACGCCGAGCGTCGGGCGCTCGGCGCCGAGCCGCGCGCGGAGCAGCTCCTGCTCGGCCTGCAGGAACGGGAACTCGTCCGTCTGGTACGCGCCCATCTCCCCGCCGAGCACGACCACGAGGTCCGCCTCCGCCGGGTCGATGGACGACACGTCCTCCGTCGTCACATCCACGATCCGAAGGTCATAGCCGTGCTCGGTGAGCACCGGCCCGATGTTGCCGAGGTGGATGCTCGGGTCGTGCTGCAGGATGACGGCGGTGCGGGTCACTCGAGTCCTTTGATGACGATGGTGTCGGTGGCGGGCGCCCGATCGTTCGGGTCGATCCAGACGTCGGGTTCGATGTAGATGACCCGGGCGGCCGGCACGGCGTCGCGGATGCGGCGCTCGACGGTGTCGATCGCGGCGGCGACGTCGGCGAGACGGTGCTCGCCCGAGAACGCCAGCTTCGCCGCGACCATCAGCTCCTCCGGACCGAGGTACAGCGTCTTCATGTGGATGATCCGCTCGACCTCATCGCCCGACGTGATGGCCCGCTCGATCGCTGCGGCGTCGGCGTCGCTCGCGCCCTCGCCGACCAGCAGGCTCTTCGTCTCGATGCCGAGCACGACGGCGACCGCGACCAGCAGGGCGCCGATCAGCAGCGTCCCGATGCCGTCCCACACGCTGTCGCCCGTGATGATCGTCATGCCGACGCCGATGAGCGCGAAGACGAGGCCGGTCAGTGCGGCGACGTCCTCGAGGAGCACGACAGGGAGCTCAGGGGCCTTCGCGCGCCGGATGAACTGCGGCCACGACATCCCCTTCTTGTGCGGCCGCGACTCGTGCACGGCGGTGCGGAGCGAGAACGACTCCAGGCAGATGGCGATGACGAGCACCAGGATGGGCAGCCACGCGTTCTCGAGCGGATGGGGGTGCGTCAGCTTCTCGATGCCCTCGTAGATGGAGAACACGCCGCCGACCGAGAAGAGGATGATCGAGACGACGAAGGCGTAGACGTACCGCTCGCGGCCGTAGCCGAAGGGATGCTCCCGATCCGCGCTGCGCCGCGACCGGCGGCCGCCCAGCAGGAGCAGCAGCTGGTTGCCGGAGTCGGCGAGCGAGTGCACGCCCTCCGCCAGCATCGACGACGAGCCGGAGAACACCCACGCGATGAACTTCGTCAGCGCGATTCCGAGGTTCGCCGCGAAGGCGGCGACGATGGCCCTGGTCCCACCTGATGCGCTCATGTCTCCAATCCTAGGATGGAGCCATGGACGACGCGCAGAACGTGACCCTTCCGACCATCGCGATGCTCGGGGCGGGCTCGATGGGCCGCGCGATCCTCAGCGGGCTGCTGGCACCCGGCGTGCAGGTCGCCGGCATCCGCGTGACGAACCGGTCGGAGGCGCGCGCTGCGGAGCTGGCCGGGACCCCGGGCGTGACCGCCTACGCGACCGAGACCCGCGCCGACGCGAACCGCCTCGCGGTGGACGGCGCGGGCGTCGTCGTGGTCGCCGTGAAGCCGGCCATGGTGCGCGACCTGCTCGCGGAGATCCGCGACTCGCTGGCGCCCGGCACGGTCGTCGTGAGCGTCGCCGCCGGTGTGACCGCTGAGACGATGGAGTCGCTGCTCCCGGACACCGTGTCCGTGGTCCGCGCCATGCCGAACACGCCGGCCGTCGTCGGCAAGGCCGTCACCGGCGTCAGCGCCGGCACGCACACCGACGCCGGCGACCTCGCGCTCGTCCGCGCCCTGTTCGAGACCGTCGGCGAGGTCGTCGAGGTGCCGGAGTCGCAGCTGGATGCGCTGAGCACGATCTCCGGCTCCGGTCCGGCCTACGTCTTCCTCCTCATCGAGGCCCTGACGGAGGCCGCCGTGCAGAAGGGCTTCACCTCGGAGCAGGCGGCCACGCTCGTGAACGGAACCTTCCTCGGCGCCGCCGACCTCCTCGTCTCGTCCGGCGAGGACCCGGCCGAGCTCCGCCGCCGCGTCACCAGCCCGAACGGCACCACCGAGCGCGCGATCGCCGTCCTCCAGTCCGCCGACCTCCCCACCCTCTTCGCCCGCGCAACCGACGCCGCCCTGGCCCGCGCCCGCGAACTAGCCGCCGGCTAACCCCGCCCGTCCCCCCTCCGTCGAGTACACGAAAAGTGCACGCCCTGGCGGCGTGTCGCGTGCACTTATCGTGTACTCGATCGGCGGAGCGCCCGGCGCACGCGGAGGGCGACCGCGTCGAACGGATCGGCGGCGGTGACGAAGATCACGTCCCAGCCGAGTTCGATGAGGCGTTCGCGGCGGCGGATGTCGTGGCGATAGGTGTCCGGGTCGGAGCGGTGGTGATCGCCGAGGTACTCGATCGCGACGTGAGCGTCCGGATACGCCAGGTCGATCATTGCCTCGCGTCGCCCATCCACCGGTGAGTGGACGACATGGTTCAGTTCGGGCGACGGAAGGCCCGCGTCCTCGAGAGCCACCCGGAGCCGCGACTCCTGGGGCGAGAGTGATCCGTACCGCACCCGTTCGAGCGCCTGACGGAGGGCGGTGACGCCCCGGCGACGGCCGTGACGGTGGACCGCCGCGTCCAGGTCCGCCCGCGTCGCCGGCGGTGCGAGCCCGGAGTACGGCTCGTCGCCGGTGATGAGGTAGTCGCCGATCGCGACGAGGTCGGGGACGGGGAGCAGGCTGCTCAGTTGAGCCCAGGTGTCGTGGGCGCTGACGACTCGGAGCCCATCCACCACCGACCAGCGGTGCTCGTCCGCGGTGAGCTGATGGGCGCGCACGCCGCGGAGCCGTGGTGGACGGTTCGGCTCGAAGACCGCGACTTCGACCTTCTCGGGCAGAGCCCAGATCGGCAGGGGGAGCCCGTGGATCATCGCCGCCGACCGGTGGCTGAACAGCGAGTACGGCGGCAGCACCACGCTGGCGGCCCGGCACTGCGCGAGATGGTCCTCGGGAGGAGCCTCCGTCCGCATCCCATGGAAAGGCCGATGCATCCGCGTCCCGTAGACCTGACGTCGGGACGTCCCATGCGCCATCAGGTCCCGGGTGCGCGTGCCGATCTCATCCATGCCTCCACTCAACCGTCCGCGCGCCCCGCCCGCGGCTTATCCACAGCCCCCACCGTCGAGTACACGAAAAGTGCACGCGAATACGGCGAGTCGCGTGCGCTTTTCGTGTACTCGACGGAGGGCGGAGAGGCGAGGGAGAGACGAGGGAGGGGGGGCAGTCAGGGGTCGAGGGAGGCGAAGCGCTCGATGTCGGCGGAGGCCCCGGAGACGATGACGAGGTCGTGGTCGGAGACCACGGTGTCGGAGGTCGCGTAGGTGAAGGGACGGCCGGGGCTCTTCACGCCGACGACCGTGATGTTGAACTTGGAGCGCACGCCCGAGTCGCCCAGGCGCATCCCGCGGATCGACTTCGGCGGGTACAGCTTGACCAGGGCGAAGTCGTCGTCGAACTCGATGAAGTCCAGCATCCGCCCGGACACCAGGTGCGCAGTGCGCTCGCCCGCCTCCGCCTCCGGGTAGATGACGTGGTTGGCGCCGATCCGCTCCAGGATCTTGCCGTGCGACTTCGAGATCGCCTTCGCCCAGATCTGCGGCACCTTCAGGTCGACCAGGTTGGCCGTGATGAGCACGCTGGCCTCGATCGACGAGCCGACCGCGACGACCCCGATCGAGAAGTCCTCCGCGCCGATCTGCCGCAGCGTGTCCATCGAGCGGGCGTCCGCCTGCACCGCGTGCGTGACCCGGTCGGCCCACTTCTGCACCAGCCCCGCGTCCGTGTCGATCGCCAGCACCTCGCGGCCGAGCCGGTCCAGCTGCCCGGCGGTCGCCGCGCCGAACCGGCCGAGGCCGATCACCAGCACGGGGGCGTTGTGCTTGATCCGGTCAACCAACGAGCGGCCTCTCCTCCGGGTTCTGGTACAGCTGCCGCCGCTGCCTCTGGGCGAGGGCGGCAGCGAGAGTCACTGTACCAACGCGCCCGCAGAACATCGTCGCGGCCATGATGTAGATGCCCGCGTCCGGCAACCGCTCCGTCAGTCCCGTCGTGAGGCCGCAGGTGGCGAAGCCGGAGATCACGTCGAAGAGCACGTGGTCGAGCGGCGCCTTCGTGATCTGCGTGATCAGGATGGTCGACACGGCGACGATCGTCGCTCCCCACAGGGCGATGGCGACGGAGACGCGCAGGACGTCGGTCGGGATGCGCCGGCGGAACGCGTCCATCGGCTCCACCCCGCGCGCCTCGGCGAAAGCGGCCAGGAACAGGACGGCGAGCGTCGTCACCTTGATGCCCCCGGCGGTGGATGCGGACCCGCCGCCGATGAACATCAGCATGTCCGTGACCAGCAGGCTCGACCCGTGGAGGTCGTCGATCGGGATGGTCGAGAAGCCGCCCGAGCGTGCCATCGTCGAGAGGAACAGGGACTGGAAGATCGTGTGACCCGCATCCAGGCGTCCGAACGTCTTCGGGTTGTCGTACTCGAGCACGATGTAGAGCACGGCGCCCGCGACGAGCAGGATCAGCGACGTGAGCAGCGTCAGCTTCACGTGGATGGACCACCGGCGCCGTTTGAGCCGGAGGTTGGAGGCGATGGCCAGGATCACCGGGAACCCGATGGCCCCGAGGAACACGCCGATCATCAGCGCGCTCAGGAACCAGTAGTCGGTCGCGAAGGCGTCGATGCCCTCGGTGTTCGGCGTGAAGCCGGTGTTGGTGAACGCCATGGCCGAGTAGTACAGCGACTCCCAGACGGCCGTGCCCACGTCGATCCCCGCGATGAGCATCCGTGGGAAGAGCAGCAGCGCGACCGCGCCCTCGATGACCACCATGCTGAGGGCGACCGTGGTCAGCAGCTTGCCGACATCCCCGAGTCGCACCGCCTGTCCCTCGTCGACCGGGCCGCCGTGCACGCGCAGCGGATTGCTGTCGCCGGCGGCCATCAGCTTGGCGCGCAGGCCGAGCTTCCGCGACACCACCAGCCCGAGGATGGACGCCATGGTCAGCACGCCGACGGCGCCCACCTGCACGCCGATGTACACCAGGAAATGGCCGAAGTAGGACCAGTGGGTGGCCATGTCGACGGTCGAGAGGCCGGTCACGCAGATCACCGACATGGCGGTGAAGAGCGAGTCGGCGAGGCCTGTCCACTGGCCGTTCGCAGAGGAGATCGGCAGCGAGAACAGCAGCGTGAAGACGAGGATGAGCAGCGCGAACACCAGGATGGCGAACCGCGACGGGCTCCGTGCCGCGAAGCCGTTGACGACGTCGCGCACGCGTTCACTGGGGGTGGCGGGGCGTCCGCGGACCGTCCGGGTGGTGCTCATGTCTGGTCCTTCCCGTCGTCTTCCTGTGCAGGGGCGGGCTTCGGACATGGTACTGCGCCGGGGGAATGGCTAGCCTGGGGACATGGCCGACATCTTCGACGTGATCGCCGATCCGACGCGGCGCGAGATCCTGCGCGTGCTGCTCGACCGCAGCGGGGATGCGACGCATTCCGCAGGCGATATATCCGTGTCGGAGATCGTGGCGACGCTCGAACTGAGCCAGCCGACGGTGTCGAAGCACCTGAAAGTGCTGCGCGAGGCGGGTCTCGTCTCGGTGCGGGAGCTCGGCCAGCACCGCTACTACCGGCTCGACGCCGGGCCCCTCGAAGCCGTGGAGGACTGGGTCATTCCGTTCACGGCATCCGATGAGGATGTGGCGCTGAGCGTCCGCCTGGCCGAGGAGACGCGCGACTTCGCGAGCACGGTCGGCAAGGTGCTCGCCGACACCCGGCACCGGGTCTCGTCGGCCACCGAGCGCGTGACTCCGAAGAAGTGGCGCAAGGACTGACCGTCCCGAGTACCATGACGGGCAGGAGAGGGACGGGACCATGGCACACGATCTGAAGGATGTGCGCTTCCTGACGGTCGCCGAGGTGGCCGACATGATGCGTGTCTCCCGCATGACCGTCTACCGTCTCGTCCACGCCGGCGAGTTGCCGGCGATCCGTTTCGGGCGGTCGTTCCGCGTGCCCGAGTCCGCCGTCGAGCAGCTGCTGCAGACGGCCACCTCCCGAGAAGGCGGCGTCGCGGACTCGGCGTGACGTCGGGTAGACTGTCACTTCGTGTCGCCGCGCGCCCCGCGGCATACCCCTGATTCTTTGTGAGGTCTACGTGGGTTCCGTTATCAAGAAGCGTCGCAAGCGTATGGCGAAGAAGAAGCACCGCAAGCTTCTTCGCAAGACGCGCCACCAGCGTCGCAACAAGAAGTAGACCTCCGGTCTGCGGCTCAAGCGTCGGTCCATTCGGCCCGGCGCTTTTTGCTGTACCGTCTAGAGTGGAGGCGTGTCCACCGTCTCCCTCACTCTCATCGGCAAGCCCGGCTGCCACCTGTGCGATGACGCCAGGGAGGTCATCCGCACGGTCATCGACGACCTGCCCGCGGAGGCACCGGAGGTCGCGGTGACGGAGGAGGACATCCTCCAGGATGCCGCCCTCCACGCGAAGTACGTGGAGGAGATCCCGGTGGTGCTGATCGAGGGACGCGTCCACACCTACTGGCGGGTCGACCCGGCCCGCCTGCGCACCGCACTGCTGGAGGCCCGATGACCATCCGCCACGTCGTCTCGTGGAAGCTCGCCACCTCCGATCCCGCCGTGCGGGCGGAGCACGCGGCGACCATCAAGCGCGGGCTGGAGTCGCTCCCTGCGGTGATCCCGCAGCTGCGCTCGCTGCAGGTCGGCGTGAGCGCCGCGCCCGGCGACGACTTCGACGTGGTGCTCATCAGCGACTTCGACTCGTTCGACGACATCGCCGTCTACCAGGAGCACCCGGCTCACCTCGAGGTCGCGGGCTTCATCCGCTCCGTCGTCGCGGGGCGTGCGGCGGTCGACTTCGAGGTCTGAGCGGCGCTCGCCGCGAGCCGCGAGGCCGCGAGCCGCGATCGATGAGCCGGTCTCAGAGGACGGGCGTGCGATCGATGTCGGCGTCGTTGCGGCGGTAGTCGGAGAGGAACTGCGCGAGCGTCCGTGCGTAGAGGGCCTTCACCCGGTCACCCGCGGCGTCGCCGTCGCGCTCCTTGATCGCGGCCAGCACCTCGCCGAGGGCCGCGGGGAGGTCGTCGACGCCGAACGGCCGGTCCCACACCGAGATGTAGCGGAGCAGCTGCGGGCTGAGTCCCTCGCTCACGGAGACGAGCACCTCGTTGCTGCCGGCGCGTGCCAGCTCGAGGAAGAAGTCGTTGAAGGCGTGACCGAGCGCGGGGAGCTCTCGTGACTTCGCCGCCTTCTTGACGTCCTTGTGCGCCTTCTCGATCCGCGTGACGGCGACGTTGGAGAGCGTCGGCACGATGGTGCGCGCGGCGTGCTCGTGCAGCAGTCCGGTCGTGTAGATCGCCTCGTCGATGGCCTTCAGGTCGATGGGGGCGACCCGGGTGTACCGGTTGGGCGCCATCTCGACGAGCCCGATGTCGGCCAGTTTCATCAGCGCTTCACGGATGGGCGTGCGCGAGACGCCGAGCCAGGCGGTGAGCTTCTCGTCGAGCAGCGTCTCGCCGGGCTCCAGGGTGCCGTCGAGGATGCCGTCGTAGAGCCGCGTGTACACCACGTCGCGCAGCAGCCGGCGCTCGACCGGCGCGGTGTCGTTCACGGGCAACGGCATCAGCGGAGCTCCTTCGTGGTCGTGGTGAACTCGTCCGCGACGCCGACGAGGGCCGGGTCGAACAGCTGCGCTGCGGCGCGGCCGGCCTTCTCGGCCTTGCCGGCGACCGCCGCGTCGATCAGCGCGGTGACCGACGGCCGGGCCTTGCGGAAGGCGGCCGTGCCCGGGGTGGCGTTCAGCGCCCGCTGCACCTCGGGCAGGTGCCGCTTCAAGAGGCGTGCGACGGTGCCGTTGTCGAGGCGGCGCACGAAGACGCCGAGGAATCCGTCCGCGGCGAGGCCGGTGCGGACGAGCGACGCCGGGTCGGTCTCCTCCGCCGCGTCGCGGAGAGCCGCACGGTCGCTGTCGGTGAGCAGGGGGGTGGCGTCGCGGACGACGCCGGCGACCACCACGCCGACCGTGGCGATGAGTTGGCGGACCCGCTCCGGCTCGATCGGCGTGACGCGCGTGCGCCGCTGAGGGAGGATCTCGACGAGACCCATCGTGGCCAGCTGATTCAGTGCTTCGCGGACGGGGGTGCGGGAGACGCCCACCCACCGCTCGATCTCGGCGTCGTAGAGCTGCTCGCCGGGAAGCAGGTCGCCCCCGACGATGGCGTCGAGGAGGCGCAGGAACACTTCGTCACGGATGAGCCGGCGAGGGCTGGCGACTCCGGTCACGGGCACGGGCATGGATGTATGTTACATCCCGGGTTATCGGGTCACGGTGCTGATGTGCAGAGTGTCGAACGCGCGTAATCCAGGCGATATCGGCGACCGCAATGCCCATCAAGTCCCCATCCGGCGTCCAACGGGCGCTCAGTCTGCCGGGCGTAGGCTGAGCGGGTGACATCCGCACCGACGACTCGGTGGGAGACTGGCGCGACGGTCCTCGAGGCCGAGACCACACCGCTCGACGACGTCCGCCAGCTCATCCCCTTCCTCGATTCCCGCACGCCCCTGCTCTGGCTGCGCAAAGGCGAGGGGATGGCCGGCATCGGCGAGGTGCTCCGCCTCGACTTCACGGGGCCGGACCGGATCGAGCAGGCGTCGGCCGCCTGGCGCGCGACCGCGGCGGCCGCGACGGTCGCGGACGACGTCCGCACCCCGGGCACGGGCCTCGTCGCCTTCGGGACCTTCGCGTTCGATGATGAGAGCTCCGCGGTCAGCACCCTGATCGTCCCCGAGATCGTCATCGGCCGCCGGGGGAGCCGCAGCTGGATCACCCGCATCCGCCGTGCCGGAGGCGCGGAGAACGACCGGCTCCCGCGCCCGACGGCGTTCGGCGACGAGTACCGGCTGAGCCTGCTGCCGGGTGAGCTCGGGTCCGACGGCTATCGGTCGGCGGTCGCGGACGCGGTCGAGCGGATCCGCGAGCAGGACCTCTCGAAGGTGGTGCTGGCCCGCGATCTGCGCGGCCATCTGCCGCTCGAGTCCGACCTCCGTCGTGCGCTCGTCGAGCTCGCGCTCGGGTACCCCGACTGCTGGACCTTCGCCGTGGACGGCCTGGTCGGCTCGTCGCCGGAGACGCTGGTCCGCGTCCACCACGGAACCGTGACCGCGCGCGTGCTCGCCGGGACGATCTCGCGCGGACCGGACGCCGCAGCGGATGCCGCCGCCGCAGCCGAACTCGTCGCGAGCGCCAAGGACCAGGGCGAGCACCGCTTCGCGGTCACCAGTGTGATGGATGCGCTCCGCCCGCACAGCGCGGACCTCGCGGCCAGCGACGAGCCGTTCACCCTGAAGCTCCCGAACCTCTGGCACCTGGCCACCGACATCGCCGGGATGCTCAGCGACGGGTCCAGCTCCCTCGACCTCGCGGCTGCGCTGCACCCCACCGCCGCCGTGGCCGGGACGCCCCGCCGCGAGGCGCTCGCGCTCATCCGGGAGCTGGAGCCGTTCGACCGCGGACGCTACGCCGGACCGGTCGGCTGGGTCGGCGGGGACGGCGACGGCGAGTGGGCGATCGCGCTCCGCTGCGCCCAGCTGACGCCGACGGGGGACCTGACCGCATACGCCGGGGCGGGCATCGTCGCCGACTCCGACCCGGATCGGGAGCTCGCCGAGACGTCGATGAAGTTCCGCCCGATCGTGGAGGCGTTCGGCTGATCCGCCGGCGCGGTCAGGACGCGTCGAGGCGGCGCTTCTGCTCCTCGACGTCGTAGTCGGGCACCGGCCACTCGAGGCCCAGCCCCTCCAGGGCGCGGATGAGGATGCGCTGCACCGCCGCGCGGGCGTACCACTTGCGATCGGCGGGGACGACGAACCAGGGTGCGTAGGCGCTGGTCGTCCGGTCGAAGACGACCTGGTACGCCTCCTGGTACGAGTCCCAGTGCAGCCGCTCGTCGACGTCGGCGGGGTTGAACTTCCACAGCTTGTCGGGCCGCTCGAGCCGGGAGGCGAGCCGCTTCTTCTGCTCCTCCTTGCCGAGGTGGAGCATCACCTTGACGATGGTGGTCCCGGACTGCGCGAGCTCCTTCTCGAACGCATTGATCGCGCCGTAGCGCCGCTCCAGCTCCTCGGGCGGGGCGAGCGAACGGACCCGGCCGATGAGCACATCCTCGTAGTGGGATCGGTCGAAGACGCCGACCTGTCCGGCGGCCGGGACCTCGCGCCAGACACGCCAGAGGAAGTCGTGCGCCAGCTCGTCGGGCGTCGGCTTGCCGAACCCGGCGTAGTGCACGCCGCCGGGGTTCATGGACCCGATGACGTGGGAGACGATGCCTCCCTTGCCGGCGGTGTCCATCGCCTGCAGCACCAGGAGGACCGACCGGGGCTCGCCCTCGCGGCCGCACGCGAACAGCTTCTCCTGGAGGTCGGCCAGGCGCCCGGCACCCTCGGCGAGGTCCTTCTCGCCCTCCTTCTTGCCGCCGTCGAAGCCGGGAGAGGCGTCGGTGTCCTGATCGGACAGGCGGAATCCGGGCTGCACCCGCAGCACCTCGTACGGGTCCTCGGTCCAGCTGCTGTCGTCGCTCACGTCCGGCCTCCTCCCACGGGCACGATCGCCGGGCCCGTGACTCCTGGCACGCATGGTAGCCCCGCCGCGGTCTGCAAATGCCTGCTAGCCACGATCACCGGCGCGGCATTACCGTGTGGCCGATGAGAGGGGCCTGAGATGGGTTCGTTCTGGAATGCGTTTCTGTACGTCTTCTATATCTTCGCGTTCGTCGCGTTCTTGATGGTCCTGTTCACCGTGCTGGTGGACCTGTTCCGAGACACCGAGCTGAACGGCTGGTGGAAGGCGCTGTGGGTCATCTTCCTGATCTTCCTTCCCGGCATCGGGCTGCTGGTGTACCTGATCGCGCGCGGGCGCGGGATGGCCGCCCGCAACATGGCGCGCCGGGCGACGGTCCCGGAGGACGACAGCTGGGGGCAGCATCCGACACCGTCCGCGACACCGGCCGCGGACATCCAGCAGGCGCAGACCCTGCTCGATCAGGGCGTGATCAGCGCGGGGGAGTTCGACGCCCTCAAGGCCAAGGCCCTGGGGCAGCGTTACTGAGCGATGCCCTGGGATGCCACCGGCCCGGTCCCGCCCGGCGCTCGCTGACCATTCGGCGTGCATTCGGGGGCCGGAATGCACCGCGCGGACGCCGCAGCCTAAGCTGGTGGAGTGAGTAAGGCCGACCTCAGCAAGCAGCCCGCCCAGGTCGCCGCCATGTTCGACCAGGTGTCGACGCGCTACGACCGGACCAACGCCGTCCTGTCGGTCGGCAATGCGGCGCTGTGGCGCGTGGCGACGACGCGAGCCGTGGACCCCCGCCCGGGCGAGACGATCCTCGACGTGGCCGCGGGAACGGGGACGTCGAGCGCCTCGCTCGCCCGCAACGGAGCCTCCGTCGTCGCGGCCGACTTCTCCGAGGGGATGATCGAGGTCGGGCGCCGGCGCCAGGCCGGTAATCCGTTCGTCCGGTTCGTGCAGGCGGACGCCATGGCGCTCCCGTTCGACGACGAGTCGTTCGACGCGGTGACCATCTCGTTCGGCCTGCGCAACATCGTCGACCCCAAGAAGGCGCTCGCCGAGTTCTACCGGGTCGTGAAGCCGGGCGGTCGCGTGGTCGTGTGCGAGTTCTCCCAGCCACCCCTCGCTCCCATCCGTGCCGGTTATTCCGCCTACCTCAAGTACGGCATGCCCGTGCTCGCCCGCGTCGCCAGCTCCAACCCGGCCGCCTACGAGTACCTCATGGAGTCGATCGAAGCCTGGCCCGACCAGCGCACGCTCGCCGGGTGGCTGCGCGAGGCCGGTTTCGAGCGGGTGGCCTTCCGCAATCTGACTGCGGGGATCGTCGCGCTGCACCGCGGCTTCAAGCCCGAGCGCGTGGCCGTCCCGGAGCCGGAGGCGGCGCCCGTTGCGAAGCCGAAGACGCCCGCCAAGCCGAAGGCCGCGCCCGCGAAGCCGAAGGCCGCTCCCGCGAAGCCGAAGGCCGCGCCCGCCAAGCCGGCATCCACCGGCGCGGCCGGTTCAGAACCGTCAGCGTCCACCGTCCCGTCCGAGGGGGAGTAGTGCCACGAAGTGTCCCGGCCGTGCGGCGCGCGTCGCTGACCGGTCAGCTCGGCTTCACCGAGCGGATCTTCATCCGCGGTGAGGACCGCGAGCTGGCCAACGCCGTCGACGACGGCCTCGCCCACGTCGAGGACGGGCTGCTGCGCGAGATGCGCTTCGCCGATGGCCTTGCCGACGTGACGGCCCGCTACCTGCTCGAGGCCGGCGGCAAGCGCGTGCGCCCGATGCTCACCCTGCTCGCCGCGCAGCTCGGCGACGGCACCAACCCCGATGTCCTCCAGGCCGCGGAGGCGGTGGAGATCACCCACCTGGCGTCGCTCTACCACGACGACGTGATGGACGACTCGCAGATGCGCCGCGGCGTCCCCAGCGCCCAGTTCGTGTGGGGGAACTCGGTCGCCGTGCTCACCGGTGACCTGCTGTTCGCGCGCGCCAGCAAGCTGGTCTCCGCGCTGGGCGAGCGCGCCATCCAGCTCCAGGCGGACACCTTCGAGCGGCTCTGCCTCGGCCAGCTCCACGAGACCATCGGCCCGCAGGAGGGCGAGGACCCGGTCGAGCACTACATCGGCGTCCTGAAGGACAAGACCGGTTCTCTCATCGCCGTGGCCGCTCAGATGGGCGTCGTGTTCTCGAACGCCCCGACGTCGTACGAAGAGCCCGTCGTGACCTTCGGAGAGAAGATCGGCGTGGCGTTCCAGCTCATCGACGACGTCATCGACCTGTCCGGTCAGGGCGTCGCCGAGACCGGCAAGACCCCCGGCAACGACCTGCGCGCAGGTGTCGCGACCCTCCCCGTGCTGCGCCTGCGCGAGCGCGCCGTCTCGGACCCGGAGGCCGCGGCCCTGCTCGAGCGCCTCGAGCGCGACGTCATGGGCTCCGCGGAGGACGGCGAGGTGACTCCCGAGGCCATGGACGCGATCGCGGCGCTGCGCGAGCACGACGTGACGCGTCAGACGCTGGAGGAGGCGCACCGCTGGGCGCGCGAAGCGGTGGAGGCTCTGGAGCCCCTGCCGGACGGCCCGGTGAAGAAGGCACTCGTCCGGTTCGCGGACACCATCGTCGAGCGCTCGAGCTGAGCCGGACGCGACACCAGAAGGAATCAACGAATGACCAAACTGCGACTGGCCATCGTCGGCGCCGGCCCGGCGGGCATCTACGCCGCCGACATCCTGCTGAAGGCGGAGCGCGGCTTCGACGTGTCCATCGACCTGTTCGAGCAGCTTCCCGCCCCGTACGGCCTCGTCCGTTACGGCGTCGCCCCCGACCACCCACGCATCAAGGGCATCATCACCGCACTGCGCGAGGTGCTCGACCGCGGTGACATCCGCATCTTCGGCAATGTGCAGTTCGGCCGCGACATCACCCTCGACGACCTGAAGCGCCACTACAACGCCGTCATCTTCGCGACCGGCGCGGTCCGGGATGCGGACCTCGAGATCCCGGGCATGGAGCTCCACGGCTCGTACGGCGCCGCGGACTTCGTCAGCTGGTTCGACGGCCACCCGGATGTTCCGCGCACCTGGCCGCTCGAGGCGAAGTCGGTGGCCGTGATCGGCAACGGCAACGTGGCCCTCGACATCTCCCGCATGCTGGCGAAGCACGCGGACGACCTCCTGCCCACCGAGATCCCCGACAACGTGTACGAGGGGCTCAAGAACTCTCCGGTGACGGACGTGCACGTGTTCGGCCGGCGCGGACCGGCGCAGGTGAAGTTCACGCCGCTGGAGCTGCGCGAACTCGGCGAGCTGCGCGATGTGGACATGATCCTCTACGACGAGGACTTCGACTACGACGAGCAGTCGAAGGCCGCGATCCAGAGCAACAAGCAGGTCATGGTGATCGACCGCGTGCTGCAGCAGTGGCGTAAGCGCGAGGTCGGCAGTGCCTCGCGGCGCCTCCACCTGCACTTCTACGCCAAGCCCCTCGAGGTCGTCGGCGACGAGCACGGCAATGTCCGCGCCCTGCGCTACGAGCGCACCGCTCCCGACGGGGAGGGCGGCGTCCGTGGCACCGGCGAGATCCGCGAGCTCGAGATCGACGCCATCTACCGGGCGGTGGGCTACTTCGGGTCGCCGCTCCCGGGCATCCCGTTCGACCGCAAGCACGGCGTGATCCCGAATCACGAGGGCCAGGTGCTGCGCAAGGGCGACAACGAGCGCATGTACGGCGTGTATGCGACGGGGTGGATCAAGCGCGGTCCGGTCGGACTCATCGGTCACACCAAGTCGGATGCGATGGAGACGATCAAGCATGTGATCAACGATCAGGGAAACTGGTGGTCTCCCGCCGACCCGTCCGAGCAATCTGTGGAGAACCTGCTGCGCGAGCGCGGTGTGGAGTACACGACGCTCGACGGCTGGCACAACCTCGACGCGCACGAGCAGGCGCTCGGCGCCGAGCGCGGCCGGGTGCGCATCAAGGTCGTCCCTCGCGACGACATGGTCCGCGTCTCCAACGGCGAACCGGTTGGAAGCGGCTCCGCGTCCGCCGGCCAGCCGTCCGGACAGGCCGAGTAGCCACCGCCCCCGGCATGAGCGACGCGCGCGAATGGCGACCCGACGTCCTCGGTGAGCCGTTCGAGCAGCTGACCCTCCCGCTCGGGACGGACACCGAGGGCGACGTCGTCGCGACGCTCGTGCGGTACTCGCCGCGTCCCCGGCTGCACCTCCACCGCGGGCCCGCCGCCGATGCCGACGTGCTGTACGTGCACGGCTGGTCGGACTACTTCTTCCAGACCGAGCTCGCCCGCTTCTGGCACGACCAGGGCGCCCGCTTCCACGCCCTCGACCTGCGCAAGTACGGCCGCAGCCTGCGGGAGGGGCAGACGCCCGGTTTCGTCGATGACCTCGCGGTCTACGACGAGGACATTGCGGCGGCACTGGACGCGATGGGGCACGGCGAGGACGCGACGGCCCGCCGGCGACTGATCCTGCTCGGGCACTCCACGGGAGGGCTGACGTTGAGCCTGTGGGCCGACCGGCACCCGGGGCGTGCGGATGCGCTCATCCTGAACAGCCCGTGGCTCGAGTTCCAGGCGCACTCCGCCGGGCGTGCGGCGCTGACCCCGCTGGTGGACCTCCGGGCGAAGCTGGTGCCGAACGCGCCCATGCCGAACGTCGACCTCGGGTTCTACACGCGAACCGTCTCACGGACGATGGACGGCGAGTGGGACTACGACCTGGCGTGGCGTCCGGTGCGCGGCTTCCCCGTGCATCCCGCGTGGCTGACCGCGATCCTCGCCGGCCACGCCCGCGTCGCCGCCGGCTTGAGCATCCAGGCGCCGGTGCTCACCCTGCTCTCCGCGCGGTCGACGCTGCTGCCGTTCTGGTCGCCCGACATGCTGCGGTCGGATGTGGTGCTGGTCGTCCGCGACATCGCCGAGCGCGCGCTGTGGCTGGGGCCGACGATCACCGTGTCCTGGGTGCAGGATGCGCTGCACGACGTGTTCCTGTCGCGCCCGGAGGTGCGCCAGGCGGCGTACGCGTCGCTCGAGCGGTGGATGCAGGGCTACCTCGACGAGCGCTGACGCCCGGGATCTCCTGCATCGCCAGATGATTTGCCCTCCCGCTATGGTGTGGCCACGTCGGACGGCAGGCCCTCGTGTCGCAGGTCGCGTCCGCCCCTGAATGGAGGCGCCCGTTGCCATGGACACCACAGGAACCAACCTCGTCTGGATCATCGCGGCGCTCGTCGATCTCGCCATCAAGATCGCGGCGCTCATCATCATCCCGCGGCGGCGCAAGCCGACCGCCGCGATGGCGTGGCTGCTGGCGATCTTCCTCATCCCGTACGTCGGCATCCTGCTGTTCCTCCTGATCGGGAGTTTCCGGCTGCCGAGGAAGCGCCGCGACGAGCAGCGGAGGATCAACGCGATCATCGCCGAGCGGGTCGCGGGCCGCACAGAACCGGAGGAGGCCGCGGGCTGGCCGCGGTGGTTCCAGCGGGTCGTCGAGCAGAACCTGTCCTTGACCGCACTACCCGCCATCGGCGGCAACTCCGCGGAGCTGCTGCGCGACTACCGCGGCTCGATCGACGCGATGGCCGCGGAGATCGACACGGCGACCTCGTTCGTGCACGTCGAGTTCTTCATCGTCGCCTGGGATGACACGACCCGGGGTTTCTTCTCGGCGATGGAGCGTGCGGTCGCCCGCGGCGTCACCGTCCGGCTCCTCGCCGACCACCTCCCGTCGCAGAAGATCCCCGGGAGCAAGGAGACGTTCGCCGAACTCGATCGCATCGGCGTCAAGTGGGCGTGGATGCTGCCGGTGATGCCGTTCAAGGGCAAGTACCAGCGTCCGGATCTGCGCAACCATCGCAAACTGGTCGTGGTGGACGGCCAGGTCGGGTTCATGGGGTCGCAGAACCTCATCGACCGCAGCTACGACCTGCCCAAGAACATCAAGCGCGGCCTCCAGTGGCAGGAGCTGATGACGCGGCTGACCGGGCCGGTCGTGGCCTCGGTCAACGCGGTGTTCCTGTCGGACTGGATGATCGAGACCGGCGAGTTCGTGGAGCAGGAGCACGTCCCCGCCGCGGTGCTGCCCCGGACGGCGTCGGCGGAGGAGCTGGTCTGCCAGGTGGTGCCGAGCGGCCCGGCGTACCCGACGGAGAACAACCTGCGGATGTTCCTGTCGCTGATCTACGGGGCGACCGAACGCGTCATCATCACCAGCCCGTACTTCGTCCCCGACGAGGCCATGGTCTACGCCATCACGACCGCCTGCGAGCGGGGGCTGGACGTGCAGCTGTTCGTCTCGGAGATCGGCGACCAGGGCCTCGTCTATCACGCACAGCGCTCGTACTACAGCGACCTGCTCGAAGCGGGCGTGCGCATCTTCCTCTACCCGGCGCCGTACATCCTGCACGCCAAGCACCTGTCCATCGACGACGACATCGCCTTCATCGGGTCGAGCAACATGGACATCCGCTCGTTCAGCCTCAACGCCGAGTCCTCACTGCTGGTGCGGGGCCGGTCGTTCGTCGCCGGGATGCGCGAGGTCGAGCAGGGGTACCGGGATGCCGGACGCGAACTGACGCTGGACGAGTGGCGTCACCAGCCGGGCAAGGCGACGTTCCTCGACGGTCTGGCGCGGCTCACCTCGGCGCTCAACTGACCACCGCGGCCCGGCCCCGCCGGCCTGGTCGCGTGCTGACTCAGCGGAAGTTGACGAACTGCACGGCCACGTCGAGGTCCGCGTTCTTCAGCAGGGCCATCGTGGCCTGCAGGTCGTCGCGGCTCTTCGAGCTGACGCGCAGCTCGTCGCCCTGGATCTGCGACTTCACGCTCTTGGGTGCCTCGTCGCGGATGAGCTTGTTGATCTTCTTGGCCGCATCCTGCTCGATGCCGTTCTTGAGCCCGACCTCGATGCGGAACTCCTTGCCGGACGCGTACGGCGCTCCGGTGTCGAGCGACTTGAGGGTGATGCCGCGCTTGATGAACTTGGACTCGAGCACCTCGAGCACGGCCTTCACGCGCTCCTCGGTGTTGGCTTTGAGGAGGACCTTCTCGCCGCTCCACTCGACCGACGCCCCGACGTTCTTGAAGTCGTAACGCTGGTCCACCTCCTTGCGGGCCTGGTTGACGGCGTTGTCCGCCTCCATCTTGTCGACCTTGCTGACGACGTCGAACGAGGAGTCTGCCATGATGTCCGTCCTTCCCGTGTTGAGCTGCCCCCAGTCTACGAGGGAGCGGCCGCCGCAGCGGGGTGCCCGCCGCCTTGACGTCCACCGCGGGCGTGCGTCAGGCTGAGGTAAGGCTTACCTCAGTTTGGAGACCGAATGGCGCAGCCCATCCCCTTCTCGCAGGCGCTGCGCGAGCGCACGCGCGGCGTCCACCAGGAGAGCGAGGGCGCCGTCTTCATGCAGGACCTGATGAGCGGCCGCGGGTCGCGCGACGACTACATCATGCTGCTGTCCCAGCACTACTTCATCTACGAGGCGCTGGAGGAGGCGGCCCAGTGGATGGCGGCGGATCCGGTCGCGACACGGTTCATCAGCCCGAAGCTGACCCGCCTCCCGGCCATCGAGACGGACCTCGAGTTCCTGCTCGGTGAGGAGTGGCGGGAGCGGGTGGCACCGCTACCGTCGACGCTGCGCTACACCGCGCGCATCCGCGAGGTCGGGCGCACCTGGCCCGGAGGCTTCGTCGCCCACCACTACACGCGCTACCTCGGCGACCTGTCGGGCGGGCAGATCATCCGGACGCTGCTGCAGCGGCAGTACGGGTTCGAGACCAACGGGGTCGGCTTCTACCTTTTCGCCGACATCGCGAAGCCGAAGCTCTTCAAGGACACCTACCGCGACGAACTGGACGCGGTCGAGTGGACGGACGAGGAGCGCGACCGCGTGATCGGCGAGGTGGCGCTGGCGTTCCGCTTCAACACGGAGCTGTTCGACGACCTGGCGACCGCGAAGGCCGCCGCGGCCTGAGGGATCTCAAGCGGTCTGGGCGAGCTCGACGTAGTAGGTGACGTGGCAGCCGTCGCCGCCGCACTCGATGCACAGGGTGATCTCTTCGACGTGCTGCGTCGGGTCGGCGCCCGTGCCGTCGCACCGTTCGCAAATCTCCAACGTTCTCATGCCTCGATTGTGCGCTGGACCACCGACATCGGTCGTTGCCACGCCGGGGTGTCGCGATCGCGCGCCGGGATCGGGGCGGCGCCTGACAACTGAACCGCGGTGTTATGCCCAGAGCAGAACGCGCGAAACATTCCGGTGCGGTCCCGCCCCATCCGACATAGGCTGGCCGCATGCTTCTGCGGCACGCGATCGGCTCGGTGCTCCGCCGGATCAGGACGGAGCAGGGGACGACGCTGCGCGAGCTCTCCGCGAGTTCGCGCGTCTCCGTCCCCTACCTCTCGGAGATCGAGCGTGGCCGCAAGGAGGCGTCGTCGGAGATCCTCGCCGCGCTCTGCCGGGTGCTGGGCGTCAGCGAGGGCGAGCTCCTGACCCGCGTGGCGGCGGAGTTCGGCGTCGGGCAGGTGCTCAGCCTGGTGCCCGAGCACGCGGCCGAGCGGCCGCTCGTCACGACGACCGAGCTGGCGCCCGCGGCGGCGGCTGCGGCCGGAAACCAGCCCCCGGTGGTGGCTCTGGCCGCGTGAGCGTGGGCCCCGCGCCGGCTGGGCGGCCGCTGATTTCGTGTGCGGGCGCGCGGCGGCTATTCTTGTCTGGCGCCTTCGGTCACGAGAACACTGGTGGTCGGGAGCGCCCTGGCGAGTTACCCAAGCGGCCAAAGGGATCTGACTGTAAATCAGCTGTCTACGACTTCGGGGGTTCGAATCCCTCACTCGCCACCGCAATAGACAAGGGGACTCGGACTCACCGGGTCCCCTTTGTTTTTCTCGCAGTCGTCGTCTGACCCCGACTCCAGAGTGCGAGTCGATCGGGCAAGTCGCTGCTTCTGTCGGCGGTTGGTCCTAGCCTGAGGTCATGTCTCGGTACACCGTCACGGCAGAGCGTTCCGGTGAGTGGTGGGTGCTTCAGGCGACGGAGGCGCCCGGCGCGATCTCACAGATAGCCCAGCTCAGGGACGCTGGCGAGATCAAGGAGGCTATCGCTTTCGTCACAGGTGAGGCCGAGGATGAGATAGAGATCGTGCTGGATCACGAGTACGAGGTCTCGGTCACCCGCGACGGTGGCTGGTGGATGGTACACATCCCGGAACTTGGAGGCCTCACTCAAGCCCGGAGTGTGGATGAGGTGCCCTTGATGGCGGCCGAATACGTCGCCGTGACTACCGGCGCCCTTCAGAGCGGCGTGAAGATTCGTCTCGCGAACCCCTAGCCCACTGCGGTGTACCCCCGGCTCCGGCCGGGGGTTTTCTCGTCGGGTCGCGGCGTGACGATCGTCGGAAACTGGTGCCGAAATCTCCGACGCAACGCTCTGTAGCGGGAGTTTCGGCGCGATCGGTGTGGGATCTCCGACGGACGGGGCGAAATCTCCGACGATCGGCTCGCGGCCTCGTCGGGGGTGCGCGCGTCTGACAGGCTGGAGGCATGACCTCCAACGCCGAGCTGCTCGAGATCGCCGCCACCGTCGCCCGCCGGGCGGCCGCCTTCGCGCTGCAGCGGCGGCGCGACGGGGTCGAGATCGCGGCCTCGAAGTCGTCGCTCAGCGACATCGTGACGCGGGCGGACCGGGAGACGGAGAAGCTGATCCGGGATGCGCTCGCCGCCTCGCGCCCGCGCGACGGCTTCCTCGGCGAGGAGTCCGGCGACAGCAGCAGCCAGAGCGGACTGACCTGGGTGGTCGACCCGATCGACGGCACGGTCAACTACTTCTACGGCATCCCGGCCTGGGCGGTCAGCATCGCGGTCGTCGAGGGCGACCCCGACCCGAGCACGTGGCGCGCACTCGCCGGCGCCGTCGTCAACCCGGTCACCAAGGAGGTCTTCACCGCCTCGGCCGGCGGAGGCGCGCGCCTCAACGGGGAGCGCATCCACGTGACGGAGGGGGTGGACCTGCCGCTCGCGCTCGTCGGGACCGGGTTCGGCTACGACGCGGAGGTGCGCCGCCGTCAGGCGTCACTCGTCGCCGACCTGATCGGCGAGGTGCGCGACATCCGACGCATCGGCGCCGCGTCGCTCGACCTCTGCGCCGTGGCCGCCGGCCGGCTCGACGGCTACTTCGAGCGCGGCCTGAACCCGTGGGACCACGCGGCGGGAGGCCTCATCGCCGACGAGGCCGGCGCGCGCGTCGCCGGGATCGGCGGCGGCCCGGCGGACCGCCGCCTGCTCGTGGCGGCCGCGCCGGGCCTGTTCGACCAGCTCCACCCACGGGTCGAGCCGTTCTACGCCGGGTGGGAGTGACCTTCCGGACTCAGACGAGCCAGGCGGTGGTGTCGCGGGGCAGCATCCGCCCGTCCAGCTCGCCGCTCGCCAGCAGCACCTCGCCCTCGGGCAGCTCGACCGGCTCCGTGCCGAAGTTGACGACGACCGTCACGTCGCCCGACCGGAAGGCGAGGGTGTTCCCGCCCAGGTCGAACCACTCGGGGGCGCCGAAGGCGAGGTCGTGGCGACCGCGCAGCGCCAGCGCCTGCTGGTACATGCTGAGCGTGGACCCGGGGACGCCCTCCTGCGAGGAACGCGTGTACTCCGCCCAGACCGCGGGCTGGGGCAGCCAGCTGGCCGAGCCGGGCCCGAAGCCGTACGAGGCCTCATCGCCCTCCCACGGGATGGGGACGCGGCAGCCGTCGCGACCGTAACGCTCGCCGTTCGTCCGGAACCAGGTGGGGTCCTGGCGGGCGTCGTCCGGCAGGTCGATCGCCTCGGGGAGGCCGAGCTCCTCGCCCTGGTAGAGGTAGGCCGATCCCGGCAGAGCGAGCATGAGTGCCGTGGCCGCGCGGGCGCGGTGCAGCGCGAACGCCGGGTCCGGGAGGCCCTGGGTCTTCGGGCCGATGCCGTGGCCCTGCAGGTTCTCGCCCTCCAGCGCCAGGCGGGTGGCGTGGCGGACGACGTCGTGGTTCGAGAGCACCCAGGTGCTCGGGGCGCCGACACTGCTGAACGCCGCGATCGAACGGTCGATCACGCTGCGCAGCGCCGCCGCATCCCACGGGGTCTCGAGGTAGGCGAAGTTGAACGTCTGCTGCATCTCGTCGGGACGCACCCAGCGGGCCAGCTTGTCGAGCGGCTCCACCCAGGCCTCGCCGCACAGCACGCGGTCACCCTCGTACTCCTCGAGCACCTTGTGCCAGTCGCGGTAGATCGCGTGGACGCCGTCCTGCGCGAAGTACGGCGGCGTCGGCGGTTCGTTCTGCGCGTGCGCCGCGATCTCCGGCTCCAGCGCGATGCCGCCCATGCTGCCCATGTTGGCGGGAGGCGTGTAGTCGGGGAGGCCGGCCTCCTTCACCATGCCGTGCGCCACATCCACCCGGAAGCCGTCGACGCCGCGGTCCAGCCAGAAGCGCAGGATGCCGCGGAACTGCTCCCAGACCCAGGGGTTCTCCCAGTCGAGGTCGGGCTGCGACTTGTCGAAGAGGTGCAGGTACCACTGGCCGGGGGTGCCGTCCGGCTCGGTGATGCGCGTCCAGGCGCCGCCGCCGAAGATGGACTCCCAGTTGTTCGGCGGCAGTTCGCCGTTCTCGCCCTTGCCGTCGCGGAAGATGTACCGCGCGCGCTCCGGGCTGCCGGGAGCGGCCTTCAGCGCCTCCTGGAACCAGACGTGATCGCTGGACGAGTGGTTCGGGACGATGTCGATGATGACCCGCAGGCCCAGGCTGTGCGCCTCCGTCAGCATCCGGTCGAAGTCGTCCAGGGTGCCGAAGCGCGGGTCCACGTCCCGGTAGTCGGAGACGTCGTAGCCCGCGTCGCGCTGCGGCGACCGCTGGAACGGCGACAGCCAGACGGCGTCGACACCGAGGTCGCGGAGTGCGGGGAGGCGGCGGGTGATGCCGGGGAGGTCGCCCATCCCGTCGCCGTCGGAGTCGGCGAAGGAGCGGGGGTACACCTGGTAGATGACGGCGGAGCGCCACCACTCGCGGCCGGGGGCCGAGGGGCTGAGCGCGGAAGCGGTGTTCGGGGCGGATGCGGCGATGGTGGTCACCTCGTGTTCGTATCGGTTGGTGGTCAGGGGTGGACGGCGGTGCTGGAACGGACGATCAGGTCGGCGGGAGCGGTGTGGCTGACGGGCTCGGGCGCAGGGGCCCCGCCGGGCCGGCGGGCGCCCTCCAGGGCCGCGAGGAGCAGCTCGGCGGCGCGCTCGCCCTGCCGCACCGGATGCTGCGCCACGGTGCTCAGGCCGAAGAACTCGGAGAGCGGATGGTCGTCGATCCCGATCACGGAGACATCGCGCGGCACCGAGAGGCCGAGGTCGCGGGCGGCCAGGATGGCGCCGATCGCCATCTCGTCGGACGCCGCGAAGATGGCCGTCGGGCGGTCGTGCGGCGTGCCGAGCAGCTGCTTCGCGGCCTCATAGCCGCCGGGGAGGGTGAAGTCGGCGGCGCGGTGCAGGCGCTCGTCGACGGGAAGGCCCGCTTCGCGCAGCGCCTGCTCGTAGCCGAGGCGGCGGCTGGTCGGGATGTGGAAGTCGAGGTCGAACTCGTGGGAGGCGCCGATGTGGGCGATGCGGCGGTGGCCCAGCGACACCAGGTGGTCGGTCGCGAGGTGGGCGACGGCCACGTCGTCGATCGTGACGGTGCTGACGCCGGCGAGCGGTCCGCCGACGCCGACCAGGGGCTTGCCGAGCGCGAGCAGGCGGCCCGCCTCCTCCTCGGAGAGCTCCAGGGAGACGGTGAAGGCGGCATCCACCCGGTTGCGGAGCAGGTGGTGGTCGAAGACGCGGCGGCGCTCGCCGCCGTCGCCGCCCAGGTTGTAGAGGGTGAGGTCGTAGCCCTCGCGGAGCAGCACCCGCTCGGCGCCCTCGATGACCGAGGTGAAGAACCAGCGGTTGAGGTGCGGCACGACGGCGCCGATGTTGCGCGTGCGGCCGGAGGCCAGGCTCGACGCGTCCGACGACACGACGTAGCCGAGGTCGGAGGCGGCGCGAACCACGCGTGCGCGCGTGGTCTGCGAGACGGGCCCGTTGCCGCTCAGCGCGCGCGAGACGGTGGCCGTGGAGACGCCGGCGAGACGCGCGACGTCGTCGATGCCGGCCATCCCACCTCCTGGAGTCCTTCGCTTCGGTCTGCGTCGCCTGCGGTGGAAGCGCTTGCGACCGCCGATGCCCGCGACACGCGCGGGCACAGGGGGAGTATAGCGACTGGGGTGGAAGCGGTTGCAGTCCGTGACGGACGGCGTCGGGTCAGCGCCAGTGCGACGGCCGGGTGACCGTCTCCGGCAGGCGGGTGCGCGCGTCGCCGGTCGCCGCGTTCACCTGTACCTGGGTGAGGTAGATCGCCTCGCGCAGATCCGCGCCGTCGAGGCGGGCATCGCGGAGGTCGGCGCCGATGAGCTCGGCCCGGGCGAGGTCGGCGTCGCGGAGGTCCGCGGCGATCAGCAGCGCGCCGCGCAGTTCGGCCCCGCGGAGGTCGGCGCCGCGGAGGTCGGCTCCGAGGAGGTCGGCGCCGGGGCGGATGCGGGTGCGGGCGACGCGGCGGGGGCCGGCGCCGATCGGGCCGGACTCGCGGGCGAGCCGTGCCGCCTCGCGGAGCAGCTGGGCGGCGGGGGCACGCAGCTCCTCGATGTCGGCGGCCAGGATGGTCTCGGGATCGGCGTCCGCGAGGGCGCGCACGTCGCCGCGCGCCTGCCGGAGAGCCGGGTGCAGCCGTGCCGCGGCGGGGAGCGCGAGCGCGTCCTCCAGGTACCAGAGCAGTTCGTGCAGCTGCCGCATGATCGGGAAGACGCCGAACATCGTCGACCTGGTGTCCGCGTCGTCGCGCCAGCTCGCGCCGCCCACGGTGTGCTGCGTCACCTGCTGTCCGGCGCCGAAGCAGTCGAAGACGGTGCACCCGCGGAAGCCGCGCTCGCGCAGCTCGGGGTGGATGCGGCAGCGATCGTCATCGGCCAGGTTGACGCAGGGATCGCCGGCCGCCTTGTCGATGGCGAAGTCGGCGGATCGCGCGAAGGCCAGCGCCACACAGCACAGGCCGACGCACTGCGAGCAGTCGGCGCGGAGCGCGTCGCGTGAATCGTGGACGATCGTCACCCGTCCACAGTACGTGCCCGTCGTCACCTTTCCACATCTTCAGGAACACCCGGAATAGCCCCCGGACGACCGCGTTAGCGTGGAATGACCGACTCAACGAAGGAGACTCGCATATGACTGCATCCCGCCGCACGATCGGCTCATCCGACCTCGAGGTCTTCCCGCTCTCGCTCGGGGGCAACGTCTTCGGCTGGACGGCCGACCGCCAGACCTCGTTCGACGTCCTGGATGCGTACACGGCCGCCGGCGGCAACTTCGTCGACACGGCGGACGGCTACTCGGCATGGGTGCCGGGCAACACGGGTGGCGACTCGGAGCGCATCCTGGGCGAGTGGTTCGACGCCCGCGGCAACCGCGACCAGGTCGTCCTCGCCACCAAGGTCAGCCAGCACCCCGACTTCAAGGGCCTCGCGCCCGACAACATCCGCCGAGCCGCTGACGCGTCGCTCGAGCGCCTCAAGTCCGACTACATCGACCTCTACTACGCGCACTTCGACGACGAGTCGGTGCCGCTGGAGGAGACGGTCGCCGCCCTGTCGGGCCTGGTCGACGCGGGCAAGGTGCGCTACATCGGCATCTCCAACTACTCGCCGGAGCGCATCGAGGAGTGGTTCCGCATCACCGAGCGGGAGGGCCTGCACCGCGCGGTGGCGCTGCAGCCGCACTACAACCTGGTGGAGCGCGCCTACGAGACGTCGTACCGCCCGATCGCCGAGCGCGAGGGCCTCGGCGTCATGCCGTACTTCGCCCTGGCGGCCGGCTTCCTGACCGGCAAGTACCGCGACGGCGTCACGGTGGACAGCCCGCGCGCGGGCGGCGCCGCCAAGTACCTGGACGAGACGGGCCGCTCTGTGCTGGCCGCTCTCGACGACGTGGCGGCCGCGCACGACGCCTCCGTGGCGTCGGTCGCCCTCGCCTGGCTGGCCGCCCAGCCCACCATCACCGCGCCCATCGCGAGCGCCCGCACCACCGACCAGCTGCCCGACCTGCTGGCCTCCGTCGGCCTCCGTTTGACGGACGACGAGCTCGCCTCCCTCGACGGCGCCTCGGAGGCCGCGAAGGCGGCCTGACCCCGGGGCGGAGCCGGGTCCGTCATGGTTCGGAGCACGTCGCCGCAGATGGTATCCTCGTACGGTTGCCGAAAGCAGCCGGACCTCGTGCCGGCACCGGCTCCGCCCCCTTAGCTCATTGGTAGAGCACTTCCTTGGTAAGGAAGAGGTAGTGGGTCCGATTCCCACAGGGGGCTCCGTCTCCCGTCTCGCGACATGTCGCCGGACAGGGGATGCCACGGCGGGGTAGCTCAGGTGGTTAGAGCACACGGCTCATAATCGTGGTGTCGCGGGTTCGAGTCCCGCCCTCGCTACATAGGTTGAAAACACTGGGAACGGCGGCTGATCATCAGCCGCCGTTCTCCGGTTTCCGGAACGATTTGGACATGATTTGGACACACTCCAAATCATTGAGGCTCATTCTTGTCCCTTCTGGTCATCCGCACGGGCGATAGAACGTGAGTGCGCAGCTGTGTGATTCAGTGCTGTCGAGGCTGCCTCATCGAGTCGCTATGCGACCTCATCGAGGTCGTCATTTTGACTAGGTCCGCGTAAGCATCCAGCGTCATCGCGGCTGAAGCGTGCCCCAGCATGCGTTGGACCGCCTTGACGTTGGCGCCGGCAGACACGGCGAGACTCGCGGTTGTAACGCGCCGAAGTCGTTCTCGATGGCTTGACCTCGGTGCTCTACGGCATCCGCGAATCGTGCGCCGTTCTCAGCACGCGCGCTGCACTTTCGCCGATGGAGTTCATGCTTTCGGCCGCCCGCCGGTGGTGTATCGGATGCTGTTGCCGTTGGTGTCTAACCCGGCGAGGCCGGCGACGGAATTGATATGTGCGATCTCGTGAATCCGGGTCTTTGCCAACTGCCCGCACCCAGGTTTACGGCGAGGATGATGCGACGTGAGGTGGTGTGCCCGCTCGTTCTGGCGAGCATCTGGCGGCGGTTCCAACGCTGTGCGACCATGGTTTGTGCACATCCGGGGGAGAGCGCTTCGCGCGTGCGCTGGCGTAGGTGCCGTCGCGGTCGTCGCGGCGGTGCTGGTTGGGTGCTCACAGGAACTGCGGGGTGAAGAGGACCTCTTCGCGCGGCCGTACACGGGCCATTTCTACGACGATCCTCCCAGCGCTGTCGGCGCATCGGGGACGGTGGTTCGCTGGGAGGTCGTACCGGGTGCTCCCGAGCGGGCGAACGCGTGGCGCATCCTTTTCCGCTCGACCGACCTCCAGGGTCGCGCTGTCCTCAACAGCGGGATGCTGGTGGTCCCCGAGGGCGCTGCTCCAGCTGGCGGGCGGACGATCGTGTCGTGGGGGCACGCGACGACGGGGAGCGCCGAGAAGTGCGCGCCCTCGCGTTCAGTCGACCCGTACGTGTGGATGGAAGGGCTGACCGGGCTGCTGAAGCAGGGCTACGCGGTGGTCTCCACCGACTACACGGGGATGGGCGTCCCGGGTCCCGACTCCTACCTCGTCGGTGATACCGAGGGGCGCAACGTACTGGACGCGGCGCGGGCCGCCCGCGCCCTGCTCGGTTCGGCCGCGAGCGACCGCGTCCTACTGTGGGGGCACTCGCAGGGCGGCCAGTCTGTGCTGTTCGCCGCCCAGCTGTGGAAGCAGTATGCGCCCGAGCTGGATGTCCGCGGTGTCGCCGTCGCCGCTCCTGCTACCGACCTGGCGTCGTTGCTGCGGGCAGACATCGGCGACATCTCCGGCGTCAGTATCGGCTCGTACGCGTTCGCCGCGTACTCGGACGTCTACGACGTCCCGCTCGACGGCATCCTGACACCGCAGGCGATCGCAGCGCTGCCTGCGATCAACGATCGCTGTCTGATCACCCAGAACAGTGCACTGCATAAGGTGGCCGCCCCGCTGGTGGGCCGCTTCCTGTCGGGCGATCCGGAGACGACACAGCCGTGGGCCGGTCTGTTGGCCGAGAACACCCCGGGCGCCGTCGTGTTTCCGGTGCCGCTACTGGTTGCACAAGGGTCGAGCGACAAACTGGTGCGACCGGAGTCCACCGAGGCGTTCGTCGACCACGAGAAGCGATCGGGCGCGGATGTCCGGTACGACGTCGTCCCCGGCGCGACCCACGGCACTATAGCGAACAGCGCGTTGCCGGCCGTGCTGCGGTTCTTCCGGAGTCTCGACGGCGTCGAGCACTGACCGATGCGGGCGGTACTCGACCTACATCGATAGCTCGGCGAACATGTTGTGGCTGTAGTCCGTGACAGTCTCGCAGCCTCCGGCGGGCACGGTCGTTTACCGCTGGGCGTTCCAGTGCCTGGGGGAGCCGTTCAGAAGAGATCAAGGTTTGACACCCGTGAGCAGACGGCTCGACACGGTCTAAACGTCTGCAATCCGCCTCTAACCTGTGGGACACGTGCACGCTCTGATCTGCGAACTTACGGTCTTTGTCGGCGTTCAAGCTCGTCAGATCCGATGACTAGACAGTTTGCATAGCCGGCGCAGGCAGCCGCCTGACTAACGTGACTTTCCGAAACGTGATCTCTTTCACGGTCAGCTTCTTGGAGGATTTTATGGGTGTGTGGAAAAGGACACAGCATGCCGTGCTGGGACTTTTCGCTCTAGCGTCCGCAGCGGCGTTTGCGGGATGCTCGCTTCAGCTGCCGGCCGGAACGGGGGACGACATTGATAGCCCCGTATACGCCCAAGCAGGTTCGTGCAACCCGACCACCTACACTGCCGGCGTCGTGAATATCCAGTTGGTCATCAATAACCAAACCGGCCAGCCGCTGACCTTGAACAGTTACGGGCTAAGCGGTGAACTCGACCACTGGAATCAGCGACCGCAAACGACGCTGCCCGCGGGAAGTTGTGAAATTATCACCGGGTACTCCCACGACGAATTTTCTACGCTCTCGATGTACGTCGAGTACGCGACAGGTTCGGGTGACACGGCCATGTTCGCAGCCCAGGCGGACAATAACTCCGACAAGAACACCACCACGGGTACGAATGTCGTCCAACGAGACGGGACGCCTGCAACCGACCTCGCGATCGACTCCAGCATCACTCCGCATCCGCTAGGCGGGTACGACTTCGCGACCGTGACAGCGACGATCAAACCGGCCAGCTAGCCCCTCAGCCCCTCAGGGCGACCGTTGAATCTAGCTCGAGTTTGAAAGGCGATGGGAAGAGCGGCTTCGGACGGCGGTTCGAGACGCAGCCCGGTAAGAGGCGGTTCGGTGACCGTGCAACGCTTGAGAGGTGTTCGTGGGCTTACTCCGCTACTCGTCGGTGACGTGACGGTACGGGTCTGCGACGCGGCCCGACGCAGCGGGTGGCCCACGCTGAGTCGTATCGCACCGTGGCGTCCCGGGTTCGAGTCGCGCCTTGCTATCAGATCCGCGGAAGCTCGAGGTTCCCCTGCTTCTCGCTAGCGGACGAAAAGTCAGACTTCTCAAACCGCATCTCAACTTGACTCCCAATTCGGGACGATGTCGGATTGCGGGCTTCACGCCATCTAGTTGCGCCAGATCGAGACGTTGTCGACGTTCAGCCACTGCCCGCCGGTTCCCGACGACCAGACTCCGATAGTGATGACCGTCGCTGTCGGTACCGTGAAGGTCGTCGTCTTCGTCTGCCACGAGCTTTGAGCGGCGGCAAGGTCGAGATGGATCTCGCTGCCGCCGTAGTTCTTCACCACCAGGTACGCGCTGGTCTCTCCGCCGCTGCTTTTAGTATCGGCCTTGAATGTGTACGTTCCGGCCGGCAGGGTGATCTGTTGAGATGCCCACGCGCTGTAACCGCCGGACGCCGACTGAGTGAGCTGACGGTTCGTCGTGCTCGATGCGGTGTTCTGCACCTTGGAGACTCCGGTCGCGTAGCCGGTGGTCGACCATTGCGGAATGGTGTTGCCCGCGATGTCCTGGTCGAAGCGTCCGTTGGCGACGTAGTTGTAGTCCAAAGTGCCGGCCGCGGCGTCAACTCTCACATCCGTTGCTCCGACAAGAGTGGGGGTGTTCCCGGAGAACATGAGCGGGTACCAGGCGTTCCGTCCGATTCCTCCAGGCGCCTTGTCGTTTCCCGAGTAGAACTGCGAGTACCGGTCGCCGTTGTAAAGGTACGAGGTTCCTGTGGATCCGACGATCGGGATGATCTGTTCGAACTGGGTTCCGAATGAGTTGGATGACGCGGGCACGGTGGCAACCGGTGTCCAGGCGCCCCAGGATGCGAGGCTCGTGCTGCTGCGGTGGGCGGTCGCCGTGGCCGCCCACCAGTACATGCCGGAGGCGAACCAGTGGTAGGTCGAGCCGACCTTGATGATGGCGGGTGCTTCGTGGTGGTCGTAGTTGCTCTCGTTGAACGTGATCGACGCCACACCGGTCCACGAGGAGTTCAGTTTAGCGATGCTCTGGGTGGCGTTGATGCTGGTGCCGTTGTCACCGACATAGACGAGGTAGGCATCGGGCCCATCGACGAACACGGAGTGGTCGCCTACCGTGTTGCCGTTGACAAGGATGGAACCGAGGTAGCTGTAGGTGCCGTCGATCGTAGGGCTGGTCGCGAAGGCGATGGCGTTGCGCTGCGTCCCCGCTGAGTTGGTACGGGGAACTTCGAAGTCGAGCACCCAGTTCCCGGTCGTCGGGTTGTGCGTCAACTGAGGGCGGCCGAGCCAGTTGCCGGGTGTCAGGTCGCCGAGCGTGTCGCCGGGGATCCCGGTCGCCTGAGTGAGGAGGGCCTTGTCCAGGGTCCAGGTCGTGAGATCCGTCGAAGAGTAGAGATTGATGGACTTCGGGTTGGCCAGGTCGGCTCCAACCCAGTAGTAAGTGCCCTCGTAGAGCTGGACGTTTCCGCCCTGCGCGTGGATCGGGTTTCCCGCGCTGTCCATCCAGACCGTGTCGTTCGCGATCGTGGGGGAGAGGTCCGCAGCCTGAGCGGGCGCTGTCGCCCCCCAAGCGGCGAATGCCAGAGCAGTGACAGTGAGCGCCGACGTGACGATCCGAGCTCGTCGTTTCGAGTGACCCATAGGTTTCCTTCTTCATCGAGGGACGTCCGGGCGTGAACGTTATTTGCAGAATGTATGGCAGCAAACGGAATATATGCAAGTAATTTGCTGACCGAACAACGCGACTAGGAGAAACGGACAGTCGCGTCGCGGCACCGTCGCGTGACACTCGGTGAGGTGAAATCGCGTCTGGAAGAGGGTCCTATGTGTACCGCCGCTGAAGAGAAGTTTCTGTGCGACCTCGTCGCGTCGTATGAGGCGAGCGTCGGTCGGCCCTTCCCCGTCGGGCTGCAGCAGGAGCAGCATCTGGGCAGCCGTCTCATGGGCGCCGATATCGGTCTTCTGGCTCACGACGCCGCTGACGATCCGCATTTCGTCTTCGCGAACGCAGCCGCTGCAGCCGCCTTCGGGTATGCCCCGGACGAGATGATCGGGATGCCTTCGCGATATTCGGCCGCCCCGGGAGCGGACCGCGATGCTCGTGCAGGACTGTTCTCTCGACTGAGCCGGCTCGGGTTCGTCGAGGGGTACAGCGGGCGACGAGTCCGCAAGGACGGAAGCACTTTCTGGATCGAGGACGCCACGATCTGGAACGTCGTCGACGCGCCGGGCCGGCGTATCGGTCAAGCGGCACTGCTCCCACTTCGAGACGTACGCACTGCGGGTCGATGAAGCCGTCGCACCGAGAACGGTCGCCGCGGGCACGGGTATGGCGATGAACATGATCAGGCGCGTGCGGTCCGTGGCCGGAGCCCTCGCTGTGCCCGCCCCTACCACGGCCCGTGTGACAGTCGCCTCGCTGACTGAGATGCTGGGCGGGTTGGGGGCCGCGCTGCTCCAGTCGGCCCGAGCGACCAGCGCCGTGGAGCGCATACTGCATGACGTCGCCGCAAGCTACGGACGTGAGGACATCCGTTCCTATGTGCTTCCGACTCTCGTGCTGGTCGAGGACGCGGGGAGCGCTCCAGAGCGGACGACGCTTCACGCGTCGACCGGGCGCCCATTGCGCCTCGATCAGACCGGAGCTGTAGAGCAGCTCATCACCCGAGCGATCGAGACTCGACCGGCCCCTGTGGATGTCCTCGCCGAGCTGAGCCGGATCCGCGCCTCCCGACCGCGCTTCGGTTCCGCCGTCCGCATCGCGGGCCACACGCTTCTCAGCCTCGGTTTCGGGATGGTGCTCGATCCGGTCGCCGCGGCGATACCGGTCTATCTGATTTTCGGACTCCTGGTAGGCGTGATCGTCGAGTTCGGATCGCGAGTCCGCACCCTCGCACTGCTGCTGCCGACGGTGACGGCGTTCGGGATGACCGCCGTCGCCGGAGGGCTGGTCGCGCCGATGATCGACGAAGACCCTGTTCGACTGGTCGCCCCGGCGTTGGTCAGCTTCATCCCGGGTCTAACGATGACGCTCGCCGCGGTGGAACTCACCAGCGCGCAGGTCGTCGCAGGCGCCAGCCGTCTCGTCTACGGCGCAGCCCAGCTCGGGCTCCTCGCCTTCGGCGTGTATGCCGCGTTGACGATGACCGGCGCACACCCGATCATCCATAGTTCGCCGCAACTGGGCAGGTGGGCGGCGTGGGTCGGCATCCCCCTCACAGCGGCGGGATACCTCCTGTTCTCCGTCGCACCCCGAAAATCGTTCGTCTGGATCCTGGCCGCTCTCGTCATCGCCTACGGCGCGCAACAACTCTCCGGTGCACTCGTGGGGGCCGAGTTCTCTGGTTTCGTCGGTGCCATCGTCGTCATCTTCGCGGTGTCCCTCTTCCGGCGAATGCGCTCGGCGCCCCCATCAAGCGTCATGCTGACGTGCGCGTACTGGCTGCTGGTTCCCGGTGCCCTGGGCTTCGTCGGCCTGGGGACGGCAGCGGAGAGGGGAGGGCATGGGGCTGTCGTCCTCGGCGAGTTCGTCGTCTCGTTGCTCGCCATAGCGATCGGAATGGTGGTCGGTGCCGGCTTGACCAGCGATGCGGCCGTAGCGGCCGAGGCGTGGCGCGACGCGGGTGCAGACGTTGCGACAAATGATTGACGGATAAATTCCATCGGGAGTACCGTCGCCGTTAATTATTTGCAAACCGAACGAAGGAGTTCAGGTGAAGTCACCACGCAGACATCTTGCGGTTCTCGGTATTGTGTCCGCCGCCGTCACAACGATCGCTCTCGTCTCGGCACCGGCGTCGGCTACCGTACCGGCCGGCCCGCACATCTCTAACGACACGGTATGGCGCGATACGTCCGGTAACGAGATCCGCGCGCAGGGCGGGAACGTCTTCAAGAATCCGGATGACGGGCTCTGGTACTGGGTGGGAGCGGAGATGAACTCGCGCTACTCGGGCCAGCAGGTGGCGAAGTCCATCAACCTCTACAGCTCGGGTGACCTGCAGACGTGGACCTTCCGTAAGCATCTGGTCACCCAGTCCGACGATCCGTCGCAACTCAACGTGACGCTCGCCGCCGGCGCCGACCCGGATGATCTTCGGGTGACCAGCCTGGTCACCAGTGACGGGAGCTCGTGGCTCGGCCGGCCGCAGCTCATCCACAGTCCACAGGGCAAGTGGATCATCTGGGTGGAGGTCAACGGCGACAAGAAGGTGACGAAGGCTGATGGTACGGTCGTCGACCTCGGGACCGGTCAGGCTGTGTTCGAGAGCGACACCATCGACGGGACATATGAGTACCTCGGCAAGCAGTATGTGCACCATGGCGATGGGTCACCGGACGACGACTACACCAGCGGTGATCGTTCCGTCTTCGTCGAAGGCGGCAACGCCTATCTCGTCTATGTCGGCGACAGTCATCTGACGCGCAATGTCGATCTGAACATCGCACCCCTGAGCAGCGACTGGCGCACGGTGGGGAATCCGCAGTGGACGATTCCCGATGACGTGAGCCTGGGCGGCCAGAATCGGCATGAGGCACCGGGGATCGTCAAGGTCGGCGCGACCTACTACTTGTTCGCTTCGGGAATGGAGGGCTTCAACGCCACGCCGACCAGCTACCTGACCAGCTCCGACCTCGTGCACTGGAGCAGTTCGTGGAAGCCCGTCACCAATGCGCCTTCCTCGACCGTGGATTCCTTCGGCACGCAGTTCGAATCGATCGTCCCGATCGTCGGCTCCTCCGGCACGTCCTACCTCTACAACGGCGATCGCTTCTCGCAGTACTACCCGTGGGTGGACGCCTCCAAGAAGAGTCAGTTCCCCAGTGGCACAGGGCGCAAGGCCTGGTATCCGCTGACCTTCGACGCAGGCGTTCCGACACTCCACGGCGCCACCGATGTCTACGTTGATGCCGGTGCGGGGACGATGACCTGGAACGCCGTCGCGAACGGGCGGTTCGACCAGCGCAACGTCGCCGATACGCGCAACACCACGACGAATCACCCGGGCAACACCCCAAACTGGACCGTGTCCGGGTCAGCGCACCTCGAGGCGACCGGGAGCACGGTCACGAATCAGCAGATGGTGATCGACGACGTCACGACCGGCGGGAAGGGTGTCTTCAGTGGATACGTGTCGCAGCAGCTGACGCTGCCTGCCGGCAGCTACGACTTCTCGTTCGACTACAAGTCGAGCGGCACCGCCTCGCACGCGACCGCGAGCGTGAGCGGCGCCTCGGTGTCCGCGCCGACGAAGGACCTGACGGCTGCAGCGACCACCTTCACCCGTGCCGACATCGCCTTCACCCTCCCTTCGGCGGGCGTCGTCACCATCAAAGTGCAGGCAGACGGCTCGACCGGGTACCTAGACCTCGACAACGTCTCGGTGCTGCCGCAATAGCGCTGCGATGAGCAAATTAGTGGACATAAAGACGCCGATACGCGGCGCATAATGAAAATAATTTGACAAGTCGCTCCCGCTCGTGGCACCCTCGTGTCACGAGCGGGAGCGCGTCTCCCGCCCCTGCACGACCAGAAGGAATCACATGACGACGATGTCGACGCGGATCGTCCCGCAGCGAGCACAGCAGCGCACCCGGCGACGACGCTCCTGGGTGGGATGGGCCTTCGTCGGCCCGTTCATGCTCGCGTTCCTCCTCGTGCTGGTCGCACCGCTGGTCTACACGGTGTACCTGAGCCTGTTCCAGCACCGGCTCATCGGCGGCAACACCTTCGTCGGGCTGACCAACTACCTCCAGCAGCTGACGAACCCTGACTTCTGGGATGCGCTCCTGCGGGTGAGCCTCTACCTGATCGTCTTCGTCCCCGTGATGCTCGGCCTGGCGCTGCTGGCAGCGCTCGCCATCGACTCGGCCCGGCTCCACGCGCCCCGGCTGTTCCGGCTCGCCATCTTCCTGCCGTATGCCGTCCCCGGCGTCGTGGCGGCCCTGCTGTGGGGCTACATGTACGGCACGCAGTTCGGTCTCGTGGGCAACATCGACCGCTTCCTCGGCATCACGCTGCCGGACCCGTTGTCCAGCAACCTCGTGCTCGCATCGATCGGCAACATCATGGTGTGGCTCACCATGGGCTACAACATGCTCGTCTTCTACTCCGCACTGCGGGTGGTGCCGACCGAGTTGTACGAAGCCGCCGACCTCGACGGCGCCGGCGCGTGGCGGGTGATCGGGTCGATCAAGCTCCCCGCAATCCGCCCGGCGGTCGCAGTCACCCTGGTGTTCTCGACGATCGCCGCATTCCAGCTCTTCAATGAGCCCAACATCCTGAAGTCGCTGGCGCCCAACGTGATCAGCAGTCACTTCACCCCAAACATGTACGCGTACAACCTGTCGTTCGCCGGCCAGCAGTTCAACTCCTCGGCCACCGTGGCGATCGTCATGGGGGTCATCACGATGGTCGTCGCCTACGTGATCCAGCGCGTCGCGAGCAGGAAGGCCTGACGATGGCGATCGCAACCGCCGAGCGCCGCGATACGGCGCATCCCGACACCCCGCGCGCGTTCTCCGCCCGGCGGAGCTCGCTCCGCCCGAAGAAGTCGTGGCTGCTCACGGCCGCCATGACCATCCTTTTCGTCTACAGCCTGCTGCCTCTGTTCTGGTTACTGGTGAACTCCACGAAGACCCAGGGCGCCCTGTTCTCGAGCTTCGGCCTGTGGTTCGCCGGGCCGTTCGCCCTGTGGGACAACATCGTCCAGGTCTTCACCTACGACGACGGGATGTTCGCGCGCTGGATGCTGAACACTCTCCTCTACACGGTGGTCGGGGCGTGCGGTTCGACGTTCCTGGCGACGTTGGCCGGATACGGATTGGCGAAGTTCGACTTCCCCGGCAAGCGGGCGACGTTCGCCGTGATCATCGCGGCGGTCGCCGTGCCCGGCAGCGCTCTGGCCGTGCCGACGTTCCTGCTGTTCAGTCAGCTCGGGCTGACGAACACGCCGTGGGCGGTGTTCATCCCGTCGCTGGTCACTCCGTTCGGACTCTTCCTGACGTGGAGCTACACCCAGGAGGCGGTACCCAACGAGTTGCTGGAGGCGGCACGGATGGACGGCGCCGGTGAGTTCCGTACCTTCTTCACCATTTCGTCCCGACTGCTCGCGCCCGGCGTCGTCTCGGTGCTCCTGCTGGAGATCGTCGGCACGTGGAACAACTACTTCCTCCCCTTGATCATGCTGAGCGACCCGAGGTGGTACCCGCTGACCGTCGGCCTGAACCAATGGAGCGAGCAGGCGAACACCGCCGGCGGAGACGCCGTCTTCAACCTGGTCATCACCGGTTCGCTGCTGACGATCGTCCCGATCATCGTCGCCTTCCTCTTCCTCCAGCGGTTCTGGCAGTCCGGCCTCGCCGCGGGAAGCGTCAAGGCGTGACCTGACCCTTCTTTCCCTCCCACCCACCCTTCACCGCAGAAAGGCACCACTCGAAATGACAACCCACAGCCGCTGGCGGTCCGGAGCGAGGAAGCTCGCCGTGACTGCCGCCGTCGGACTCGCCGTCACCGCAGGCCTCGCAGGCTGCTCCGGCGGAAACTCCGAGCAGCCCTCCTCTTCTGCCGTCTCGCAGTCCGAGATCCAGGCGGCCCTCAAGAAGAAGACCACGCTGACCATCTGGACCTGGGCCACGACGCTGACCGGGATCGTCAAGGCGTTCGAGCAGAAATACCCGAACGTCACGATCAACGTCGTCAACGTCGGAACCGGAGCCGCCCATTACACCAAGCTCGAGAACGCCATCAAGGCGGGATCGGGCGCTCCGGACCTCGCGACGGTCGAGTATCAGGTGCTCCCGCAGTTCGCGCTGGAGGGAAGTCTCGTCGACCTGGACAAGACCTTCGGCTGGGGCGACCTGAAGGACAAGTTCACGCCGGCGATCTGGAATTCCACCAACGTCAACGGCGGGCTCTACGAGCTGCCGCACAACGCCGGCCCGATGGCGCTCTTCTACAACAAGGCTGTCTTCGACAAGTTCGGCATCGACGTCCCGAAGACGTGGGACGAGTATGCTGCCGCCGCCAAGAAGATCCACGCGGCCGACCCGAGCGTCTACCTCGCCGCGGACGCGGGCGACGCCGGCTTCACGACCAGCATGCTGTGGCAGTCCGGAGCGAAGCCCTTCAAGACCTCCGGCACCTCGGATGTGACCGTGGACCTCGGCGCCGACTCGACGAAGAAATTCACCGACTTCTACCAGCCCCTCATCGACGACAAGCTTCTGATGCCGGTCTCCGGGTTCAGCAACGAGTGGTACCAGGGGCTCGCCAACGGCAAGATCGCGTCGCTCGCGAGCGGTGCATGGATGGCGGGCAGCCTGAAGTCGGGCGTTCCCACCGGCGCAGGTCAGTGGCGGGTGGCACCGCTCCCCACCTACGCGGCGGGCGACAAGGCAAGCGCCATGAACGGCGGCGGCGGGTACGCGATGCTCAAGCAGAGCCCCAAGCAGCACCAGCTCGTGGCTTCCGCGTTCTTGAAGTTCATGGAGACCGGCGACGGTGTGCCGCTGTCCATCCAGGCGGGACAGTTCCCGGCCACGGTGGCCGACCTGAAGTCGGACTCGTTCCTCGACGCGAAGAACGAGTACTTCGGCGGACAGCAGATCAACAAGATCTTCGCCCAGTCGGCCGAGGCCGCCGTCTCCGGCTGGCAGTACCTCCCGTACCAGGCGTACGCCAACACCATCTACGGTGACACCGTCGGCCAGGCCTACACCGGCAAGACGACGCTCGCGAAGGGACTGGAGGCCTGGGGCAGCAAGCTCAAGGACTACGGCACCCAGCAGGGCTTCTCGGTGAAGTAACCATCACCCGTACGCGAGACGGCCGGCGATCGAAGGATCGCCGGCCGTTTCGTCGTTCCCGGATCAGTCGCCTGTGACGATGACGACGCCGAACGGTTCCAGCGTCGGCGACTCCAGGCGCTGCCCCGAGAGAAGGTCGGTTCCCGCGACGTCCACGGTGACTGGTGTGCTGCCGTGGTTGATCACGAACGTCGCATCGGCTCGGCGCACCAGCTCCACGCTGGCGGGTAGCGTCGCGGGAGCGATCCCGGAGTCTTCGAGCACGAGTCGGAGGACGTCGCGCATGCCGGCGACGTCGGGATCGGCGGCCAGGTACCAGCCGACGCCGCCGTCCACTGCGCGACGCGTGAGGGCGGGGCCGCCGTCGACGATGCCGCCCTCGAACACCGCGATGACATCCGCTCCCCGCGCGTGCACGACCTCGGACCACGCGAGGGTTGTCGCCTCGACGGCCCCGCTGAGCGATACCGGGTCGTGCGGCCCGTGCGGTGCGAGCTCCTCGATCCGGATTCCGAGCGTCCCGGCCAGGCTCCCGAGGAAGCCGCCGTCGCTCAGCGCCGCGTCCTCGTCCGTGAGCCCGGCCGGTGCCGCGACGAGGAGCGTGCCGCCCGCGCGCACGTACCGATCGAGCGCCTCGAGCGTCGACTGCGAGGCGACGAACAGCGCCGGAGCGATGACCACACGATACGGGGACAGGTCGGAGTCGCGGCCCACGAAGTCCGTGTTCACCCCGAGGTCGAGCAGGGCATGATGCCATGCGGACACCCGCGCCTTGTAGTCGATCCGGGCCGGCGTCGCCTCCTGCTCGAGGCTCCACCACGAGTCCCAATCGGCAACGATCGCGACCGCCTGGCGCCCCACCGAGGATCCTGCCAGCTGCTCCAGCCGCTTCAGTTCACCGCCTAGCTGGACGACCTCGCGCCAGATGCGCGTATCCGTTCCCGCGTGAGGGACCATGCCGGAGTGGAACTTCTCGCCACCGCGCTGGGACTGCCGCCACTGGAAGAACATGATTCCGTCGGCGCCCCGCGCGATGGCCTGGTAGGAGAGCGCGCGCATCTGATCGGGGCGCTTGGGGGCGTTCAGTGCCCGCCAGTTCACGGCGCCCGTCGCCTGCTCCATCAGCACCCACGGAGTGCCCGGCTTCAGCGAGCGCATCAGGTCGCGCTGTAGGGCGGCGTCCTTCCACGATCCGGGATCGGCCGGGTCAGGATAGGCGTCGTCGCTTACGAAGTCGACGTCGTCCGCCCACGACCAGTAGTCGGCCGGCTTGAACATGCCCATGAAGTTCGTGGTGATGGGGATGCCCGGGCTGTGCGCCCGGAGAACCTCGGCTTCGGCGCGGTGATTCTCCAGGAGGACGTCCGATGCGAATCGGTCGAAGTCGAGCAGCTGGGCAGGGTTCCGGAACGTCGGAGCGGCTCGCGGAGGAAGGATCTCCTCGAAGGCCGAATAGCGCTGCGACCAGAACTCGGTTCCCCAGCGCCGATTGAGCTCGTCAATGGTTGCGTACTTCCGCTGTAGCCAGTGGCGGAAGGCCGCGGCCGACTCGTCGCCGAAGTCGCGCGGGTTGTCATTGCCGAACTCGTTGCCGATGTGCCAGGTGATGAGTGCCGGGTGTCGTCCGTAGCGCTCGGCAAGCGCACGCACCAGCCGGAGAGACAGTCGCCGATACGTGGACGAGCTCGGGTTGAAGTGCTGTCGGCTTCCCGGCGACAGCACATGGCCCCACTCGTCGGTGAGAAGCACCTCCGGGTACGCCGAGGTCAACCACGGCGGAGGGCTGGCGGTCGCGGTGGCGAGGTCGACGCGGATGCCCGCACGGTGGAGCAGCTCGAAGACCCGGTCGAGCCAGCCGAACTCGAAGCGTCCCTCTTCGGGCTCGAGTTGCGCCCAGGAGAAGACGCCGACCGTCGCGACCGTGACTCCCGCCTCCTGCATCAGGCGGATGTCCTCAGCCCACACATCCTCGGGCCACTGTTCAGGGTTGTAATCCGCTCCGTACCAGAAACGCATTCGTACTCCTTCGTCTATATTCGGTAAATTATTTGCAGAGTCGCACGACGCAGAGAGGCCCCGAATGACCACCGCCGCTGAACCCAGCCCGCTTCAGCTTCTCCGTGATGCGCTGCCAACGCTCACGGGGGCGCGCCTTCGTGTCGCCGAGGTCGTCCTCGCCGATCCGCTCGAGGCCGGACGGAAGTCGATCACGTGGCTCGCCACCCGCGCTGAAACACAGCCGGCGACCGTCACGCGGTTGTCGTCCTCGCTCGGATACTCCGGGTTTCCGGCATTCCGGGCCGCGATCGCGAGCGAAAGCGGCCGTGAGCTGCAGGCGGGCTGGGCGAGCGACATCGGAACCGACGTGGCACCCGATGATCCGCCGGAGACGATCATGAACGTGCTCGCCGGGCACCAGTTCCGAGCGCTGCGCAGCGCCCTGGCCAACGTCGACCTGGCGCGGATCGCTCGGGCTGCCGACCTCATCGCGTCGGCCGACCGCGTCGAGATCTTCGGAGAATGGGGTGACCATCCGCCCGCCGACGAGCTCCAGATGCGCCTGATGCGCCTCGGTGTGCCCGTGTGGATGCACGACGGCGCGTACGGGGCGAGAGTCGGCGCCAGCCTGCTCGGCCCGGAGGGGGTTGCGATCGCGATCTCGCGCAACGGCGACAGCGAGATCGCGCAAGCATTCCTGGCTGAGGCCGCCGCGCACGGCGCGACGACCATCGCCATCACAGGGGCCCCCGATGGGGCAGTGGGCGCGGCCTCCGACATCGTCCTCTTCACGGGAACCGGCGGCGGGCGCACCTGGACCGAATACTTCGCGGGACGCGCCAGCGACGGCTTCGTGGGCGGCGTGCTGTGGATGCTGGTCGCTCAGCGTCGCGGCGCTTCGTTCATGCTGCCCGGCTGAGCTGCCGAACCGCGTCATCGGAAGACGCGGACTCCCACGACGGTGGCCCACGCCGACCCGTTCGTGGCCTCCACGACGACCCGCAGCGCCGAGATGCGCTCGTCGAGTGCCACGTCGTGCGCGCGATGCCGCACCCGGTTACCGGTCACGCTGACGACCGTACGCCATCCGTCGGCGGTCTCCACGTCGACGCGGTAATCGCGGACGAGCTCGGGGATGACAGGGAATGGCGTGCGGTGGTGGTGCAGGTTGACGAGGTCTTCGTCCACGTCGTCGTTGAAGACCAACTCGACCCGTCCGATGCTGACGGCTTCCTTCCAGCGGACCTCGAGGTGCTCAGGCTGGTCGCCCGCCATCTCCGCAGACGACCAGAGCGCCGGCCCGCGGTACGGCCGGGCGAACCCGCCGGACACGTTCGACGGCCTGTAAGCCCGGGTGAACGGTGTCGCCTCGAACACCACTGACTGCCGTCGCAGCTCGGCGGCCGACCATGCATTGGACTGGGGCCGATGCAGGTCGGTAGCCGGTGTCCGGCTGAGCAGCCCGAGGGTGCCGTAGGGCGCTGGGCGGGGGTTCACCACGACCGACAGTCCGGCGGCACGGCGGATCAGGACCACCACATCCTCCGGCTCCGCCGGCTCGTATCCGAAGTCCGCTTCCAGCATGCTCAAGCCGCCCTGTACCTCCACCTCGCGGCGGTCGATGAAGCTCACCGGGATGTGATTCTCGCCGCCCGCGGTACTCCACAACTCCACGGTGACGCTGGTCGAACCCTCGGCCTCGATCAGAATCCGTATCCGGTCTAGACGCGGATCGACTGGAAGGTGCAGCCCGAAGTCGTGCTCGTCCAGCGGGTAGGACACGGCATCTTCCTCGACCGCGACGGCGAGCTCCGTGAGGGTCGATGAGGCACTGACCTCCCCCGTCAGTGCGAGGTCGTCGGCCGCCTCCCACGGCACGCCGAGCATCGAGGCGTCTCCGCGAAGCAGCAACTCGTGCAACTCCGTCAGCCTTTCGCTACCGATGGTGCGAGGCGGCTCGCCGTAGCGGGCCGCGAGGGCGGCGCCTGCGCCGGCCGCCTCCCCGGTGACCGCGCAGGTCGCCATGACCCGGGTGGTGCCGAAGGCGACGTGGCTGGCGGAGATGTCGCGTCCCGCCATGAGCATGTTCGTGACGTTGCGCGAGTAGAGCGAGCGGAAGGGGATGTGGTAGACGCCGGAGGTGAAGAGGTGCTTCGAGCCCTCGTCTGTCGAGTACATGCCTCCCGGCGGGTGCAGGTCGATGGACCAGCCACCGAAGCCGATCGTGTCCGGGAATCGGGTCTGCTCCATGATGTCGTTCTGCGTGAGCACGTAGTCGCCGACGAAGCGTCGGTATTCGCGTTTGCCCGGTACGGAGCCGACCCACTCCAGCGTCAGCGTATCGGCGTCGTAGAGGCCCGAGTTCTTGATGTGATCCCAGATGCCGTAGACGACGCCCCACAGCTCGTCCCTAATCGCTTCGTTGTCGTGGACGGCATCCAGCTCACCGCCCCATTCGATCCACCAGTAGTCGCATCCGTTGGCCCGGGTGTCGATCCGGCGGTGGGCGAGGATGCTCGTCGCGGCGATGTCCTTGGTGATCGAGGGCGGCACGAATCTGACAGGCTCGCCCACATCCTTGGTGTAGAAGAAGAGCGTGCTCCCGAGCATGTTGTCGTCAGGAACCTCGGGCGCCCACTCCTCGCCGTAGACCGATGCGGCCTCGCGTCCGGACGCGTACCAGGCTCCCGCGAGGTGGCCGACCAGTCCGTCGCCGCTCGCGTCGACGAAGACCGGGCCGGAGAACACGATGCGCTTCTCGGACCCCTGCTGCCACCCGGTCACCGATCGGATGATCCTCTCGTCGTCGGGCCCCTCGGCGTGGACCTCGGTCACGTCGGTGTTGAGGTAAAGAGAGATCAGCGGCTCCGCCCGGACCGCGTCCAGCACGACCTGGTCCCAGTAGAACGGGTTGCCTTCCGGGTTCCGGTACTGGTTCTCGAGGAACAGCTCGCCCATCACACCGGTCTCCCTCGCGAACTTCTGTGCGCCGTGGGCGGTGGCACCGCAGACCCATACCCGGATCTCGGAGCTGGAGTTTCCGCCGAGTACCGGCCGATTGTTGATGAGGGCGACAGTGGCGCCGGAGCGAGCGGCCCGGATCGCCGCCGCCACGCCGGCAAGACCACCGCCGATGACTGTCACATCCGACACGACGGTGTGTTGCTGCATCCCGCTCATACTCCTTCGACTTAAGCCGTGGAAAAAGAATAGCATCTGCCAACGGCTAACATGGCCCAAAGGACAAATGATTTGTAGATCGGACAGTATGACGACCTTCACCATCGGAGAAAGCGACTTCCTCCTCGACGGCTCTCCTTTCCGCATTCTCTCCGGGGCCATCCACTACTTCCGCGTCCACCCCGGCCAGTGGGAGGACCGGATCGTCGCTGCGCGCGAAATGGGACTGAACACCATCGAGACCTACGTCGCGTGGAACGAGCACGCCCCCGAGCGCGGTCGATTCGACACCGACGGCCGGCTCGACCTGGTTGGCTTCCTCCGGCTCGTACAGGACGCCGGGATGCACGCCATCGTGCGGCCCGGCCCGTTCATCTGCGCCGAGTGGGACAACGGCGGTCTGCCGGGCTGGCTCACGCGCGACTGCGGAGAGCACATCCGTCGATCCGACCCGGCCTACCTCGACGCGGTGGGGGAGTACTTCGCGCACGTTCTGCCGCTGCTTGCGCCGCTGCAGGTGGACTCGGGCGGACCGATCATCCTGATGCAGGTCGAAAACGAATACGGCGCCTACGGGTCGGACAAGGGGTACCTGTCCACCCTCGCTGACTGGATGCGTGCCGCGGGCATCACCGTCCCGCTCACCACGATCGACCAGCCGACCGATCAGATGCTCGCGGATGGCAGCCTTCCTGGACTGCATAAAACCGCATCCTTCGGGTCGAATGGCAGGGACAGGCTCGCCCGTCTGCGGCGCCACCAGCCGGATGGTCCGTTGATGTGCGCCGAGTTCTGGGACGGCTGGTTCGACCACTGGGGTGGCCGGCACAACACGACCGATCCGGAGGAGGCGGCGAGGCAGCTCGACGAGATCCTGTCGACCGGAGCCTCGGTGAACATCTACATGTTCCACGGAGGCACCAACTTCGGTCTCACGAACGGTGCGAACCACAAGGGGTACTACGAGCCGACGACCACCTCCTACGATTACGACGCCCCGCTCAGCGAGAACGGCGTGCGTACTCAGAAGTACGACGCCTTCCGCCGGGTGCTTTCCCGGTATACCGAGGTGCCGCCGCTGATGCGTCGCGACCCGGCGGCCTCGCCCGAGTTCGAGGTCGCGTTCGATACCGCGGCGCGGCTCCTATCCGTGCTGGCCGGGGACGCCGGGGAGTGTTTCGATACAGCGCCGACGATGGATGAGCTTGGCGCCTACCGGGGACTTGTGCTGTACCGCACGAACGTTCGAGGAGGAGTGCTGAGATTCGGCGAAATCCGCGACCGTGCCCACGTGCTGCTCGACGGTCGCAGTATCGCCGTACTCGAGCGCGAGCACAACGACCGCGCCGTCGATGTGCCAGATGGTGAAGGTGTACTGGAGATCCTCGTGGAGGATCAGGGGAGGGTGAACTACGGTCCGCGGATCGGTGAGGCGAAAGGACTTATCGGTCCGGTGACGCTGAACGGCGCCGAAGTGCGCGGGTGGGAAGTGCTGCGGGTGGACACGCAGCATCCTGGTCAGTATCTCGAGCGTGGCGGTGGTGATCGTCCCTCGGTGGTCGGTCCGGTGGTCGCGCGCGCGGTGTTCGAGCTTGAGGAGGTCGCCGACCTCCACCTGTCGACGGCCGGGCTCGGCAAGGGCATGGCATGGCTCAACGGGTGGCCGCTCGGTCGCTTCTGGTCGCGGGGTCCGCAGCAGTCCCTGTATGCGCCGGAGCCAGCGACGAGAGCCGGGCGGAACGAGCTGGTGGTGCTGGCGCTCAACGGCGCCCTCCCATCCCGGGCACGCTTCCTCGCCCATCCCGACCGTGGGCCACTGGAGGCGTGAGCGCTGATCACCGCATCCGGCGCGCCGCTTCGACCGCTGGGACAAACAAGCGCAGGTCGCCTCGGCGTTCCGCTTCCGCCAAGAGGGTGGATAGGTCGGGGTCGAGCCCATTGCGCAGTGCTCGCGCAGTCGAGTCCGGTTGATACCCGAGCTCCCGGATGGCTGTGAGTACGCGATCGCGCGTGCTCGGGCTCACCGCGCGCGAACCGTTGACCACTCGAGAGACCGTCTGCGCCGACACGCCAGCGAGCGCAGCGACATCGCGGATCGTGGGCCGACGGGCTGCAGGCGACATGCGGGCATTTTATCCCCGTATGCAAGTTAAATGCGAGGGATGCATGGAATATGCGTTCTGTGGAAGGATCGTTACATGCGTCACCAGAGGGTTCTGTTCATCGGCGGCACTGGCGTCATCAGTTCGCACTGCGTTAGCGCGGCGAACCGGGCTGGTCACGAAGTCACGGTTCTCACGCGTGGCGTGCGCGATGATCACGAGATCCCGGACGGAGTGCGGTCGCTGGTCGGTGACATCCGGGATCCCGAGCGCTCCCGTCTACTCACCGAGTCAGGTGGCTTTGACATCGTGGTCGACTTCCTCGCGTTCGACCCGGAGGACGTTCGCTCGCGGATTGATCTGCTGGACGGCTGCGTCGCCCAGTATGTCTTCATCAGCTCGGCGTCCACCTATCTCAAGCCTCCCGCGCGTCTGCCGGTCACCGAGTCCGCCCCGCTGCGCAACCCCCACTCCGCCTATGCCCGCGCGAAGATCGCGTGCGAGGACGTCCTCGTCGCCGCGTTCCGTGAGCGGTCGTTTCCCGCGACCATCGTCCGGCCGTCGCACACCTACGACCAGACGTCCATCCCGACCCTCGGCCGCTGGACCGACATCGCGCGCATGCGCGCCGGCAAGCCGGTGATCGTCCACGGCGACGGCACCACACCCTGGACGATCACGCACGCGAGGGATTTCGCGACCGCATTCTCTGGCCTGCTCCGCCACCCAGCCGCGATCGGAGACGTATTTCACATCACCGGCGACCACGCGCCCACCTGGGACCAGATCTACACGTGGCTCGCCGAGGCGGCAGGTGTGGAGCCGCGCCTGGTCCATGTCCCGTCCGAAACGCTGGGCGCTATACGGCCCGATTGGTCGGCGACCCTCGTCGGGGACAAAGCCCATGCGATGGTTTTCGACAACTCCAAGCTGAAGGCACTCGTTTCAGGGCTGGGCCCAGCGCAGACCTTCGACGAGGGTGCGCGGGAGATCGTCGCCTGGTACAACGCGCATCCCGAACGGCAGATCGTCGACGCGGGGACCGATGCGGTCTTCGACGTTCTCGTCGAACGATTCGGGGGTCGGTGAGATGATCCGGTCGGACGGACTGCGTTGGGGGATCCTGGGAACCGGCGTCATCGCGAGTTTGATGGTCGGCGATTTGCAGAGGGATGGTCACGTCGTGGCCGCCGTCGGCTCCCGCCGGCCGGAAGTGGCGGCCGCGTTCGCGGAGAAACACGAGATCCCACAGTCGCATGGCAGCTACGAGGAGCTGGTCGGGAATCCCGCTGTCGACATCGTGTACGTCGCCACTCCCCATGTGCTGCACCTCCCGAACGCGCTTCTGGCGCTCTCCGCTGGGAAGCACGTGCTTGTGGAGAAGCCGTTCACGATGGACGCGGACGAGGCTGGTCGGCTCGCCGCAGCGTCCCGCTCGGCGGGTCTTGTGGCGATGGAGGCCATGTGGACGCGGTGGTTGCCGCACATGAACCGCATCCGTGAGCTCGTGGCTGCCGGCGCCCTGGGGGAACTGCGTACGGTCGTCGCGCACCACGGCCGACGCGTCGTGGCGCCGCCGACGGACCGGATGTACGACGCACGCCTGGGCGGCGGCGCACTCCTGGACTCCGGCATCTATCCCGTCTCCTTCGCGTGGGACCTGCTGGGCGCGCCGATCGGCGTGGAAGCTGTGGCACATCTGACGTCGACAGGGGTCGACCGCCAGACGTCAATGCTCCTCACCTACGAGACAGGGGCGACGGCCGCTCTGACGTGCGAACTGGACGCTGCGAATCTAAACAACGCCGTGGTCGTCGGCACAGAGGCACGCATCGAGCTGGACGCTCCGTTCTTCGCACCGACGGGCTTCCGTCTGGTGGATGCGGGTGGGACGGTGATCGAGGAGTACCGGTCAGTGATCGAGGGTCGAGGAATGCAGTTCCAGGCACGTGCGATCGAGAGCGTCATCGCGAATGGGCAGGCGGGCGACCCGGTTCTCCCTCTGGATGAGAGCGTCGCCATCATGGGCACCGTGGACCTGATACGCGAGCGCATCGGCCTCACCTATCCCGCTCGCTGACTGCGAGCACTATGAACACAACGCGCGCCACCTGATCGTCCCTTCTTACGGTTGTCCCACCCGTTCCCGCGGGTCACCGTAGACATCACAGAAGGACGACCCATCATGACCACGTGCACACCACCTCCGACGGACCGGATCGGATCGAACCGTCCGGACGCCATTGCAGCGCCGCGTCGGCGCCGGCGTCGCGCTCTCGCGCTCGGCGTTACCTCTCTTCTCGCCGCGTCCGGCATCGTCGCCGTCGGCTCGGTTCCGGCGGGCGCCGCGACCGAACCGGCGCCGGCGCCCACGTATGTGGCCTTCGGTCACAGCGGTTCGGACGCCGCGCTGAAGCGTGTGATCGTCGGCCATGGCGACACGGAGCCGACGGACGTCCGCTTCGATCAGTGGGTCGATCCGACCAGCGCTGCAATCGGCAACGATGGCGACATCTACGTCTCCGACACCGGGGCACACACGTTGTACCGCATTGATGCGTCCCTCGACCCGCATGTCGTCCCGCTCCCCAGCGGTACCGTTCCCGGTGCGCTCGCGGTCGATGGGCAGGGCACCGTTTCGGTCTACGACTCCGCCAATCAGCGCATCGTGCGCGTGGGGGCTCAGGGCACCGTCGAGTTCCCCGTCACCGGTCCCCTCAACGACCTCGCGGTCGGCGCGGACGGCGACCTGTTCGGCTACCGCGCGCAGACCGGTTCGATCGTCCACGTCGATCTCACGACGGGGCAGGAGCAGCCGGTGGCATCCGCGGCGGGAGCGAAGGGTCTGGCGATCGACGCATCTGGCAACTTCTACACCACGGTCCCCGGCACGCCGTCGCAGGTTCTCAAGATCGGTCCTGGCAACACGAAGACGCCGATCTCCGGTGCCTGGTCGATGCCGAGCGGCGTCGCCGTGGGCGAGGACGGCAGCCTTTACGTCGCGAACACCGGTGCCGGGGCCATCCGCATCGTCGCGAAGGACGGATCCCAGCGTGTTACCCCGTTCGATGGCCTTGTCCCGCTAGGGGTCGCGGTCGCGCCTAGTGCGCCCGCCTTCACAAGCGAGGCTCCCACCGGCGCCCCGCTCGGCCAGTCCTTCCGATTCGCCTTCCATGCGAGCGGCGTGCCGGCGCCGGTGCTGTCGATCAGCAGCGACAGCGCGGTCCCCGGCCTGCAGTTCGACGCGACCACGGGGACGCTCGCGGGCACCCCGAGCGCGCCGGGCACGCATTCGTTCACCGTGACCGCCCGGAATGCATCTGGAACGGCGACGCAGCACGTCGACCTCACAGTGGGCAGCGCGCCGGTGTTCGGCACGATCACCTCCCCGCAGGAGGCGCGGGTCGGATCCGACTACAGCGCCTCGTTCCCGGCGACCGGTTCCCCGGCGCCGACCTACTCGGCCGCCGGTCTGCCCGAGGGCCTGAGCATCGACACCGCCACTGGGATGGTCTCGGGTAAGCCCAAGACCGTCGGCGAGTACAGCTACACCGTCACGGCGACCAACGCCGTCGGCGCCGTGACGACCGCAGCCCAGAAGTTGACCGTCAGCACGGGCGAGCTCGTGGTCGACCGCGTCTCGGGGGCCGACCGGTACGACACCTCCGTCCAGGTCTCGCGGGAGGCGTTCGCAGACGACTCCGCCAAGGTGGTCTTCGTCGCCAGCGGGAACTCCTTCGCCGATGCCCTGTCGGCAGGTCCGGCCGCCGCCAAACTGGGAGGCCCCGTCCTCCTCACCGCTCCGGGCGCGCTGCCCGGCGGAGTCGCGGACGAGATCCGGCGCCTCGGTGCTAAGCGGGTCGTCGTCGTGGGCGGGAACGCCGTGGTGTCCGACTCGGTGCTGGCCTCGCTCGCGGCCATTGTGCCGGACACGGTGAGGGTCGGCGGTGCGGACCGGTTCGCCACCTCCCGCGCCATCGCCCAGTTCGGGTTCGGCTCGCAGGGGGCTTCCGATGCCGTCGTCGCCACCGGACTGAACTTCCCGGACGCCCTTTCGGCGGGTGCCGCCATCGGTGCACGCGGACCGGTCGTGCTCGTCAACGGCGGCGCTTCGGACATCGACACCGACACCCGGGCGCTGCTCGGGTCCAAGGGTCTGGGCGTCAAGAACATCTGGATCGCTGGCGGCACCGCTGTCGTCTCCCCGGGTATCCAGTCCGGGCTGGGAACGGTGGCGACGACCACCCGCCTCGCCGGAAGCGACCGCTACGGGACGTCGGAGGCGATCAACGCGGCCTTCTTCTCCAAGAGCGGAGCGGACCGGATGCTGCTGGCGACCGGTACGAACTTCCCGGACGCCCTGTCGGGCGGAGCATGGGCGGGCTCCTTCCACGGACCGCTGTCGCTCTCGCCGGGTGGATGCGTGCCGCAGGGGGTGCTCTCCTCGATCACGTCCCTCGGAGTGTCGCACGTCACGCTCCTGGGCGGCGAGGCCGCGCTCTCGCCCGCCGTCGAGAAGCTGACCGCCTGCTAGCGCGATCGCTTTCACCGCAGGCCGGCCGGTCCGTCAGATGACGGGCCGGCCGTTCGGCGTATGTGTGCCGCGGAGGTCGCGATCACTACGAGCAGAACCTGCGAGCGCGCCTCCCGGGGATCCAGGATGGAATCGCACCGGACAACGGTGGTGCTGGGATCCGGGTCCCCTTCTGTGTCTCATCGCCACCGTCGGGTGCTGACCGCGGCCGGATCGGGAAACGGCCGCGGTCATCAAGCGGGGTGCGCTCGTCGGGCGGGGGCACCCCGCCCTATGCATAGGCCCGGACGCTGACGACGCGGGCCAGCGGGTCGCCGTTCGTGCTCGTCACCACCACCCGCAGAGAAGATGTCTCGACAGGCCCGTCGAGGGTGTGGATGCGGTGACGGCGACGGTTCCCGGCGATGTCGGCGACGGTCTTCCATGCGCCATCGACGAGGGCTTCGATGCGGTAGTCGCGTACCAGTTGCGGGAAGACCCGGTGCGGGGTGCGGTGGTGGTGGAGCGTGTTGAGCTCGACATCCACGTCGTCGTCGAAAACGAGTCGAACGCTGCGGATGGTCTGCGGCTCCGCCCAGTCGAGCCGAAGCCACTCGGGCTCACCGTCGTTCATGGGTGTGGACGCCCAGATGTTCGGGCCTCCGTAGGGTCGCTGGTAGCCGCCCACCGCCCGAGCCGGAGCGTAGGCGTCGGTGGGCGGGTCGAGGCGTACGCGCAAGCCGTTGCCCCTGAGGATGTGGGCGGGCCACTGCACGAGCCGTTGGTCACCGTCGACAGCCACGTTCTCGTCGCCGTCGTCTTCCGTGCGATGGGTGAGAGCGAGCACCCCGGGAATGCTTGCCGCGACCCGGCGCACGGCCACTCCGTCATGCGCGTGGAGCACCACGACGAGGTTCTCCGGTTGGGTGGGCGACCAGGTGAGCGGCAGTCGCAGCCACTGCTCGCCGGCAGACTCCATCAAGACGGAGACCCGATCGAGCTCTGTGACGGGAACCGCATTCTGTCGCCGCCCGGTCGACCAGAGAGAGGCTGTGAAGCTCCCGGGGTTCTCGGCTCTGACGTAGACCTCAACGGCGTCCAGCCGAGGGTCCACCGGCACGAGCACGCCCAGGTCGAGGTCGAGGGGCAGCCACTCGCCCTCGTCGCAGCCGAGCGCATAAGGATCCACCTGGCGCAGCGAGGAAGACGCGGTCACGTTGGCGTTGCGGGCGAGGTCGGCCTCGTCGAGGTTGCGCACGCCGAACAGCGACGCATCCTGACGTAGCAGCACCTGCTGGAGCTGATTGCTGTGAGTGGTCGCCAGCTCACGCGGTCGCACGCCCAGCTCGAGCGCGAGTGCGGCACCAGTGCCCGCTGCCTCTCCTCCCGCACCGCAGGTTGCCATGACACGCGATGAACCGAAAGCCACGTGCGTCGCCGAGATGTCGCGTCCGGCGAGCAGCAGGTTCGCGACGTTCCGCGAGTAATAGCTGCGGAAGGGGATGCCGTAGATCCCGTCGGAGTAGCGCTGGTGCGCGCCTGAGGCGGTGGCGTACATGCCCTCGACGGGGTGAAGGTCGATCGACCAGCCGCCGAAGGCGACCGCGTCGGGGAAGTCGACCTGGTCCAGGATGTCGTTCTGCGTGAGCACATGGTCGCCGAGGAAGCGGCGGTACTCCCGCTTGCCTGGGAGGGCTCCCACCCACTCCAGGTCCAGGGTCGCGGCATCGAAACGGCCCGAGTTTTTGATGTAGTCCCAGATGCCGAAGATCACGGAGCGCAGTTCATCCCGGATGCGCTCGTTGTCGTGCACGATGTCGAGCTCACCGCCCCACTCGATCCACCAGTAGTGCGCGCCGCTGTCACCGCTGCGGATGATCCGTGATTCCGCGATAGGCGTGGTGCTGATGTCCTTCGCCGAGTCAGGAGCCACGAACTCGATGGGCTGGCCGACGTCCTTCGTATAGAAGAGGAGCGTCGAGCCCAGGAATTCGTCGTCGGGAGTCTCCGGTGCCCAATCTTCGCCGAACTCATCCCGGCCCTCCCGGCCGAGCCGGTGTTCGGCACCGGCGAGGAACCCGACGAGTCCGTCGCCGGTGGCGTCGATCACGTAAGGTGCGATGAACTCCGTGTTGATTTCGGATCCCATCGTCCAGCCGTGGACGGCGGTCACGACTCGCTCTCCGTCGCGTGCTTCGGCGTCGACGCGCCGGACGTCGGTGTTGAGGAAGAGCTGGATGTTCGGTTCGGCGCGTACAGCATCCAGCACCACCTCGTCCCAATGGATGGGGTTGCCGCTGGGATTGCGGTACTGGTTCTCGACGTAGAGCTCGCCGATGACCCCGCTCTCCCGGGCGAATCGCTGCATGCCGTGCGCGGTCGCCCCGCACACCCAGACCCTCACTTCCGACGAGGAATTGCCTCCGAGCACCGGCCGGTTGTTGATCAATGCCACGGACCGGCCCAGCCGAGCCGCGGCGATCGCCGCGCAGACGCCGGCGAGTCCGCCGCCGACGACCACGATGTCGGTGTTCACTGTTCGTTCGAGCATGGGAGGGTGTCACGTCCTTCTTGACGGGTTCTGGGTGTGCGGGGGAGGCGGGATCAGCCGATGAGGGATTGGACCTTCTGTCCGGCGACCTTCATCGCGTCGGCCGGCTTGGCCGAACCGATGAGAACCGCCTGCACTTGCTCGGCGATCGCGGTCTCCATTTGGCTGTACTGCACGTACTTCCAGAGGGGGGAGGCTGCCGCGTCCTTGGTGACCTTCTCCGTGAAGGCGTTGACGAACGCGTTCCCGGTGACCGAGGACGACTCGAGCGCGTCCGAGGTGGTCGGCGGCAGGCCGAGGGCGGTGAAGTAGCTCACCGTCTGGGCCGGGTCGCTTGTCAGCCATTGGGCGAACTCGCCCGCAGTCCCCGCTCCGGTGCCGTTGACCACGACGACGAGGTGGCCCCAGAGCAGTTCGATGGGCGTGGACCCGCTCTTGAGGACAGGCCGGGCAAGCGGGGACATCTTGCTGCCGATGGACTTGTCCGGGCTGTTCGCGATGATGCCTGCGCGCCCCACGGGAGCGTCGTCGTAGACGGCGGTCTTGCCCTGCGCGAAGAGCGACCGGGCCGCTGCGCGGTCGACGTCGGCCGCGATCAGGCCGTCGTCGAACAGCTTCTTATACCAGGTGACCGCCTTCACCGACGCGTCGTCGCCGATGGTGCACTTGCCCTTTTCGATGATCGGCGAACCGAAAGTCTGCATCCACGTCACGATGTCCTTCAGCTGGGCCGTCTTCGTGGACGCCGCGTAGGGCACCAGACCGCCGCCGAGCCCCTTGAGCGCGCGCAGGCCGTCCTCGAACTCCTCGATGGTGGCGGGGGCGGGGTTTGCTCCCGCCTTCTGGTAGAGCTCCGTGTTGGTGATGAGTCCGATCGCCGCGATGGTCCAGGGGAGCCCGAGCTGCTTCCCGTTGAAGCTGCCCGCCTTCAGCGCTGCGTCGGTGTAACCGCGGCCCTTGGTGAGCGAGCCCAGGTCGTTCAGCTTGCCCAGAGCGGCGAGGCTGGACAGCCACGCCACGTCCAGCTGTGCTGCGCCCGTGAACTGGCCTCCGCGCACCTGCAGCGTGAGTTGGTTGAAGTAGTCGTTGTAGGGATAGCTCGGCGTCTTGATCGAGACTCCGTCCTTCTTGGCGAAGGCGTCGATCGACGGAGCCAGTGCGAGCTTGGTCGCCGGCTCCGACATGCCCCAGGAGGCGAACGAGAAGTCGGTGGGCTTGCCGGGTGTGATGCTCGCGCCGGCACCGGCGCCAGCCGTGCCGGTCGAGCACGCGGTGAGGCTGGCCAGCGCGATGCCGCCGAGTCCGATGCCGGCGTAGCGGAACATGTCCCTGCGGGACAGCTGTGCAGTCATGATTCTCCTTTGAAGTGCGGAATGGGTGGGTTTTGTGGTGGCTTGTGAGGGGATCAGCCTTTGACAGCGCCGGCGGTGATTCCGCCGACGAGGTAGCGCTGAAGCAGGATGAACGCCGCGGCGACGGGCACGGAGACGAGCAGGGACGCTGCCATCAGTTCGGGCCACGACGTCGACGCCTCGCTGATGTACGTGTTGACGAGTCCTGGCGGAAGGGTCTGCTTCTCGGGACCGGCGAGCGTGAGCGCGAACATGAAGTCGTTCCACCCACGGACGAAGGCGAACAGGCCGGCGGCGACGAGGCCCGGGGCGGCCAGCGGGAGCACGACCGAATGGAAGGTGCGCCACGGGCCCGCGCCGTCGATCTTGGCCGCTTCGATCAGGTCGTCGGGCAGCGTGTCGAAGAACCCCTTGAGCATCCAGACGCACAGCGGCAGGGTGAACGTCGTGAACGAGATGATCAGCGCCTGGTAGGTGTTCAGCAGACCGAACTGGGCGAAGACCACGTACAGGGTCACCAGCAGGAGCGCCTGCGGGAACATCTGGCTCGAGAGCACGAAGTACATCAGTGACTTGCGTCCCCGGAAGCGGAACTTCGAGAACGCGTATCCCATGTACATCGACACGACGACCGAGAGCACGGCCGTGATGATCGAGACGAGGATGCTGTTGCAGAGGTATCCGAAAATGGCCGGGTTCGCCAGCACGCTCGCGTAGTGCTGGAACGTCACGGCGCTCGGCACCAGCTTCGGGGGGTAGGCGAACACCTGATCGGTGGGGGTCAGAGACGTCACGGCGAGCCAGTAGATCGGCAGGAACGTGAAGAGCGCCAGAACGACGAGGGCGATCCAGAGAGCCCAGCGCGGGCGGCCCTTCCTGCCCCGCCGGGGTGCGGCGGCTTCCGGTGCCAGGGAGTCCGCGACAGCGGCTTCGGTGTCGAGCATCGTGGTCATGCTGGTCCCTCTCAGTTCTTCTCGCCGCGTTCGGAGAAGCGCACGTAGACCACGACGAGGATGAGCAGCAGCACCATCCAGAGCAGTCCGAGCGCGCCCGCGTGGCCGAGGTCGTACGCCTTAAAGGCGGTGTCGTAGACCTGGGTGGCGAAGGTCTGGGTGCTTCCGGCGGGACCGCCGCCGGTGAGTACGAAGATGGTGTCGAAGTGCTGGAAGTTCCAGATGAACTCAAGCAGGACGACGAGGCCCGCGACGCCGCGGATGTGCGGCCACGTGACGGTGAAGAAGCGGCGGACGGTGCCGGCGCCGTCCATCGAGGCGGCCTCATGCAGTTCGCCGGGAACGGTCTGCAGCCCGGCGAGGAGCATCACCATGATCCACGGAAACGAGTTCCACGACTTCGCGACGATCAGTGCGGTCCGTGCTGTGTCGGTGTTGAAGAGCCAGGCGACCGGGTGGTTGATCAGGTGCAGTTGCTGCAGCACTCCGTTCAGAACGCCGTAGTTGGCGTCGAAGATCCACATCCAGAGGAAGGACACCACGACGCTGGGCAGCAACCAGGGGATGAGGAAGGCGCCGCGGAGGAACCGCTGTCCGCGGAAGCGCTGGTTGAGCACCAGGGCGAGCGCCATTCCGAGCACGAATGGCACGATCGTCGATCCGACCGTGAAAATCAGGGTTTGGCCGAGGAGGCTCCAGAAGCCGTCGCGCAGGACATCAGCGATGTTCTTGAATCCGACCCAGGTTGCGCCGGGGTAGACGAGGCTCTCGGAGAAGAAGGCCGAAGCAAGCGAGCGCAGGAGCGGGTAGAGGACGACGCCGACGAGGAGCGCGGTCCCGGGTAGAAGGAGCAGCGTCACGAAGCGGAGTTCTGATAGGCGACCCGGTCGTGCCGGGGCGTAGGCGGACTTGATCTGCATTGACCATCCATATTCTGCTTGTGTTGATGCGTACTGTGCATGACTATGGCACAGTACGCATGCTACGCTCAAGCTTGGTCGCGAACTTCTGATGAGACGGGCGGCCCCACAAGGAGGTGATCTTCGTGTCGATGGTGCGCGGAAGCAACCACAGCGTCGAGAAGGCGGTCGCTGTGCTCGGCGTGCTCGCGGGGGGCCAGCCGCAGCGCGTCGGCGACATCTCGAATGCGACCCACCTCGGCCAGTCGACGGTTTCGCGACTACTCGCCACCCTCGAGTCGGCCGCTTTCATCGAGCGGGACGGAGGCTCTGGGCACTTCTCGCTCGGCCCCGACCTGATCACGCTCGCCGGCGTGGCCGCGAACCAGCACCCGCTGTTCCGCGCTTCCCGGCAGGTCGCTCAGAACCTTGCGTTCCGCCTAGGGGTTGGTGTTGCGGTGGCGGTGCGGCGTGGCGACGCCGCGTTCTACCTGCTGGATTTCGAAGGGCCGGACGCCCCGCGCAATCGCACGCTCGCCGGCCAGCGCGACCCGCTTCACGCCACGGCGGTCGGCAAATGTCTGCTGCTCGGGCTGCTGCCGGGCGAACGCGGGTCCCTGCTCGGGAACCTCCGACCTCTGACGGCGCGGACGATCACCGACCATCGACGGCTCGACGCTGAGCTGTCGCTCGCGGAGCGACGTGGCTATGTCACAGAGATCGAGGAGCTCGGACTGGGCCGCGCCGGTCTGGCGGCTCCCATCCGGGACGCCGGAGGAGCCGTTCGCGGAGCGCTCGGCATCTCCGGCCCGCTCTCTGTGCTGCGGCTGGATGAACGTGAGAGCGAGTACGCAACTGCGGCGATCGAATCTGCCGAGCGCATCGGTTCGGCCGTCGGCTACGTCGGAGCTTAGGAGGGTGCACATGTTCGGACTCACGATGGACAAGCTCGTGGTGATCGGCGTAATCGCCGCGTTCGTCATCGGACCTCAGCGTCTCCCGCGAGCCGCAGCGGCTCTGGCCCAACTCACCAGGCGTGTGCGTGACTACACCGGTACCGCGCGCGAGCGGCTGAGCGATGAGCTCGGTCCTGAATTCCGGGAGATCGAGTGGGAGAAACTCGATCCCCGGCAGTACGACCCACGACGCATCATCCAGGATGCGCTGCGGGACGATTCACACACCGATAAAACACCCGATCCGTCACGGAGGTCCTAACATGCTCGCGAATCTCAACGGATGGCACGCCGTCCTCATCCTCGCTGTCGTCCTGCTACTCTTCGGCGCGCCGAAGATCCCGGCGCTCGCGCGGAGTCTCGGCCAGTCGATGCGCATCTTCCGCTCGGAGGTCAAGAGCGCCGACGTGCCCGCAACCGAGGTCGGCGATGCCGACGCTTCGCCGCGCGCCTGAGAGAGGGGTTCGGGCGGCGCGTTCCGTGCGCCGTGAGGCCGCGATGCCGATTGCCTCGCATCTCGCGGAACTGCGCCGACGGCTGTTCGTGTCCGGCGCGGCGATCCTCGTCGGCGCCGTGATCGGCTGGCTCGTGTCCGAACCGGTCTGGGCCTTTCTCTCTTCGCCGATCCACGCGTTCGCGGCCGAGCACGGTCGCGTCGCCGCGATCAACTTCGACACCATCACGGGTGCGTTCGATCTGCGTATGCAGCTGGCCATCCAGCTGGGCGTGATTCTCTCGGCGCCGGTCTGGCTGTACCAAGTGTTCGCGTTCGTCGTCCCCGGGCTCACGCGAGCGGAGACCCGGGCCGGCCTGCTCTTCGTCGGGTTGTCCGTGCCGCTGTTCGCGGCCGGCGCGTCGGCGGGGGTGTGGGTGCTGCCCCACATTGTCGAACTGATGGCCGGATTCGCGCCTGATTCATCCGCGACGCTGGTCACCGCAGGCGGCTACTACGACTTCGTCCTCAAGCTCGTGCTCGCCGTCGGCATAGCTTTCGTGCTGCCGGCGTTCCTGGTGATCCTCAACCGCATCGGCATCCTGTCAGGTTCCACCATCCTGCATGCGTGGCGCCTCGCGATCATGGCGATCGCCCTGTTCACGGCGGTGGCCACACCTGCCGCCGACGTCTTTTCCATGCTTCTGCTCGCGGCGCCGATGGTGTGCCTCTATTTCGGCGCCGCGGGCGTATCGATTGTGCACGACCGCCGCCTCGAGCGGCGGCGCGCGAAAGAGTTCGCTCTCCTGCCGTGAGCGGACGCAGGGGGCGCCGGCGGTGTGGTGGCCGTCGGAGCCCCCAGGCTCGATTTGCATTCCCTGTGCATAATATGCATATTCCCTTCGAATTCCTCTAGGCTGGAGACATGCAGGCACCTCCCGGAAACATCCAGAGCGTTGGAAAAGCGGTCGCGATCCTGCGTGTCTTCGAAAACGGTCAGCCGCAGCGCGTCTCCGATGTCGCCCGCGCGGCGCAGATCGGCCAATCCACCGCCTCGAGGCTGCTCAGCACGCTGGAAGCTGCCGGTCTTCTCGAGCGCGATCCGGTCGCAAACCTGTACAGGCTCGGGCCGGACATGATCACGCTGGGGGGAGTGGCGCTCAACCAGCACCCGCTGTTCCGAGGGTCGCGGCAAACACTGCAGAACCTCGCCGGCCGCCTCGGTTTGGGCGCCAATGTCGCGATCCGACGAGAAAACAGCGTTCTCTATCTGGCCAACTTCGAGGGCCCCGAAGCCCCCAGGAACCACACGATCGCCGGGCGCCGCGATCCGCTGCATGCGACCAGCATGGGCAAGTGCCTTCTTCTCAGCGTCCCGGTCGAAGAGCGAGCAGCGCTGCTCGGAGAACTGGTCCGCTACACATCGGCGACGATCACCGACCTGGATGCTCTCAATGAGGCTGTCGACGAGGTCGAGCGGCGCGGCTTCGCAGTCGATGTCGACGAATTCGCGCTGGGCCGGGCGAGTGTCGCCGCCCCCATTCGGGATGCTCAGGGGGCGGTGATAGGGGCGATGTCGATCTCCGGCCCCGCCACCGCGCTCCGGCTGGATGAGCGACAGGGGGAGCTCGCGGCGATCGTCGTCGAGACCGCCGACCGCATCGGCTCCGGTCTGGGGTACACGGCCGCGATCGCCTGAGCGCCACCGCCTCACTCGACGTCAGCGCATCTCGAGAATCTCGACCATCTGCGTCGCACTCCAGGCATTGAGCAGCAGGAGATCGCCGGGGTTCAGCTGACGCTCGGTCGTTTTCTTCGCCTGGTGGGCGCGGGTTACGGCCAGAGCCGGCGTAGACATCGGTGCTCAATTTCTGCGGTTAGGGGGAGGCCGTTCCGCGTAGGTCGCTCAAGCGACACCTCGCGCTTTGTGCGCATTCTGATCGCGGTGGCCGGCTTCGGCTGCGGACTAGGCATTGTGGCCAGTCGTAGCTGGGAGCGCCGATCCCAGACTGGAGCCACGGACAGAGGCTCTGTCCTTGACAAACTCGAAAGGACAGACTTCGTGAGCTCTGCACTGTCGCCGTCCGCCGTCGCCGACCTCCGGGACCGACTGACGGGCCACGCCTTCCTCCCCGGCGACCCGGGCTACCCGGCCGAGACGGCCCCGTGGGACGCATCCATCCGAATCGCCTCGCCAGTGACGGTCATCCCGGCGAGCACCGCCGACATTACGACCGCGGCGCAGTGGGCCCGTGACCACGGACTTCACGTCGGCGTCCTCAACACCGGTCACGGCATCCTCGACGATCAGCACGACTCGCTGCTCCTCCACACCGCAAGCCTCGGCGGGGTCCGGTTCGACCCGGCTTCTCGCACCGCGATGGTCCAGCCCGGCGCCCGATGGTCGGACGTGCAGGCCCTGGCCAACCCGCACGGTCAGACCGGCGTCTGTGGCGCGATGCCCGGTGTCGGAGTCGTCGGCTACACCCTTGGCGGCGGCCTGAGTCCCATCGGCCGCAGCTTCGGTATGGGCGCCGATCGCGTCCGTCGGATTCGGGTGCTCGACGCCGACTACACACCGATCGATGTGACCGCGGAAAGCGACCCGGAACTGTTCTGGGCGCTACGCGGCGGAGGCGGGTTCGGTCTCGTGACCGAACTCGAATTCGAGACCGTCGAGGTGCCCGCCCTCTTCGGCGGTGGAGTGTACTTCTCGGGCGCGCACGCAGAGCAGGTGCTGACGGCATACCGGGAGTGGGTAGGCATCCTGGATGAGCGCACCAGCACCTCCATCGCTCTGCTGCACCTTCCTCCGGTACCCGCGCTGCCCGATCTCCTCCGCGGGCAGTACGTGGTGCACCTCCGCATCGCGCACATCGATCCGACAGTGTCCTCTCTGGAGGCGGCGGGACGAGCCATCCTCGCCCCGATGCTGGCTGCCGCGCCGGTGCTGAACGACTACACGCATCGCATGACCCCCGACCAGTTGCCGGACATCCACCGCGACCCCGTCGCGCCCATGCCGGTCGCATACCGCGGCGGGGGGAGGCACGACCTCGACGACGACGCGATCGCGTCGATCGTGGCCTCGGCATCTCCGCAGGACGGCCTCGCTCCCGCGGCGATCGAGATCCGTCACCTGGGCGGAGCGATGTCCCGGCCGACCGCCGCTCCCAACAGCGCGACGGCGCGCAGCACGACCTTCCACGTCTGGGCGAGCTCGCCCGTGGATCTGGCCGATCCTCAGCGGTACCGCCGGCTCGTCGACGACGTCGTCGAACGGGCGGGAGCCACGAGCGACGGCGCGCAGTTGAGCTTCTATGGACCGGACCCGGAGCCCGGTGCGTTCCAGCGTCTTTGGGGCGAGTCGGATGCCGGCCGGCTGCGGGCGGTCGTCCAGCGGATCGACCCGGACGGCCGGATCCGCACCGGTCGCTCGTACTCCGCCGCAGTCGAGTCGGCAGGTGCTCGATGAGCACTACGACCAGAAGTCGAACCGAGCGGGGAAGGCATCGCAATCTGGAGTCACCCCGGCGGACGAAGACTCCGGCGGCGGTGGGAGAAACGGTTCTTCACCGGCGCTTCCCCGCCGCCGTCGGACAGCGGCCGGGCGCACACCGCCGTCACACCTTCCAGGAGCGCTCCGTGAACCACTCGACCGCCGACGACCGCGACTTCGACACCGCCCGACTGGCTTCGGCGATCCTGGTGCGGCACAACGAGCTCGCCGTCTCCCTCGCCGCTCACGCGAACGGGCTCTTGCAGGCTGCCGAGATCTCCGACGAGGTGGCCGCTCGTCGACACCGTCGCGCCGTCGGCGAGTGGTTCCGCGACCGGCTGGATCCCGCTCTCGAGGAGGCCACCGGCGCGGCCATGGGCATGATCGCTTCGGGAGCGCCGGATTCTGGGGTCGCCATCCTCGGCCGCGTCGTCGCACTGCGCCACGCAGCGAGCGACCTGGAGAGCGCGACCTGCGCCCGGGACGCGGCGATGGAGGTCATCCAGCTCCGGGTGCAATTGCACCAGCTACTGCGCATCCTCGAAATGGAATCGGTCACCCGGTTGCTGACGCAGCTGCGGCCTGGTCCGGTCCAACTCCGTCCGCCATGCTGAAGCGACGGCGTGGCTCTGTGGCGACGCGGCTCTTCCTCTGGCAGGGGGTCGCGATCGTGGTCGTCACCGTCGTGGTCTTCCTCCTCACGTTGAACGGATCCGCGACGGACGCCGAACGCGCCGCCGCCGGCCGCTCCATGGCGGCGGCGAAGGCCATCGCACATAATCCGTACATCGACTCTGCGCTCTCGGGCACCGATCCCGGTGCGGTGCTCGGGCCGTACGGCAAGGAGCTGGTGCACGACTCGGACATCAGCTTTCTCAGCATGTTCGGGGCCGATGGGGAACTCTACAGTCACTCGGTTCCGGACGGCATCGGCACATCGTTCTCGGAGTATGGACCTGCGCTGCGCGGAGAGTCGTACAGCCAGGCCTACACCGGTCCCCTGGGTCCTGCAGTTCGTTCCGTCGTGCCGGTCCGCGACCCCGACGGCGCTGTCGCGGGGGTGGTGGTGGCCGGCGTGGACCTCGACGACGTCCAGTCCTCCCTCGGCTCACGCATCCTCGTGCTGAGCCTCTCCGCGCTGGCCTTCCTCCTCATCGCCGGCTTCGGGACATGGATACTCAGCCGCTACCTGCGCCGGGTCACCCATGGGCGCGGGGCCGAGGAGCTCAGCAGGATGTCCCAGTTCTACGAGAGCGCCCTTCATGCCCTAGACGAGGGACTCCTCTTGCTGGACAGCCGGCACCGGGTCGTGCTCGCCAACGATCGCGCGGCGCGCCTGCTCGGGCTGCGGCACGCCCCGAGCATCGACAACCCCTCGAGCTTGGCCGAACTGGACGCCCCCGCCGCCCTGGTGGAGCTCGTCTCCCGCGAGGGGCGGCTGGACGACGCGGCGATCGTCACGGACGATCGAGTCCTGCTCATCAACAGCGAGCCCGTCGCCGGACGCGGCCACGATCGTACCCGGATCGTGGGTGCCGTCGTGACAGTACGCGATCGCACTCGGCTTCAGGAGCTCACCGGTCAGCTGGAGAACAACGCCGTCCTCACCGACGCCCTGCGCGCCCAAGCCCACGAGTTCGCCAACCGCCTCCACACCATCATCGCCTTGATGGAACTCGGGCGGACGGACGACGCCATCGAGCTTGCCGGTTCCGAGGTCGGCATCGCGCAGGCGCTCGCGGACACGATGGTCGACATCGCCGACGAGCCCGTCATCTCCGCGCTGCTGCTGGCGAAGTCAGCGCAGGCCAAAGAACGTGGCGTCACCCTGCAGATCGCGGCAACAGGCGCCCTGGACGAGCACACGATCGCACCGCGCGACCTCATCACCATCGTCGGGAATCTCATCGACAACGCGATCGACGCCGTCGCCCATCAGCCGCATGCCGAAGTGACGGTCGGGATCCGAGGAAACGAGCGCGAACTCGTCATCGCGGTGTCCGACTCAGGACCCGGGCCGGAACCGCGCGAGGTCGCCCAGCTGTTCGAACTCGGCGTCACGACCAAGGCAGAGGGCGGCACGCGCGGTATCGGTCTCGCTCTTGTGAGGCAGACCGTGAGGCGCCTCGGGGGCACCATCGAGGTGCACGACGCCGTCTTCACCGTCACACTTCCCGTGAGAGAGGAGGCGATTGCTCGATGACCGACGACATCCAGGTCCTCATCGTCGAAGACGAGGCGATCACCGCCGACGCGCACGCCGCGTACGTCGAACGACTCGACGGCTTTTCTGTGTCCGCGATCGCGCGTACCGGAGGGGCCGCCATCCGTGTGCTCCGCGCAGCCAGAGAAGCCGGCCGGCGCATCGACCTCCTCCTGCTGGACGTGCATCTTCCGGACATGACCGGCATCGACCTCTGTCGCTCTATGAGGGCTGCCGGTGTGGAGACCGACGTCATAGCGATCACGGCGGCGCGAGATGCAGCTACTGTACGCTCAGCGGTCGCTCTGGGAGTGGTCCAGTACCTGATCAAGCCGTTCACCTTCGCCGCGTTCGCGGAAAAGCTCCGGGCGTACAAGGCCTACCGGGAGAGCGTCCCGGTCCGGTACGCCGATCAAGGCACCGTCGACGCGGCTTTCGCTCAGCTGCGCAGCAACGCGGGGAATGTGGCCCTGCCCAAAGGTCTGAGTTCGCAGACTTTGTCGCTCGTGCGACGGGTCCTCAGGGAGAGCGACGGCGGGCTGAGCGCCGTGCAGGTGGCGCAACGGGCCGAGCTGTCGCGCCCGACGGCCCGTCGCTATCTGGATCACCTCGCCGACATCGGCGACGCGACCCGCTGCAACCGCTACGGCACTCCTGGCAGGCCGGAGATCGAGTACCAGCTCAACGGCATCCACGACCACGCCGGTCGGACGAGCGGTGAAGATGTCAGCGGATTGTAGCCGCGACCAGCAGGCTGACCGCTACTGCGATCATCATGGCCGCGGTGATCGCGATCATGATCTGCGCCAGGGCGATCTGCTTTTCCTGTCGAGCCGACATGGGAATCCTTTCGTTTCACTCAGTCTGCGCGTGAGCGGCGATCGTCTGACTGTGAGAAATGCCCAGTATGAGAGGCAGAGAACATGACGACTGTGTGCATCACGGGGTCCACGGATGGAATCGGCTTCGAGGCCGCCCGCATCCTTTCAGAGGACGGGCACCGCGTCATCGTCCACGCGCGCTCGCGAGAGCGCGGCGAGAATGCCCTGCGCCGCTTCTCCGGGGACGTCGGCCTGGTCGTCGCGGACCTCGCCGACGATGCTGCGGTGCGTGATCTACCGCGCCAAATCGGGAGCGTGGACGTCCTCGTCCACAATGCCGGGGTCTGGGCCCGCACGCCCCTCCCGCGCACCCCCTCCGGTCTCGAGCCCACCTTCGCGATCAACGTCATCGCTCCCCACCTGTTGACTACCCTGATGCACGATCAGGTGCGTAGCCGCATCCTCTTCCTAGGAAGCGGCCTCGCGGCCAACGGCCGGGTCGATCCTGCCGAGCTGGGGGCAGAGGTAGATCCCGAATCGGCGTACGCCAACAGCAAGGCCTTGGACGTGCTCCTCGCGGTGGCGTGGGCTCGCCGGCGTCCCGACCTGCGCGTCGGCGCAGTCGACCCAGGATGGGTCGTCACTAAGCTCGCCGGCCCGCTCGCTCCCGGCACGGCCGCCGAAGGCGGAGAGCGGATCGCCGCGGCAGCGACTGATCCGAGCTGGCACGGCGGTTACACCAAGGGCCTGCGCCCGATCGATTTACCGAAGGCGGTAACCGACCCGGATGTGCAGGAAACGGTGATACGGGCACTCGACCGCGTTGCGGGCGTCGTGGGCTAGGTGCCTTCGGTAGAGAACTGTGCAATTCGAACAGTGATACCTGTCGAAAACGGGGCCACTCTAGTTCTACCGGTGCATGCAGCGTCGCACGCTTCCATACCTACGCGGCCGCACCTACAGGAGGGCATCCAGTCATGACCGTATGGTTTGTCACCGGAGCCTCTCGAGGCTTCGGAGTCGAGATCGTCTCCCAGGCGCTAGCCGCCGGATACCAGGTCGTCGCAATCGCTCGCCATACTGACGGCATCCTTCAGCGATTCCCGGAGGCAACCGGTCTCCTCACCGTTGCCGCAGACATCACCGACGAAGCTCAGATCGGTACCGCCGTCGAAACCGCGATCGCCCGCTTCGGACGCATCGATGTCGTCGTCAATAACGCCGGACGCGGGCTCCTCGGTGCGGTCGAGGAAGCGACGGATGCCGCCGCGCGAGCCGTGTACGACACCAACGTCTTCGGCACCCTGAACGTCTTACGCGCCGTCCTGCCGACGTTACGCGGGCAACGTGCAGGGCGCATCATCAACGTCTCGTCGGTCGGCGGATTCGTCGGCTCGGCCGGCTGGGGAATCTACGCCTCGACCAAGTTCGCCGTCGAAGGGTTCTCGGAGGCGCTGGCAGATGAGCTCGCGCCGCTGGGTATCACCGTTACGTTGATCGAACCCGGCTATTTCCGGACTGACTTCCTGGACGCTGCACTGGATCACAGTGAGCCCACTGTGATCCAGGATTACGTCGACACCGCCGGCGCGATGCAGGCGGCTGCCGCGAAGATCAATCATTCGCAGCCGGGCGACCCCGTCAAGGCCGCTGCCGCAATCGTTCGAGTGGCAACCGTGGCCGAACCACCCAGGCGCATCCAGCTCGGCCGGGACTCCTTCACGGCCATCGCCAACAAACTAGGCTGTGTCGCCCTCGAGCAGCGGAGATGGCACGATCTTGCCGTGTCAACCGACTATGACGGGGCCGCCAATGCTAGCTCGCCGGGCCCCCTAGCTTGAGGGGCAACCGCACGCAGAGAAACGACTAGACACGATACATAGTCGGCCTGTGCGCCCTCGCCCATAGCGTGAACGTGCCGCTTCACGCGGCGTCAGAAGGCCGCAGCTTGACGCGGTCACGAACATATTTTCGCTGTCTACGCGATCAATCACTAGGAGGACCCCATGGGCATGCGCACGAGAACCCACAAGGCTGCGCTAGGACTGTTAGCTCTCATGCCGCTAGCGGCTCTGGCGGGATGCTCGCTGCAGCTTTCAGCCGGCACAAAGGATGATATTGGTAGCACTGCGTACTCCCTCACGCAGGTCATTCACAACTCGAGCACGCTTGACCTCACCGTAGTTAGCGTCACCGCGGATAACGGGGGCACCGTCCAGACCGGTTACCCCACGACCATCAAGGCCGGAACAGACGCCACCTTCGAAGCTACGAATTCGGGAAACGGCGTCCAAATGTGGGTGAAGCTCAGCGCACCGACAGGGTCTACGCTGCTCGTGGACAGTGACGTACCCAAGGTCAACCCGAACTGGTCGTCGGCTTCCATCGCGAGCAACATTGGGCTAAGCCTCAACTCCATTTCGATCGGGAAAGGCGACACCCCCACCGCCGATGTCACCGTCGACACCTGTGCCGGCAACCAGAACTGCACCACCAGCACCTCGACCGACCCGCCGATTGTCCGGTCTACCGACGGTTGATGACCGTGAGGCGGCCGATCGCCGCGCTCGGCTCGGGTGCAGGGCACCGGTTGTCGCCTGAGCCTATTGAGTTCTGGTCAGGCGGGCTGGGGTGTCGAACGTGCCGCCTGCACCAGCTCATGGCGTGAGGTCGTGCCGGTCTTCGCGTAGATCCGGGTCAGGTGGAACGACACCGTCGAACGTGTGATGTACAGCTCCCTGCCGATCTGCGCGTAACTGAGCCCCTCGAGGAGCAGGGTCGCGATCTCGCGTTCCCGCTCCGAGAGGGGGGCCAACACGGACGGCGTCGGCTCCGGGCGAACCACAGCGCTTCCATCAATGTCCACGGTTTCCAACGAGCTGCCCGGGTCAGCCGGCGAGTCCGGGAAGAGCAACGGGACGACCCGGTCTCCCCCGAAGGCGACGATGAGGGCTTCCGCACGGGCGGCGGCATCACGCCTGACCGCGCCCGTCGACCTCCGCGCCAACTCGAGTTCGAGGAGGGCTTGGAGGAACGGCGCGTCCGGCAGGCCGACACGGGTAATCGGAGCAATGCGCGCCGCGAACTCGGGATCGGGGGCGGGCATCGCTTCAAGCCAGGTCGCCACGCCGCCGGCCCAGCGGACGAAGGGCATACCGCGCAGCACCGGCGCCCACTCCGCGGCTGCCTCGGGTGATCCGGCCCACCCTGCCGCGATGGCCTGGGCGACGCACCAGATGGTCGGTGCGTCGGCCGCGAATTCGGGTCGCCCGAAGTTGCTCGTCCGACGCCCGAGCCATTCCGCGCGTTCCGCCGAAGTGCCGAGCAGCGCGAGCGTGAAGATCTCGATCATATCCAGCAGACGCACCGCCGCCAGTTGGGGGCTGGCAAGCAGGATTGCGCGAGAATCATCGAGGTCACGGAGGGTGCGCTCCCGGTCCCCCGCGATTAAGCCGGCAAGGGGGAGGACCGCCGCTGTCACCGGGGCGGGCCGCACGATAGTGAACGTACGTGCGAGCTCAAGTGTGATCGACGAGCGCCCCCACTGCCCGTCGATAAAGTAGGCCAGGCCTTGAAACCCGAAGAACGCGCCGTCGCCGAAATCGAAGATGCCGTCGCCGAGCCGCGAGCGGACCACGTCGAGGTCGGCGATCGCGGTGCGCTGCACTCCGACAACGGCCATTGATGTGCCGCGCCAGGCGAGCCGGGCGAGCCCCTCGGAGGTGGACGCCAGGTCCGACCGGTCGGCGTCGAGCAGACGGAGCAGTTCGTCGTAGTCGTCGGGCGGCTCAGCGGCGTAGGAAGCCTGGCCGTATGCGATGGAAAAATAGGCGCCCAGTGCGGGATCGGGATGCGCGGATCGCCGAGCGATCTCCAGATCTGCCAGAGCGGACGCTTCCGGCCGACCCGCCGAGATGGCCGCCCAAGCTCTGAGGACTCTCGCCCGGTACTCCGTGAGCTCGTCGAATTCCTCCAGCTCGTCATCGCTCAGGGTGTTCAGCAGCGACCACGCCTCGGGGTACTCGCGCTCGACTAACCGACGAGCCCCGAGGGTGAAGCGCGAGCGAGGGTCGGCTCCGGCAGCACTGCCGTCGAGGGCGACGTCGTCCAGATCGAGTGCGAGGATCGACTCGAAATCGGCGTCGCGTTCGCGCCGTGTCCTCGGTTGGAGCGACCCGCTGACGAAGGCGGCCTTGCGGCGGATCCGCGCGGCCTGTCGGAATCGGCGCTCAGCGTGCAGTTCGTCGGCGAAGGCGTCAAGGTCGGCGGCCAAGCCGTCGTCCGCGGCTGTCGCTGCTGCCAGTCGGTGCTCGAGGCGCGCCCGGGGAGAGGGGACCCGCGCGGCCGCTCGTCCGTGCAATCGCTTCCTCACCGCGGGATCGATGTTGTCGTAGACGGCCGCCCTCAGTGCCCCGTGCGCGATCCGCGCGGCTCGCACCGGGTCCGTCGTCAGCGATACGAGCAATTCTGAACGCAGGCTCACCAGGGTCCGGTCGATATCCTGGGCGTCGGCTACTGCCGCCACGACGAAGACGTCGGCTCCGGCGTCTCCCAGTACCGCCAGAGCTTCGAGGACATCGACCAGCTCCGCGTCCATGGCGGCTAGTCGCTCGCGAAGGGAGACGATCAAGTCGCTCGGAGCCGGCAGCGATCCGCGCTCGGCCATGCTCAGGAGCTCATCGGCGCGGTGCTCATGGAGCAGGGAGCGGATGAACAGCGGGCTTCCCGCGGTGTGCTCCCGAAGGATAGGAGCGACGGCCGGGTCGGCGTCGGGTTCGATCTCCACGACCGTCGCCAAAGTGGCGGCATCGTCCATACCGGTGAGCCCGACTCGAAAGACGCGCGGTGCCCGTTCGGCCGCCGCCAGCCAACGCTGGTGGGCACGGCCGGCAGCGCGATGTGTCGTCACCACGAGGACGCGGTCTCCTGCCATACGCTCAAGGAGCACGGCGAGAGTGTCGATCGACTCCGGGTCAGCCCATTGGATGTCGTCGATGATGAGCGCCACGGGACCGGTGAGCTGAAGCTCGTCGATCTTCCGCCCAAGACGCGCGGCCGTGCGCAGTGGGCTGGGATCGTTGTCCGCGATATCAGAGTCCAGCTGACGGATCACCCCCAACGTGTCGGCCTGGTCATTCTCGTAGCCTGTGGCACGGAGTACCCGCTCAGGCGGGAACTCGCGGGCCACCTGGCGTGCGAGGGTGCTCTTCCCATATCCGGTCTCGCCGGTGATGTCGAGGACAGTCGGAGTGCCGGAGACCGCGGATTCGACGGCGCTACGGACCACTCGTTCGACCGCATCAGGCCAGTGCATCGACCCACCACCCGCGCATCCCGCCTCCAACCCCCTGGTGACCGATCCGAGCAGGATTCTAGTCCCGAATCCTTCTCCCCCGACCACTAGGTGGAATGCACAGTCGCTGGCTCGCGTCGAACGTCGAAACTGTCAGCATGCAGGAGAACAGCTCACCCATCGCACCCTTCTCGAAGAACCCCGACTTCGACTTCGAGATCCGCAACGTCCTCGGTCAAGCCGTCGGGGGTGCCTCCGACCTCGGCGAAGTGCTCGCCGCCGTGTCGGGTATCCGCGGGGAGGACCACACCGGGTGGTTCCGTGTCTGGCACGAGCTCGGACAGCGCACCGCGGAGGCGGCTCAGGCGGCCGCATCCGCCGGGCATCGGCAAACCGCGGCCGGCCGGTTCCTGCGTGCCTCCAACTACTTCAGCGTCGCCGTCAACGCCGCCAGCGCTCTTAAGGACTCCTCCGAGTTGGTGCCCTCCTTCCGGGAGCAGCGCGATGCGTGGGAGTCGTTCGTCAGCTACACCTCGACCAGCGTCCAGCGCGTCGACATTCCCTACGAGGGCGCGTCCCTCCCTGGCTGGTTCTTCCGACCTGGCGGCTCGGGAAGCAGGGTCACGCTTGTCATGGTGAACGGAAGCGACGGTTGCCTCGCAGCTCTGTGGGGCTCTACAGGCGCGGCCGCGCTGAAGCGGGGATACAACATCCTCGTCTTCGATGGGCCGGGACAGCAGTCGCAGCTTTTCGAACGCAATGTTCCCTTCCGACCCGATTGGGAGCACGTGCTGACGCCGGTAGTCGATTTTCTCGGTGGGGTGGACGGTGTCGACGCCGACCGCATCGCGGTCTACGGCGTCAGCCAAGGCGGCTACTGGGTTGCCCGCGCACTCGCTTTCGAACACCGCTTCGTCGCGGCGATCGTCGACCCCGGGGTCGTTGACGTCTCGGCCTCGTGGCTGTCGCAGCTTCCCCACAGCCTGAGCCGACTGCTCGATACAGGCGAGGACAAGAAGTTCGACGAGGAAATGGGAATCGGCATGCGATTCTCCCCCGAGATCGAGCGGACGTGGCTGTTCCGAGCCCGCCCATACGGCACGACAGGCTACGCCGAGACCATTCAGGCAGTGCGTCAGTATGACATGACCTCGGTCGCGGAGCAGATAACTACCCCGTTGCTGATCACCAGCCCGGACGGAGAAAAGTTTTGGCCCGGTCAGGCCGAGCGGCTGGCCGCCCTCACCCGGGACGTGTCGCAAGTGATCCGGTTCACCGGTGCCGAGGGGGCCGATGAGCACTGCCAGCCTCTGGCGCGTACCGTCACCTGCGAGCGCATCTTCGACTGGCTCGACGACCGCATGGTCGTTGGTGGTCAGGGCTCCAAGTGAGGGCAACGATGGAGATCGACACGGCAACCCTGCCGTTCGACCTCACCGGCCGAGTCGCGCTGGTCACGGGCGGCAGCCGGGGACTCGGGCATGCCATGGCCCGCGGTCTCGCCGCCGCAGGAGCGACCACGATACTCCTCGCACGCTCCGAGACCGAACTCACCCGGGCGAAGGCCGCGCTCGAAAAAGTCGGAGGTCCGATTTACACCCTCGTAAGCGATCTCTCGCATCGGTCAGCGGCTGCAGAAGCCATCGGCCGCGCTGCGGAACTCGCCGGACCGATCGACATCCTTCTGCACGACGCAGGATCGTCGCATCTGCAACCCGTCGACGCGATCGACGACGCATCCTGGGACGGCATCCTCGAACTCGATCTGAGCGCAGCGATGGCCCTCACCAGGGCGGTCGTTCCCGGAATGCGCGCGAAGCGCGCCGGCCGCATCATTTACATTTCTTCCACGTTCGGCGAAGTCTCCCTGCCGGGCCGAGGCTCCTACTCGGCCGCGAAAGCCGGTCTACGCGGCTTCGCTCGCGGGGCGGCCCTCGACCTCGGCCCTGACGGGATCACCGTCAACTGCATCGCACCAGGTCCCTTCCGGACCGAGCTGACGGAAGCCGCCGGTGCCACCCACAATCTGCAAGCGTTCAGCGATGCGACGGCATTGGGCCGTTGGGGCCGACCTGAGGAGCTGGCGGGCGTCGTAGTGCTGCTGGCAAGCGACGCCGGTTCATACATCACGGGGACGACGCTTTTCGTCGACGGTGGCTACACCGCCCGGTGAGTGGCGCCCGCTCCGAGCGGCGCTCACCACTCATATTGGTCCGCCCAGGTAATACGCATTGCGTCCCTGGGTCGCGCAGTTGCCGCCCACGCAGCCTGTGACTGACATCCGGAAGTCGGGTGCGGTCTTGTCCCTGGGGGCGCGTACGTCGCTCACCTGCATGATGATTCCGTCACCACCAAATGTCGAGTTCCAGGAGGCTACGTTCTCGCGACGATCCGTGTCCGCTTGAAGTTGGATAAGCGAACCGTTCTCGCCCATCCATTGGATCCAGAACCCGGGGTAATCCGAGCCGCTCTCGGCCGCCAAGAGGACGCTCTGACCCGGGTCGAGATGCGTCGGGAACCCGTTGACGAAGCGGGACCCCTTGAGGAGACCAGTCGCGTGCGGCTTGATTCGTTGGCCGGTGTTGTTGGTCACCGTCATGGAAACGTATCGCATCTGGTTGGCCTCGGAAGCATCGCCGATAGTGTCCGGTGCCGCTGCGGCGGCAGGATAGATCGCTCCACCGACGAGGGCGAACGCAAAGATGGTCGCGGCGGCAGCCTTGCCGAGAAAGTGTCGCATGTCTTTGCTCCTTCTACGCAGTGCCCGGCCGTCCGGATCGTCGCGTGTATGCGTGACATGAGACTAGAAATCACCCCCGGAACGATGCGCGTTGTGGTCATAGTGGTCGCGCCCGCTGCGAGCCCACGAACTGTGAGTTACGCACAGGCGAGACGCTCGGCGTTTGCCCGAGGCTGGATACGAAGGCCACACCAGTGAGCCGACCATTCGAAGGCCAAAAGCAGCGAGAGGACTCACACACAGAAATGGCGATCTCGAACACAAAGCCGGCGGCATGCGCCGCCCTCGCCGGAGCTGCACTGCTCCTGACAGGCTGTGCGGCCACAGCTCCGGCATCGACCCCGACATCCTCGTCCCACTCCAGCTCGACGCCGTCTGCAGAATCCGCTAAGGGAATCGACTGCAATAACCTGCAGCCGGAGGTGAACCCGGCGATCTCACAACTGGGGACGAGTCTGAAGCTAGCCAACGCATCGTCTCCGCAGGAGGGCACCTATCCGGCCAAAATTGGCTCGGCGGGCGGGATATTCTGCGACTGGTTCGGCGCGGACGGCTCGAGCGTCTCGGTAGCTCTCGTGCACCTCGCTCCCCAGCGTCTCGCCGGCGAGCAGAGCGCGGTCGCCGCGTCGTCGACACCGTCGACAATTCTCGGGACGTCGCCCAATGTGTCCGTCTACGTCGCCGACAGCGGCGGCACCGCCAGCGGCGACATCGAGGCTTTCACCGACTCGGGCTATTGGATCTCGGTCGTGTCACCGTCCTTCACGACTCCTGATCGCGCGACCGACCTCCTTCGAGCTGTCCTCCAGGCCCTGCCGTCCGGGTGACCTAGCGTTTCTCGACGTACGTCCCTTTCACGCGCGGGTTCGCGCCGAACATGCCCACCGTCTCCCAACCCGAGGAGAAGACGTTGCCGCGATCGTTGGGGCCCCGTCACGTTCACGACGTCGAACGACGTCGTGCCCGGGTGGTCGTCGTCGCCATGGGTCAAGTGCCCGCCGGCGCCTGGAAGCCGTCCGCTATCGGGCTTGCGTCAGTGGCGGCGGTGACGGAAAGGGCCCGCGCGACTGCCGCTGCGCCGGAGAGTGCGACACGCTCGCCTTCAAGCATCGAAGCCCCACGTGGGTGCCCCTGACGGCGACCGGCGGGGTGCAAGGTGGTGGTGTACCGCCGCGCCGCCTGAGCCGTCGCAGCCGCGAAATCGATGGTGGGGGCGGCGGGTTCCGACGCTTCAGAGTCCAAGCCACTGTCGCGATCGGAGTTCGAGACCGTCTCTGGACGAGGACGGACGAAGACGACCCGGTTCTCGAAAGACTCGCCGAACGATGAACCGGTGCTGCCGAGAATAGTTCGGCTATCGCCGGCGCGAGTTGCGGCGTAGAGTCCAACAATTCCCGACAACCGAGGCTGATAATGCACCAGATCGTCGCGTTTCTGATCTCTGGAGATCCCGACGGTGAGCCAGAGAGCCTGATCCTTCCGCCGTCCGCCGACTTAGCCGTGCCGCCGGTGACTATTCGTCGTCCTATCCGGGCTCCGGACGGTGACCTGGTCGAAGTGTGGGAGCGCTGCAGCTGGTGCGAACCATCCACCGCAACCTACCTACTCACCCACATCGAGGACCGCTCCAGCCGTGCTGAATGAGGTCGTTCACCCCCTGAATCGGGGGTGAACGACCTCACTCTCTCCGGCATAAAGTGTTCTTCTTCGGCGAGAGGAACCCGATGTCGAACTCCACGCTTGAAATCAACGGACACTGTTACCGTCTTCCCGATGAGAACCTGGAGGCGGCCCGCGACCAGATCGTCCAGCTGGTGCGCTCAGGCGGCGGATTTCTGACCGTTACGACGGGTGCCGGGATGGTGGATGTGCTCCTCTCACCAGGAATGGACCTGCGAATCGTGCACCGCCAGGAAACGAGTGAATATGAAGCAGCGGGGGCGGTTGGAGCTGAGTTTGTGTTCCCGAGTTTCGACGAGTACGGGCTCTAACGCCCGGAGGCTCCTCTTAGCAGCACACTCGTTCCGGAGACCAGGTCGCCGTCCTCGTCGGTGACCAGCAGCCCGGTCGGAGAGGACGCCGATACCCGTAACCGCTCCACCCACTCGTGGGACAGCTCCGGCCACCGGGAACCATCGAAACGGAAGTACAGGGCATGGGCGGAATCCAACCAGATCGTGCTGCGACCGCCTCCGGTCGCGGCCGGCTCCCGCCAACTCATCGCAAAGGACTCATGACGCCGCAGCTTGGACAGGATGACGACTTGCAGGTGCGCGAGCTCACGGTCCGGGAACTCGATCCGCACCTGGTCGTACAACATGTAGCCCACGGCACCTCCCGGATTGACTGGACCGGCGGCGTGCCGCCCGGCCGCCGGGGTTGGAGTGCCGCCTACCGGCGGCGCTGTTCTTGTCGCGCTTCGGCCTGAGCCTTCTTCTCTTCGGTGCCGTTGCGGGGACGGCGATGTTGGTTATGGCTCTCGCCCTCGGTGAACAACTGTTTCTTGTGCCTTCCGGCGAGAGTTCTTGATGTCTTGACCAGGTTCTTGAGCACGAGAGCGAGCGTCAGGTTCGGGCGCCCCACTGCTGGAGCAGCCGAGAGAAGTCGCCCGGGTCGACAGCGATCGTGCCGGCGTATGGGTGGTCCATGTCGGCGGTGACAAACATCACGAGTCCGATGAACAGGGCGAGGAGGGCCGCCATCAAGAGGTGCAGGCGGACGCTTTTCACGTCGATGCACGCAATGAGTATGGCGTTGATGACCGCGCCAACCCAGATCACCAGCCAGAACAGCGGCGGCAGTTGGAGGGTGGTGGCGTCCGTCCGGGCGCGGCGTGATTCGACGAAGCCGTCGAATGTTGCCAAGAGCTGGGTGAGCTGCGCCTGCTCGCGTGCGTTCTCCGGAGAGAACGAATAGATGCCTCGTTCCAGTTCATCGACGACCGGGGTGCTCTTGTCGGGGAGCTGGCCGCGGCTCTGCTGTGGCCAATCGCCGTCGATCACTGTGTGGACGTAGGTTTTCAGATCGTCTTGCAGTTCGCCACGTAGCGGCTGCGGTAGCGCGGCAACGCCGCGATACAGGGCGCCCAGCCGCGACGCTTCCTCGAGAGTCGCCGAGTGCGTGTCCGTGTAGTCGCTGTATACAGAAACCGCAACAAGCCCCAGAAGGATCCCGAAGAACACTCCAAAGGTGCCGGCGACGTAGCCGAGCACCCTGTCCCACTGGACGGGGTCCGTCGCGTTGCGTCGCACGAACGGTCGCAGCAGCAAAACGATCGCGCACGACCCGGCGACGAACAAAATGACGAAGGCAGGCAGGGCGATGACATCAGGCAGCTCGTAGAACCAGGTCACGGTCGCTCCTCGTAGTCTGACGACGTCATCCTAGATCGCGGGTCGTCCATCGGGGCGTACATCACCGCGCCCGCTTCCGGGGCGGTACGGAGGCTTCGGTCGGCCCTCCCTTTGCGCAGGAGGTCCGCTTCGGCGGTTACCGCTGCTCGATGAACGTGTTGAGCACGCCCGGGTTGCCGCTGTACAGGCCGACGGTGCTCCACCCGGAGTAGAACACGTACCCGTAGTCGTTCGAGCCGATCCACTTCGTGTGGGCGGTTGCGTAGTCCGGGACCGGGGTGCCCGGGCCGCTGTAGTTGAGCATCATCGCGGCCGCTCGCAGCTCAACGCCGGGGGCGATCCGGGAGCAGGAGAGCCGGGTGCGGATCTGCATGAACCCTGCATTGTTGTTGGTTTCGTAGGAGGTGGTGCAGCGGTAGTCGGGCGTGACGTGGGTGATGAGTTGGTTCGGGGCTTGGAGCTCGCCGTTGGCGGGGGCAGCTGTGGCGCCAGAGGCTGCGGTGAGGGCAAGGGCGGCCGCGGCAGCTGCGGCGATCGCCGCCTGGTAGATCTTTTTCACGATGGTCTCCAATGACGTAGTCGAAGCTGAGGCGTCCACGGTGGTGCCTCTTCCTCAACGGTCACAGAGTTGTCCGGTCCGCCCGGTGTTGTGCTCATACTGATTACCGCAGCGAGTGCCGTTACTGGTACCGCCGAGCCCATGACCGGGACAGCCGGTGGCTGGTCAGATGCCGGGCCCCGCAGTCACCGCACCGGTACACCGCAACTGGGAGCCGGGCGCCGCGGCCACGCTGGCGGATACGCGAGACCGCTGCACGGGCAGCGCTGATCGTCGGATGGGGGACCTCCGTTGAAAGACGGTGGTGATCACGAGGTCAGCGTAGCGTGACCGGTCCCGGACTGCCATGCCGTACCGGTCTCGCGGAGCCGTGAACAGTATGACCGCAACCCGGTCGGGGATGCGCGAGCCGACGAGCCTGAGAGGACAGCGAACCCCCACGGAAGGACACCGACTATGCAGGCGACCGCAGCTGACGAGCAGTTCCTCTCTCAACTCGTCTCCTCGTATGAGACGTTCACGGGCGGCCGGTTCCCCATCGACGGTCACGGTGCCGTTCCGCTCGGCCGGGCTCTCCAGGAGGCGCCGTTCGGACTGTTCGCCCACAACGCCGACGCCGACCCGCTGTTCGTCTTCGCGAACAACGCGGCGGCTGCCGAGTTCGGATACCAGCCCGCGGAGATGATCGGGATGCCGTCCCGGCTTTCCGCCGCGCCTGGAATCGACCAGGAAGAGCGGTCCCGGTTGTTCCGCGCGCTGGACGAGGCCGGTTACTTCGCGGGATACCAGGGCAGGCGGGTCCGCAAGGACGGGAGCGTCTTCTGGATCGCCGACGTGACCATCTGGAACATCGAGGACACCGGCCATCGCCGGATCGGTCAGGGCGCCCTCATCCGCAGCTTCATCGACCCCCTGCGCCGCAGCGGCCGCAGCACCTACGGGGCCGCGCAGCTCGCCCACTCGCAGGTGATTCCGATGGCCGGGGTCTGAGTGCCCGTTGCACCTCCCCCGAAGGCGCCCCAACGGCGATCAAACGCAACGACACCCATACCTCGAGCAGCTCGTCGCGGCCGGCAAAGCCGTCCGAGACCAGCGGTACGGCACCCTGGGGCGCCCCGAGCTGAAGTAGCGGCTCTCCGGCCGCTGGCGCTTCGCCAGGGAGAAGATCCCGTCACGGACCCGACGGCGGGCCTTCCCCGATGTGCGTCGGAACCCCCTCGAACAGCTGCAGCCTGCTGTCGAAGGTGCGGAGCCCAGTCGTTTGCAGCACCACGTCCGGCCAGCCGTCGTAGATTCTGTCGGCACCCGTGACTCCGTTGACGACGGGGAACACGACCACGCGATACCGGTCGACCAGGCCTGCCGACAGCAGGGAACGGCACAGGCTCGGGCTTCCCAGGGTCCGCAGCGGGACGTCGCCCTGTTTCAGCTGCCGCACCGCCTCCACGGCGTCGCCGTTGACGACGGCCGTGTTCTCCCAGCCGAGAGGCTCCGTCAGGGTCCGGGAGAAAACAATCTTCTGCCGGTCGGTCAGCGAGGACACGTCCTCCTCTCCTGTCTCCGCGAACCCCTGGAACAGCCGGTACGTGCGGGAACCCATCAGCAGCGTGTACCGCTCACGGGCGTCTTCTGCCAGGAACTCGAAGTACTCCGGGCCGCCCATACCCCACAGTCCTGGCCAGCCCTCCGCAGACCCGTACCCGTCGAGCGAGGTGATGTAGTCGATCATCAGCTCAGCCATGCCACCCTCCGTTCCGGCTTCACAGTCCTGCGAACCATACCCGGCGGCCGTGCCCGCGGGTAGACCCATCGGCTGTGCACAGTATGAGCAGAATGAGGCCACGACGGCCGGGGTCAGGCACCATGGAAGAGTCAAAAGGACACCGCCGGCGGTGAGAGCGGGTCCCCCTTTCGCAAGCCTCTCCACCGCCGCCGGATCACCAGCCGCGGTGACGGGGGATGGGTCTAGGGTTCACCGTTCCGCGGCAGCATGGCGACGATTCACCCCCGACGTCGCCACCGGCGCACGCCAAGCGTGACGCCGCGGGATCCCGGCGACCATCTGACGGCGCTGGGATCCCGCCCACCTCGTCGCCGCGCCAACCTCCGGGAGTACATTAATGGCTGACATCATCTGGCGCGTCGCTAGCGACCCCAGCTCGCACGCGTTCGCGCACGCCATCACCGCCCTCAATCATGCGCGCCGGCAGTCACCGCCGAACAGCCGGGCACCGTTCCGCCGCATCCGTACCCGCGCAGCTCGCATTCAAGCGACGGCAAGGGCTGGACGCCGCCTCATCGCCGAGTTCCTCACATCCAAGCCAAGTCGCCCAACTAGACCGTGCAGCCTCACTTTCGGCAGCCCCGGCAGGTGACCCCCCGCCCTGGACCCTCCTCACCGTCCCTTCGCCAGGCGCCGCGAGCGTCGCCGACCGTGTCTTCCTCGAGCTGCGTGAACGTGTCGACGACTTGATGTGCGAGCCTCCCCTTTCATGGAAGCGCGCCCGTGCCCGGCCGGCTCGATTTGTTCGAGCCGGCGTGTCGCGGTGCGTTCGTCGGCGATGTGCGACCGGCCTCAAACTTCGACGAGGGGTCGGCCAGGCGTCGGTCGGCCGGCGAATCCGATTCCGTGGTTCCGTGAATTCGTGGGGTGCGGGCAGGGCGAGGATCTCCGGCTCAATCTCCTCGTGGTCAATGGCGCAAGGCCCCACAACCTGGACCTCGTCGTACGCCACGACCTCCATCAGGTTGGCGCCGAGCACGGCACCGAACCGGAATTCGAGGAAGTCCGTCCATCCCCACGCGACGCCGTGATGGTCTCAGCCAGTGCGAGACCACGCTCGAGTCGATGGAGGGCTGTAGGGTGAACCGATCTAGCCGAGCGGCTCGATCGTCTCGGTTGCGGTGGCCCAGTCGTAGGAGCTCGGCGTGGAGATGCTGGCGTCGATCCTGAGATCCTGCGCGGGGGACCCGTCGCGCTTCACGACACCCGTTCCGTTCGTGTGGTTGGCGCCGGTCGAGTCGTTCGCCTGAGCGGTGAACATCGCCGTCTCGCCCGATCCGGTGCGGTACTCGACGTACATCGACAACTCGGCGAACATGTTGTGGCTGTAGCCCGTGATGATCTCGCAGCCACCGGCGGGCACGGTCGCCTGCGGCTGGGCGTTCCAGTGCTTGAGGGAGCCGTTCAGGCCGTCACTGGCCAGGGTCAGCACCTGGTCGGTGTCGTTGTTGATGATCATCTGGATGTTCACCCCGCCCTCGGTGTAGTCCTTAGCTTCGCACTCCCCGACCTGGGCCGACGGCTCGTCGGCCGCCTGGTCGGCGATGCTGTCGTCGGCGCTCGTCCCGCGAAGCCCTGCACACCCGGACAGGAGGCCTATTTCGATTAGCGCCAGCGGCAGCAGCAACGCCTTCTTCACTTGTTCTCTCACCCTTTCGCCGGGCCGCACCTATGGCGGCCTTCTGTCTCAGCTTTTCGGACGGGCCCCACCTGCGGGCTGTGCATTATTCCCAGTGAGCGGTGGGCTCACCTTTTCTCTCTGGGTAGAGTGCCGCTGTCCCGTCCGCTGGAATGAGCGCCTTCTGGCCGACCGCCGGGACCGGTCGGCGGAGCGCGTGCAGGACTTCGTTGCCTTCAACCGGGTGTCGGATCGGGGCGGCCCGGTAGTGACGCCGGAGCCGGCCGCAGAGATGATGCGCCAGCGCAGCTGAACTGCGGTTGGTTCAGTACTCCTCGGTGGGCGCCTCGCCCGGAGTCGTGGTGATGATTTCTTCGACGTCGCTGAGCCTGTATCCCCAGGTGGCGAGTTGTGTGAGGTAGGCGGCGTCGGCGCTGGTGGTATCGCCAGGATGGTTCACTGGTGACGGATTCGCAGGCGCCGAGCACGATCGCCAGGGCGACGTCCTTCGCTTTCGCCGGGCTCTTTTCGATGAGGGCGGCGAGTTTGTCGGCTTCGAAGTACCCGGTCTTCTCGATGCCCGGGAGGTGGTGGGCGAGTTCGTTGTCGTCGCGGGTGGCACTGCTGACCGCGTGCCGGTGGACCGTCAGCCCGGTCGCGATCATCACCGGGGTGTCCTTTGGGAGGGTCTTGCGGGACAGCGGTGTGGTCAGCCATTCGCGGCGGACGGTTTCGGCGGACGCCCAGGCTTTGTTGTTGGCAATGAGGGTACGGCGTTCCGCCTTCTGCTCCTCGGTCATCGGCTTACACCCATCGATGTCGGCCGATAACGAGGCTGCTAGACGCCGGCGGCGGAGCCGTATGCGATCGTGCCCGATCACGATTCGTCGGAGAATGAATCCTCGGTTGCCTCCTCGTGATCGGCTTTGGGATAGTTTCCGATGCGCTGATGTGCGCTGCGCACCAGCGGCACGCTGCCAGCTCGTTCGGCTCCGACGTAGGTGCCGACGATGTCCGGCTCGGGTCCTGCTCCTTCTTCTTCCGTGTATTGCCCGTGGACCTGGCGGGCGCCCGCCGTTTCCGGTTGTGCCTGTGTGTAGCGTCCCTCCAGGCTGTCGCGTTCACTCATCTGGATCGCCTCCTCAGTTGCGATGACGCAATTATCCCACTGATCACCGCGGAGTGGGGCGGTAAGTCAGCTCCTGGATGTCATGGTCCAGCGTGCGGCTCTCCAGAAGTTCGAGATCGACGTCGCCGGCTCCGCGGAGGATGGGGCTGATCCCGTTGCTCCCGGTGATGACCGGGAAGATGGTCACCTGCAGGCGATCCACCAGTCCGGCGGCCATCAACGCCCAGTTCAGCGTCATGCTGGCCAGGGAGCGCAGCGGCACCGTGGACTCCTCCTTGAGCCTGCTGATGGTGTCGACAGCGTCGCCTCTGACGATCGTGGCGTCGTGCCAGCCCCGGGGAGTCGTGCAGTGTCGAGGAGATGACCGTCGCCGGCAACCGCATCAGGCGCACGTTCCACTCGTCCTGAGAGTTGGGGTCCTCGCCCGAGGTGAGGATCCCCGCCACCTCGCGGAAGGTGGTGGCTCCGAAGACGATCCGCTGTTCGGTGGCGAAGATCGCGGCGCGATGCTCGAGCAGTTCCGGGCCCTGCTTGCTCCAATAGCCGCCCCAGTCGATGCCGTGGTCGGCGTAGGAACCGTAGCCGTCGAGAGTCGAGAAGACGTCCCAGGTGTAGGTGGCGGACATGCGAGGCTCTTTTCTGGGAAGGGCTGGCACGGGTCGATGTGGGCAACAAGGTAGCCGAAAGAGGAGCGCAAGCGGCATCCTGAGCCGTGTCGGCGGACGGGTGGCGAGGACTACCCTCGCGCTCATGGGCGTCCGATTCCACTCCGTCACCTTCCTCTCCGGCGACCCTGCCCGAGACGCATCCTTCTGGGGAGCCGTGCTCGGCCGGTCGCCGCGCGACGACCACGGTGGCATCCTGCTGCCCGGCGACGACACACAGGTCGGACTCCGCTTCGCCGTCGGCGAACCGCACGGCGCGCTGCGCAATCGGCTCCATCTCCACCTCAGCCGCGCCGAGCGCCGGCAGAGCGAGTCGATCGCCGCATGCGTCGAGTACGGGGCGAGGCTGCGCGGCAACGGCCACGTGCCGGCGGGCAGCTACGCGGCCATGGCGGACGTCGTCGGAGACGAATTCTGCGTCATCGAGGACGACAACGCGTACCTGGCGGGATGCGGACCGCTCGGTGAAGTCACGTGCGAGGGTACGCAGGCGACCGGCCTGTTCTGGAGCCGCGCGCTCGCCTGGCCGGTCGTGTGGGATCGCGGCGAGGAAGTCGCCATCCAGGCGCCCTCAGGCGGAACCAAGCTCGCCTGGAGCGGCGAGCCCATCGAGGCGGGCAAGCCCATAGATCGTCAGTACTTCACCGTGACCGCACCGTCTGGCGATCTTGAGGACGAGGTGGCACGGCTGCTCGGGCTCGGAGCAACGGATCCGGTTACGGACCGCTCGGGTGCGATGACCCTCCGCGATCCCGACGGCGTCCCGTTCGTCGTGCGCGCCGCCTGAGACCGGAAGGGATCGGAGATGAGGTCGGCGCGGGAGGAGGTCATCCGCGACTCGGTCGACGCCGTACGGCGGGCGATCGACTCGCAGGGTGAACCGGGTGTGAAATCGCGCCCGTTGGGCAAGACCACCGCTAGATTCAGCCCGGAGAGTCGACGAGTTCGTCTACTCCTCGTCAGGCCCAACGGGACCGCTGATCGCGATCGGTCCCGGACAGACCGGTTGGAGTTCCGTGAGTCAGAACAGCGCCTCTTCGCCCGACCCCATCCGACGGCCCCCGATCCGACAGGACCGGGTCGTGCGCAACACGGGCGGGCTGCTCGCCGCAGCGGCCCTGGCACTCGGCATCGCCCTCGTGCCGGCCGCGCCGAGCCAGGCCGCCACCTTCACCGTGACGACCACGGCCGACAGCGGGGCGGGGTCGCTCCGACAGGCCATGACCGACGCGAACAGCACGGCGGGGACGCACACGATCACCTTCGCCATTCCCGGAACCGGTCCGCACCTCATCGCTCCACTGACGGCCCTCCCGCAGCTCGGCACCATCACCGCCTCGGTCTCGATCGACGGATGCTCGCAGCCTGGCGCCGTCTGCGGACCCGGCGTGACGCCCTCGCCGCGGATCCAGATCAAGGGCTCGACCTTCCTGGTCCCGAAGACGCCGGTGCCCGTCGCCGTCCGCGGCCTCTCGATCACCGGAACGTCGAGGGGTGTCGTCGGCAATCGGACCGCCGTCAGCGGCGCCTTCCGCTACCCGGACGGACTGACCGTGGAGGACAACCTCTTCGGTATCACGCCGGACGGCGCCATCGACCCCGACGGCAGCGGCGTGATCTGCCGCAACAACCTCTCGGCCGAGGCGGGCCCGTCCGACGTCACCATCCGTCGCAACGCGTTCGGTGGTAGCACCGTCGGCATCAACTGCAGCAACAACTACGCCTTCGGTGTCGGCGGATTGTCCAGCGGACTCGTCATCGCCGACAACCGATTCGGAGTGGATGCCGCCGGGGGAGTCTCCGGGCCGAACGCGACGGCCATCGGCGTCGGTTCCACCACCGGTGCGCAGATCACCGGCAACATCATCGCCAACGGTACCGGCACCGGCGTGACGGTCCAGCGGGGGAACAGCGGGCTCCTGATCGAGGGGAACGAGATACGCGACAACGGCACGGACGGCATCGCCCTTGTCGGCGGCACGGGCAACAGCATGTTCGCCGGACCGGTCGCCATCACCGGCAACACGATCACCGGTAACGGCCGGGACGGTGTCTCGACCGTCGGTGCGAGCGACGTGACCATCGGGGGCGCGTCGGCGACCGACGCCAACACCATCACAGGCAACAGTGGCGACGGCGTGGCGATCGGCGTGAGCGGCGCAACCGACACCGGCTCCCGGGTGACCGTCCGCGGCAACGCGATCGATGGCAACACGGGCCTGGGCATCGACCTGGCCGACGACGGCGTGACGCCCAACGGACCCGCCGGCGTGCTGCGGACGGGGCCCAACTCCCTGATCGACTATCCGGTGCTCGACCGGGTGCAGCGCGGTTCCACGCATGTGACCGGCGTCTACACGGGCGCGGCGAACGCGACCTACACACTCGACTTCTACCTGAGCCCCACCCGCGACACCAGCGGCCACGGCGAGGGCGCCGAGCCTCTCGGCTCCTCGCAGCTCACCACGGATGCGACCGGGGCCGCGGCCTTCGACGTCACCTTCCCCGCGACGATCGGTCCGCAGGCCGTCGTGACCGCGACGGCCACGGATGCGGCAGGCAGCACCTCCGAGTTCAGCGCGGCATTGTCGGTCGGGCCGACGGCCACCGACGACCGGCTCCGCGCGACAGCAGGCCAGGCCGTGACGGCTCAACCCGCCGCCGACGATGCGCCCGGCGATGCGCCCGTCGACGCATCCACTCTGCGCCTGATCGATCCCGCGACCGGCGCGCTGACCACCTCCGTCACCCTGGCCGAAGGCGACGCCACGGTCGCTGCCGACGGCTCGGTCACCTTCACCCCGGCGGCGGGCAGGGTGGGAGCCTCGGCCGCGGTCCAGTACTCGGTGGCCGACACGACGGGAGCGCGCTCGGCGCCCGTGACGCTCGCACTCGTGATCGGCCCGGCAGCGGCCGACGCAAACGTCACGACCGCCTACCGCCACCCGGTGGATGTCGACCTCTCATCCGGAACCGCGCCCGGCTCCGCCTTCGCCGTGACCACCCCGCCTAAGCACGGCGAGGTCACCTCTGTCGGTGGCGGCGTCCTCCGGTATACCCCGGATGCCGGGTTCGCCGGCGGCGACGAGTGGTCGTACCAGGTCTGCGCGCCGTCGCCCGACGAGGTGCTGTGCGACACCGGTCGTGTCCACGTGACGGTCTCCGCACCGGCGCTCGCCGCCTCGCCGCAGCACCTCAGTGGCACGCCGGCCGGAGGAGGTGTGGGCACCGTGATCGGATCGGGAACCGTCGACGGCCAGCCGAGCACCGCCGCCGATGTGCTCGCGTCCGCAGTGGATGCACCCGCCGGCATCGCCATCGAGCCGGGTGGTGATGTCCGGCTTGCGGCCGGGATCGCCGCAGGGCACTACGCGTTCGTGTACCGGCTCTGCCTGGCCGCCGACCCGACGACGTGCGCGACCGCGTCCATCACCGTGCAGATCGACCCCGTCGCCGCAGCGCCGACCGTCGCATCCGGTGACGGAACGCCTGCCGGTCTCGCTACGACCGGCTCCGACCTTCTCCCGCCGCTGCTGGGAGCGCTGGCGGTCCTCCTTATCGGCGGCATGCTGGTCGGCATCCGCCGCCGCGCGGCCGTGAAGGCCCGAGGAGACACGGACGACTCGCGCTAGGACAACGATCCCGACAGGTGGCTGAGGCGGAAACGATCGTCAGAAGCCCTCGGGCTCCCGGGGCGTGTACGCCGCCTCCAGCCGGGCCACCTCGTCTTCCGTCAGCTCGAGCTCGAGGGCTGCCACCGCGTCGTCGATGTGGTGCGGTTTCGTCGCACCGACGATGGGTGCCGTCACGGCGGGCCGGCCGGCGACCCAGGCCAGCGCCACCTGCGCCATCGGCACATTCCGCTCGGACGCGACCGCGGCGACGGCGTCGACGATGGAGCGGTTCGACTCCTCGTGCGCACGGTATAGCGTCTTGCCGAACTCGTCGGTGTCGGCGCGGGTGCCGGAGCCGGAGGAGTCCCACGGGCGGGTCAGCCGGCCGCGCGCCAGCGGGCTCCACGGCAGCACCCCGATGCCGGTGGCTCGGCAGTACGGGTGCATCTCGCGCTCCTCCTCGCGATCGAGCAGGTTGTACTGGTCCTGCATCGAGACGAATCGGGTCCAGTGGTTCACGTCGGCGACCCGTTGGAGTTCGGCGAACTGCCACGCCCACATGCTCGAGGCGCCGATATAGCGGGCCTTGCCCGCTTTGACGACATCATGGAGGGCCTCCATGGTCTCCTCCATGGGCACGGTCGGATCGAATCGGTGGATCTGGTACAAGTCCACGTAGTCGGTCCCGAGGCGCGTGAGGGAGGCGTCGATCTCGTGCATGATGGCGGCGCGCGAGAGTCCTGCGCCGTTGCGGCCGGGCCGCATCCGGCCGTTCACCTTGGTGAAGATCTGGACGTCCTCCCGCGAGCCGAGCTCGGCCAGCAGAGCACCGGTGATCTCCTCGCTGGAGCCCAGGGAGTACACGTTCGCCGTGTCGAAGGCGGTGATGCCGGCCTCGAAGGCTCGGCGGACGAAGGGCCGGGCCTCGTCGATGCCGACGCTCCACGGGTGGCTGCCGCGTTCCGGATCGCCGTACGACATCATCCCCAGCACGACACCGCTGATCTCGAGACCGCTGCTACCCAGGCGAACCGTTCGCATACGAGGCTCCTCTGATCGTCAAAGAGTGTGGTCCAACTCTATTGACGTATGGGCCTGCGTACCGCAGCCGAAGCGTCTCGTTGAACGTCAGGCCCGCGATGCGGAGGTGCGAATGTGATGACGTCTCTCCCGCATGTACGGCCCCAGATCAGCCCCAGTTGACTATTGCGCGTGAAAATTGTGAAGGCTAACATCATCACATCGGCCGCCGCCGCGGCCGGATGCAGTCACACTCACCAGAGGCATTGATGCCTCCCTGAACAAGGAGGTTTGGGAAGTATGAAACGACGTCATTTCGGAGTCATCGCCCTCGCGGCCGGCGCAGCGCTCGCCCTCTCGGCATGCTCCAGCGGAGCGGGAGGCGCGTCCGGCGACTCCGGTTCCGGCCCGATCAAGATCGGATTCTCGCAGGTCGGCGCCGAGAGCGGCTGGCGCACCGCCAACACGAAGTCGCTGAAAGAGGCCCTGGCCTCCGACAACGGGTTCAAGCTCACGTTCTCCGACGCGCAGCAGAAGCAGGAGAACCAGATCTCCGCCATCCGGAGCTTCATCACACAGGGTGTCGACGCGATCGTCTTCGCCCCCGTCGTCGAGACCGGGTGGGATGACGTGCTCAAGGAGGCGAAGGACGCCGAGATCCCGGTGATTCTCGAAGACCGCTCGGTCGACTCCGACCCCAGCCTCTACACCTCCCGTGTCGGTGACGACTTCGAGAAGGAGGGCGAGACCGCCGGCAAGTGGGTCGCCGACAACTTCGCGGGCAAGTCCGCCAACCTCGTCGTGCTCGAAGGCACCACGGGTTCCGCGGCGGCGAACGACCGCACCACCGGCTTCAACCAGGCCATCAAGGGCACCGACGTGAAGGTGCTCGACTCGCAGACCGGCAACTTCACCCGCTCCGAGGGCAAGACCGTGATGGAAGGGTTCCTGCAGAAGTACGGCAAGAGCATCAACGTGCTCTTCGCGCAGAACGACGACATGGGACTCGGTGCCCTCGACGCCATCAAGGCGGCCGGTCTGACCCCTGGCAAGGACATCCAGATCGTCACCATCGACGGCACCAAGGACGGTCTGACGGCGCTCGCCGACGGACAGTTCAACTACGTCGTCGAGTGCAACCCGCTGCTGGGCGACAAGGTCGCGGAGGTCGTGAAGGCCGCGGTCGCCGGCAAGAAGGTGGACAAGCTCTACCTGGCCAAGGACGAGGCGTTCGACCAGGCGGCCGCGGAGAAGGCCCTCCCCACCCGTCCCTACTGACCCACCCCGGTGGCCGCGGTCCGACGGGCCGCGGCCACCATCCACCACGTCTGGAAACAGGAGGGTCGACGTGACCACCGAAGCAACCGCTGTCGTCGAGATGCGCGACATCGAGATCGAGTTCCCCGGGGTCAAAGCCCTGCAGGAGGTGTCCTTCCGGCTGTTCCCGGGGGAGGTGCACTCCCTGATGGGGGAGAACGGGGCGGGGAAGTCCACCCTGATCAAAGCCCTCACCGGCGTCTATACGCCGGACTCCGGCAGCATCACGGTCCACCGGCGTCCCGTCGAGTTCGCCGGCACTGCCGACGCGCAGGCCGCGGGCATCGCCACCGTGTATCAGGAGGTCAACCTCTGCACCAACCTGACCGTGGGCGAGAACGTCATGCTGGGCGCCGAGGTGCGCAGGCCGTGGGGCGTCGACTGGAAGGCCACCCACCGCCGGGCCGCCGACCACCTCGCCGCGCTCAACCTCGACATCGACCCCCGGTCGCCGCTGTCGAGCCACTCCATCGCCGTCCAGCAGCTGGTCGCGATCTGCCGGGCCACCGTCATCGACAGCTCGGTGCTCATCCTCGACGAGCCCACCTCCAGCCTCGACAGTTCGGAGGTGCAGCGCCTGTTCGCGGTCATCCGCCAGCTGCGGGACCGCGGCGTCGCCATCCTCTTCGTCTCGCACTTCCTCGACCAGGTGTACGAGATCTCCGACCGGCTGACGGTGCTCCGCAACGGCCGGCTGGTCGGCGAATACCCCGTGTCGGAGCTGCCCCGCGACCAGCTGATCGGCAAGATGCTGGGCCGCGAGCTCGCCGAGCTGGAACAGCTGGAGCATCGCGCGGCCGAGACTCGTATCGAGCGTGACACCGAACCCGCGCTCAAGGTGCTCGGCCTCGGCCGCCGCGGCCAGATCCAGCCCTTCGACCTCGAACTCTACGAGGGGGAGGTCGTCGGACTCGCGGGCCTGCTCGGCTCGGGCCGCACCGAGCTCGCCCGCATCCTCTACGGCGCCGACCGGCCCGACAGCGGTTCCACCTGGATCAACGGCAAGCCCGCGCACATCGGCAGCCCGCGCGCCGCAGTGGATCACCGCCTCGCGTTCTCGTCGGAGGACCGCCGCAGCGAGGGGATCGTCGGCGATCTGACCGTGCGCGAGAACATCGTGCTCGGTCTCCAGGCCAAACGCGGGTGGGCGCGGCCCTTGCCGCGCGGACTGCAGGACACCCTGGTCAGCGAGTACATCTCCATGCTCGACATCCGGCCGGCGAACCCGAACGCGCTCATCCGCAACCTCTCCGGCGGCAACCAGCAGAAGGTCCTCTTGGCTCGCTGGCTGGCCACCCAGCCCGAGATCCTCATCCTCGACGAGCCCACCCGCGGCATCGACATCGGGGCGAAGGCCGACATCCAGAAACTGGTGACGAAGCTCGCTGCCGACGGGATGGCTGTGCTATTCATCTCGTCAGAGCTCGAGGAAGTCGCCCGGTTGTCTCAGCGCATCTACGTGCTCCGCGATCGTCAGACGATCGCCGAGATCGAGAACCAGGAAGGCATCGACGTGGACGACATCGTCACCCTCATCGCGAACGGACCGGCACCCGCATGATCTCGCGCGCATTCCACCACCGGCTGTTCTGGCCGATCCTCGCGCTCATCGTGCTGGTCGCCATCAACACGATCTCGCGACCCAGCTTCCTCAGCATCAGCGTCCAGAACGGGCAGCTGTACGGCTCGCTGATCGACATCCTCCGCAACAGCGCGCCGCTCATGCTGGTCGCCCTCGGGATGACCCTCGTCATCGCCACCCGCGGCATCGACCTGTCGGTCGGCGCGGTCATCGCCATCTCGGGAGCGGTCGCGCTGAGCATCATCGCCGACTCGCCCGACCCGAATTCACCCGGCGTCGTCGCGGTCGCCGTGCTCACCGCGGTGGCGATCAGCCTGGTCTGCGGGCTGTGGAACGGCTTCCTCGTCGCCGGGCTCGGCATCCAGCCCATCATCGCCACCCTCGTGCTGATGCTCGCGGGCCGCGGCATCGCGATGCTGATCACCCAGGGGCAGATCACCACGATCACCAGCGCGCCGTACGCCTTCTTCGCGTCCGGATACGTCTTCGGCCTCCCCTTCGCCTTCTACGTCGCGGCCGCCGCGGTCGTGCTGGTGAGCGTGATCGTGCGGCGCAGCGCACTCGGGATGCTGCTGGAGTCGGTGGGCATCAACCCGCAGGCGAGCCGGCTCGCCGGCGTCCGCAGCCGCGGCATCGTCTGGGCGGTGTACGGCGTGAGCGGGCTGATGGCGGGTGTCGCCGGCATCCTCTACAGCTCGAACATCATGGCCGCCGACGCCAACAACGCCGGGCTCAACACCGAAGTGGATGCGATCCTCGCGGTGGTCATCGGCGGCACCTCGCTGGCCGGCGGCAAGTTCCTGCTCTCCGGCACCGTGGTCGGCGTCTACATCATCCAGACGCTCACCTCCACGATCACCTTCCTCGGCGTACCGCCCGCGGTCACCCCGCTGTTCAAGGCGATCGTCGTGATCGCGGTCTGCCTCATCCAGTCCCGCCGGGTGCGCGAGTACCTGGCCACCCGCCGTCGAGCCCGTGCCGGTGCGCGGGTCAACGCAGAAAGGGTCCCGGTCGCACAATGACAACCAGCATCACGGCCCCGCCCACCGAGGGCACGCCGAGGATCACCACGTACAGCCGCCGCCACCGCTGGCAGGTGCGGCTCGTCGCGTGGCTGCCCGTGCTGGCGACCGCGGGCATCCTCGTCGCGATGTTCGTCGCCGGCGAGATCCTGTTCGGCAACTTCATCACACCGCGGCTGATCTCCTCCCTGCTGCTCGACAACGCCTACCTGATCGTCCTGGCGGTCGGGATGACCTTCGTCATCATCACCGGCGGCATCGACCTGTCGGTCGGCGCGGTGGTCGCGTTCAGCGGGATCCTCGGAGCCCAGCTCCTGCACACCGGTTGGCCGGCGTACGTCGTCATCCCGGTGATGGTGCTGAGCGGCTCGGTCATCGGACTGGTGATCGGGATCATGGTGCAGGTCTTCGACATCCAGCCGTTCATCGCCTCCCTCGCCGCCATGTTCCTGGCCCGCGGGCTCGCGTACGTCGTCAGCCTCCAGTCGCTGCCGATTACGGACCCGACGGTGCTGTGGTTGCAGTCCACCCGGATCAAGCTCGGAGGCGGCTGGTACATCACGCCGACCGTCGTGCTCGCCCTGCTCACCGTCGCGGTCGCGTTCTGGGTGCTCCACTACACGCGTTTCGGCCGGACGGTCTATGCGATCGGCGGCAACGAGCAGTCCGCTCGTCTGATGGGTCTCCCGGTGCGCCGCGTGCGGCTGGCCGTGAACGTGATCAGCGGGACGTGCGCCGGAGTCGCCGGCTGGATCTTCGCCTCGTACACCGGGTCGGGCTACAGCCTGACCGGCCTGGGCATGGAGCTCGACGCCATCGCCGCGGTCGTCATCGGCGGGACGGTGCTCACCGGCGGAAGCGGGTACGTGATCGGCTCGCTGCTCGGCGTCATGGTCTACGGGCTCATCGAGATCAGCATCACCTACATCGGTGTCGACTCCTGGTGGACGAAGATCGTCATCGGCTCGCTGCTCCTGCTCTTCGTCGTGCTGCAGCGCTTCATCGTCTCCCGGCGACGGAGCAGGTGACCCGAACCGCTAGAGTGCAGTCGGCGGACGGTCCGACGTGTGAGGTGCGATGACGCAGCAGAGCCCGGTGCTCGAGATGGAGGGCATCTCCGTCGCCTTCCCGGGCGTCAACGCACTCGACCGGGTGACGTTCCGCATGTTCCCGGGCGAGGTGCATTCGCTCCTCGGTGAGAACGGCGCAGGCAAGTCGACGCTGATCAAGGCGATGACGGGCGCCATCCGGTTCGACTCCGGCGAGCTGCGGCTGTTCGGCGAGCCGGTCCGGTTCGCCGGCCCGGTGGACGCGCAGCGCGCCGGGATCAGCGCGGTCTACCAGGAGGTCGACCTCATCCCCACGCTCAGCGTGGGGGAGAACATCATGCTCGGCCGGGAAGCCCGCCGGGGCGGCTCGATCGATTGGAAGCGCACGCACCTCCTCGCGGCGGAGGCCCTGGAGGCGCTCAACGTCGACATCGACCCGCGCACGCCGCTCAGCTCGCACTCCTTCGCCGTGCAGCAGCTCGTGGCGATCGCGCGCACCGTCGCCGCCGACGCCCGGATCGTGGTGCTCGACGAGCCGACGTCCAGTCTCGACAACGACGAGGTCACCGACCTGTTCCGGGTGATCCGGGCGATGAAGGAGCAGGGAGTCGCCATCCTGTTCGTGTCGCACTTCCTCGAGCAGGTCTACGAGATCAGCGACCGACTCACGGTGCTGCGCGACGGCCAGCTGGTAGGGGAGTACCAGCCGGATCAGCTGCTGCGCATCGAGCTGGTGAAGAAGATCGTCGGACGCGACATCGACGAGCTGACCGGTCAGCATCGCCGGCCGCTCGGCGAGGTCGACGGCGAGGAGGCGCCGCCCCTTCTGGAGGCGCACCAGCTCCGCCGCGCGAACGCGATCGAGCCGTTCGACCTGGAGGTTCACGAGGGCGAGGTGGTCGGCGTGGCCGGATTGCTCGGTTCCGGCCGGACCGAGCTCGCCCGGCTCCTCGGCGGGGCGGATCAGCCCGACGGCGGCGCATTGGTCGTCGAGAACAGGCGACGGCGCTTCGCCTCGCCACGGAACGCTATCCGGGCCGGGGTGATCTACTCGCCCGAGAACCGGGCGGCAGACGGCATCCTGCCGGAGCTGACGATCCGCGAGAACATCGTGCTGTCGCTGCAGTCCGACCGCGGATGGTTCCGGCCGCTGTCGAAGAGCCGCCAGACGGAGCTGGCGCGCAGCTACATCGAGTCGCTCCACATCCGCCCGGCGGATCCCGAGGCGCTCGCCGGAACCCTGTCGGGAGGGAACCAGCAGAAAGTGCTCCTGGCGCGGTGGCTCGCCATGGCGCCGAAGCTGCTCATCCTGGACGAGCCCACCCGCGGGGTCGACATCGGCGCGAAGGTGGACCTCCAGCGCCTTGTCCTCGAACTGGCCGCCAACGGCATGGGCGTCATGTACATCTCGGCCGAGCTGGAGGAAGTGCTCCGGCTCGGCCGTCGCATCGTCGTGCTGCGGGATCGCGAACTCGTCGCCGACATCGCGAACGACGGGCTGACGATCGACAACGTCCTGGCGCTCATCGCGTACGCCGCGTCCCCCGACGGCATGGCGGGCGCCGTTCCGCCTGCCAGCCATAATGAGTAGCAGGCTGACGGACGGACAAGTGGCGAAGCAACCGGATAACGCGCGGAAGGCGAACATCTTCGATGTCGCCCGGCTCGCCGGCGTGTCGCATCAGACGGTCTCGCGCGTGCTCAACGACCTCCCGAACGTGCGCCCGGCCACGCGCAAACGCGTGGAGGAGGCCATCCGGCAGCTGCACTACACGCCCTCGCCCGCAGCGCGCGCCCTCGTCACCAAGCGGTCGAGGATGGTCGGGCTGGTCCAGGCGTCGGCCGGCGAATACGGGCCGTCGCAGACCGTCGTCGCGTTCAACGAGGCGGCGCGGGCGGCGCAGTACGGCGTGCTCACGATCGAGATGGCGAGCGGGGAGGGCGGGGCCGTGCGTCAGGCGGTGGAGACCCTGGTGCGGCAGAACGTCGAGGGGGTCGTGCTCATCTGCGACAACCGGTACGTGCTCGACGCCATCTACGAGACGGAGGTCGGCATCCCGGTCGTCGCCATCGACACTGCTGCTCCCGGCCACGCCTTCTCGGTGGCGATCGACCAGGCCGCCGGGGCGCGGCAGGCCGTACGCCACCTCATCGACGCCGGGCACCGCGACATCGCCCACCTGGCCGGCCCGACCCATTCGCCCGACGCGCAGGCGCGGATCGACGGGTGGCGGGCGGAGCTGGCCGACCACGGTCTGGTGGCGCGTCCGCACGGCCTCGGCGACTGGACGGCGGCCAGCGGATACCAGTTCGGCAGGACGTTCCCCGTAGGCGAGCCGTTCACCGCCGCTTTCATCGCGAACGACCAGATGGCCATCGGTTTCATCAGCGCACTGGCGGAGCGCGGCTACCGCATCCCGGAGGACATCAGCGTCGTCGGTTTCGACGACATCCCGGAGGCGCCGTACGTCCGCCCGGCGCTGACGACGGTCCGCCAGGACTTCGCGGCGGTCGGGCAGGCCGCGCTCGCGCTCATGCTCGAGGTGCTGGACGACGGTGAGAGCGCTCCGGACCCCGTGGTGCTTCCGCCGGTCCTCCAGGTGCGGGCATCCACTGCGCCGGCGAGCCCGGCTCGGGATGGCGCGACGGCGGAGGTGCCGTCCCGGCAAGCGGTCTGACGCGCTCGCGAGGACGGCCATCTAGCGGCGCCGCCCGGCCACGCGGCAGACTGATCCCATCCGGAGGCACACCGAGTGTTGGGAGCGTGGCCGTGACGAACCGCACATACCGAGTGATCGAGATCGTGGGCACGTCGCCCGACGGGACGGATGCGGCGATACGCAACGGGATCGAGCGAGCGTCGAGGACCGTCCGCGAGATCGACTGGTTCGAAGTGACCGAAACCCGCGGGGAAGTCGAGGGCGGACGTGTCGCCCACTTCCAAGTGACTCTGAAGGTGGGATTCCGGCTCGAGGAACTCGCCGACTGACTCCCGCGCCGCAGTGCGCGGGCTCAGGAGCGACGGGTGAACTTCTCGAGGAATCCCGCCACCGGTCGCTGCTGCTCGCCCTGCTGCGCGCCGAGCACGATCAGAGCACCGGTGAGCGCCGGAAGCACCCATTGCAGGATGCGCTGCTTCTTCTGAGCAGCTGCGAGCTTCTCCGACGCCGTCGGGTCCGGCTCGGTCACGCCTTCGGCGCCCTGATCGGCGTTCTCGCCGATCGTCTTGCCGAGCATGGCCGAGTACAGGCTCGCAGCTCCGGCGAGCCCGGTGATCGCCAGCTTGACGACCGTGTTGCCGCGTGCTTCCGACTGGGCGGCCAGGCGTTCCTTGTTGCCGGCGATCAGGCCGACGCCACCGATTCCGTGAACGATGATCGCGCCGAGCTGCACGGGCGCCCATTTCGCCCATCCCGCCGACGAGAGCCGGAGCCGCTCCGACGGGTCCTTCGCTTTCGCGGTGCCACCATTGAGCCCGACAGCTCCCATCAAGGTGCCGCCGAACCAGGCCGCCAACCCCAGATCGTGCATTGCTCGAACCACTGTGTTGCGTGCCGACATGTTGCGTCCGTTCTCGTCGAGCAGGAGCACGTGCTCCTGCTGATCCTGAGCGCCCACGCAATCACCCGCCTCGGGGATCAGCGAGAGGTTAACTTGTGCGGATTCGGTGGAGACGAGCGGGCGGCGTCAGCGCGCGACGTGACGCTGCACGAACTCGAGCGTCTCGTCGGCCACCTCCCGCCATCCCGAGTCGATGATCAGCGAATGCCCGCGACCCGGGATGACCACGAGCTCCGTCACCTCGGGGTTCTTCAGCTGGATGCGGTACTCGTTCTCGACCACGGACTGCGGCACCGTGTGGTCGTCCGCCCCTGCGATGAGGAGCAGCGGCCCGCGGTCGTGGTTGTCGGTGATGACCTTGGTCTCGGCGAACGGGTTGAAGTTGGCGGTGGCGGCCTGGAAGATCGGCACCTTCGACGCCGGCACGTGGTACTTCTCGTAGAGCGCCCGGCCCTCCTCCTCCGGCACGGCGTTGGTCCAGCCGTACGCGAACTGCTCGTAGGTGAGAGTGACGCCGTGCTTGGAATGGTTGAAGGTCAGGAGGGCGGGCGCACCTGCTTTGAGCGCCGACGCGGGCAGGGCCGTCACCCCCTTGAACTGGGCCGGGTCGATCGCCACGGTGACCGCGTTCTTCCCCTCGCCGGCCAGCTTCTGCGCGATGAGACCGCCGAAGCTGTGGCCGACGACCACCGGCGCCTGATCCAGCGCGTCGATCGCCTCCGCGTAGTGGTCCGTGACCTGACGGACCATCTTGCCGGCGAATACATCCGGATCGGACTTCGCCTGCTCCACCGTCTCCGGATCGTCGGGCCAGCCCGGTGCGATCGCGGCGAACCCCTGCTCCTCGAACAGGTCGCGCCAGGGTTGCCAGCTGCTGGACAGCAGCCACAATCCGTGGACGAACACCACGGGGATCCGCCCGGAGGCGTTGGCGGCGTCGATCTCGTCCCGTTCGGCGGAGGTCAGGGGCATGGTGCGACTCCTTCGGGTCGAGGAACCAGTCTGCGGGTGAAGGTAACGCTGGGTCGCAGTCTGCTGGGTGGCGGGGCGGGGGCACAAGATGCAAGCCGCAGGAGTGCCTCTCTCGCTGAGTTCGTCAGCGCCGGGTGAGTGCGTCCCGGCCGGCGACAGGGGTGATCCCCCGCGCACCGTCGCGCAGTCGCGCGTCATCCGTCACCAGGAAGTCGGCCTGCAGGTGCGCCACGGCAAGGTATTCCGCGGGTCGCGGGTCGGCCCATCCGAGGTCATGGGCGATCTTCCACGCTGTCGCCCGTGAGACCCGGTCTCCGAGGAGCCGGATCTTCATCTCGGCGAACAGGTCCAGCTCACGGCGCCCCTCAGCCTCCGTCAGGTTCGTCTCCCGGACCTCGTCGAACAGCAGCGCGAGGACATCCGATCGCAGCGCAGCCGGTGCCACGAGCTGGTGCCCGGAGCTGAGGACGATGTCGCGCCGGAGGAGGGCGACGCACGTGGGCGCATCGATGGCGAATCGGGCCACACGCCCATGGTCCTCCCGTCGCCCTGCCGCGCGCCATGGGGCTTGACCCTGACACCGTGTCAGGCTGGAGTGTGGCCTCCATCATGTACACAATCGGGGAATTCGCGGCGATCGGGAGAATCAGCGTGCGGATGCTGCGGCACTACGACGCGATCGGCCTGCTGCCACCGGCGCACGTCGACGAGAACAACGGGTACCGCTTCTATTCGGACGTGCAGCTTGCGAGCCTGCTCCTGATCGTCGAGCTGCGACAGCTCGGGAGCGGCCTGGACGCCATCGCCGCCGTGCTCGCCTCGACGGACCCGCGGCCCGCCCTGACGGCGGCGCTGCGGCAACGCCGGGCCGAGCTGGTGGCGGGAATCGCCCAGGACCGCGACCGGCTCGACCGGCTCGAGCGGCGCCTCGACATACTGGAAGGAACACGAATCATGTCCACACTCGTCGAATACCGCCCCCTGGAGGCGGCCACCGTCTACGCTGTCAGCGGCACCGCGCCCGGGATGGGGCCGGAACTCGTGGGGCCGGTGGTCGGGCCGCTCATCGAATCGCTCGATCGGGCTCTGGAGGCGGCGGGGCGTCCGATCCTCGCGCCTTCCACGTTCTGGTACGAAGCCCGGGACGACGAACGGCTCGAGGTGAACATCTCCTACCCTGCGGAGACACCTCCCCAGCCCGGCGAGGGCTACGACATCGTCGAGCTGCCTGCGGTGCCCCTGGCCGCGACGCTGATGCACCACGGCGACATGTCCGGCATCGGCGACTCGTGGATGGCGCTCATCGAGAGCCTCGTCGCCGACGGCTACCGCATCGTCGGCCCCACCCGCGAGGTGTACGTACGGGCCACCGGCCACATCCCGGGCCCCGACTGGCTGACCGAACTCCAGGCGCCCGTCGAGCGGGCCTCCTGAACAGAGCTTCAGGAGGGTGGACGGGATTCATCCGAGGGCGGTTGGGCATCGCCGTCGATGAGAGTGTCGCCGTGACGGTGGGCGACCCTCCACTGACCGTCCTCACGCCGGTACACCTGCGTCGCCCGCAACGTGTAGGTGCGGGGTCGTCCGTCCACGGAGACGGAGGTGTGTTCAAGCGCCGCTGTGTAGGCCATGTCGCCGACCACATCGAAGGCGACCAGATCCATCGTCGACGATGTGCAGTCGGAGAAGCTCGCGGCGAGGTAGGCGAAGAGCTCGTCGATCTCCTCCTGACCCGTCGCGTTGCGCCAGGCGCCCAGAACGCTGACCGGCTCACGGCTCCTCTGCTCACCTGCCCGTGAGCAAGGGCTCGATGCATGCGATCGAGGCCGTGCCGGAAGGGATGTCGGGCTATCCCCGCCCCAACTCCCAGTGCTAGCTTCTCGACTGTTTGTGGGGGGAAGACGTGGCCGTATCGATGGAGATAAGGAGTCATGTCGATGAGATCACTTCACATCGCCATACGCGCGGGGATGCCCGCGCTGCTCGTCGCGGCGCTGGTCGCCGCCGGAGCCACCTCCGCTGAGGCCACCACCGTCACCGCCCCGAAGCCGCCGGCCGGGTCGGTGCAGGTGGTCGTCTCGGGGCTGGACAACCCACGTGGCCTGTCGTTCGGGACGGGCGGGCAGCTGTTCATCGCCGAAGCCGGGCACGGCGGGTCGTTGCCGTTGGGCGGCGGACCCGAAGGGGACCAGTACGCGGGCCTCACCGGCAAACTCGGGGTGTGGAAGAACGGCGTGCTGACGCATCCCATCACCGGGTTCTTCTCGGCTGCCGACCAGTCCGGCGCAGCTGCCGAAGGCCTGGTGTCCGTCGACGCGCAGGGGAGGTGGGTGACCGGGCAGATCGCGCTGAACACCGCGCCGATCCCGCCGCTGCCGCCGGGCAACCCGATCGTGGACGCCGCGCGGGCGCAGCTCGGTCGCACGGTGGCGTTGGACCCGTCGTCAGGGACCTGGTCGTCGATCGCCTCCACGGGGGATGCCGACTACGCCTGGACCGCCGCGCACAAGGACCTGGTCCCGGACCAGTTCCCTGACGCCAACCCGAACTCGGTGATCACCGTCGGCAACACCCGCTACGTCGCGGACGCCGGCGCCAACATCCTCGCCAAGGTGGACAAGTACGGCGCCGTTTCGACGGTGGCGTTCATGCCCGCTCCGGCCGGGTCGGTCACGGACGGCGTGAGCACCTGCGTCGCCAAGGCTCCCGAAGGCTCGTTCTACGTGACGGAGCTGCTGGGCGGCACGTACGCGCCGGGTGGCGCTCGCGTCTGGCAGGTCTGGCCGGACGGCACCGCACGCGTCAAGTGGACGGGCTTCAGCACCATCCAGGGCTGCGGCTTCGACGGATCTGGCAACTTCTACGTCACGGAGTTCCAGATCAACGGACTGAACCCGAGCCCGACCGGCGACCCGACCGGGGCGCTCGTGAAGATCAGCCCGAGCGGGCAGCGCACCACCTACGGGGTCGGACAGCTGTTCTTCCCGTCGGGCTTCGCCTTCCGCGGCGGCAGCGCCTACGTGTCGAACTGGTCGATCATGCCGGCCACCGGGATGAACGGCCACAGCGGGCAGGTCGTCCGCATCAACGTGGGGGAGTGAGCGCGGAAGAGCATGTCGTCGGCCCGGGTGTCCATGTGGGCACCCGGGCCGCGACGTCGCGGGCGTAGTCTGAGACGACGGAGCCACCGTGGCGCCCATGAGGGAGCCACCATGTCGGCCGATTCCCGTTCTTCCGTACCGTTGACGCTCGGCGTCCTCGCCACCTCCGCGAAGCCGGACGAGCGGCGGCTGCCCCTGCATCCGGCACGCCTCGACCGCATCCCGGCCGAGCTACGTGAGCGCATCGTGCTCGAGACCGGGTACGGCTCCCGGTTCGGCGCGACCGACGACGCGTTGCGTCCCTTGGTCGGACGCATCGCCTCCCGCGCCGACGTGATCGCGTCGAGCGATATCGTGCTGCTGCCCAAGCCGCAGCCCTCCGACCTGGACGACCTGCGCGACGGCCAGGTGCTCTGGGGGTGGCCGCACTGCGTGCAAGACACGCAGATCACGCAGCGGGCCATCGACAAGCGCCTGACGTTGATCGCCTTCGAGGCGATGAACCACTGGACGAGCAGCGGCAATTTCGCCCTGCACGTCTTCCACGTCAACAACGAGCTCGCAGGGTACTGCTCGGTGGTCCATGCTCTCGGGCTGGTCGGCCGCACCGGCGACTACGGCCGGCGCCTCAACGCCGTCGTCATCGGATTCGGGGCGACCGCCCGCGGCGCGGTGACCGCGCTGAACGCCCACGGCATCCACGACGTGCAGGTCCTCACCAACCGGGAGGTCGCCGCGGTCGGCTCGCCCATCCACTCCGTCCGCATCGTGCAGTTCGACCACGATGACGACGCTCCGTTCCTCAGCCACGTCATCACCGACGCCGAGAGGGTGCCGCTCGCCCCGTTCCTCGCCCAGGCGGACATCGTCGTGAACTGCACCCTGCAGGATCCGAACGCGCCCCTCACCTACCTGACGGAGGACGATCTGGAGGCGTTCGCCCCCGGAAGCCTGATCGTCGACGTCTCCTGCGACGAGGGGATGGGGTTCAGCTGGGCGCGCTCGACCACCTTCGCCGACCCCATCTTCGAGGTCGGCGACCGTGTGCAGTACTACGCCGTCGACCACAGTCCGTCCTACCTCTGGGACTCGGCGACCTGGGAGATCGGAGAGGCGTTGACGCCGTTCCTGGAGGTCGTGATGGCCGGGCCCGACGCGTGGCAGGCCGACCCGACCATCCGTCGTGCGATCGAGATCCAGGACGGGCTCATCGTGAACCCGGCGATCCTCACCTTCCAGAACCGCGAGCCCCTGCCGCCGTACCGGGAGACCCTCCGCCGCTGACGGATGCGAGTCGTCAACTGGCTGGTGTTCTCGCACTAGTGGCTCACGGGTGGCCTGCTCGGCGGGGGAGCCTCGCGATCGCGATCGCGATCCTCCTGGCGTCGATTCCCAGCTGGCGGAGGTTGCCGGTCAGCGGATTCGAATACCCGAGGAAGAACAGGCCCGGGTGCGCGGGAAGCTGCGCGTCTGCGTTCACCAGCGGACGACCGTTCGGGGCGAGGACGCCGAGGTCGCCGACCAGCGGCTCGAGGCCGCGGCGGAACCCGGTGGCGAGGACGACAGCCTCGGGGTGCAGCTCGGTGCCGTCGGAGAGCACCACGGCATCCGGGGTGAATCGCGAGACCGCCGGCACCACTGTCACACGGCCGGCTTTGAGCGCGCGCAGCAGGCCGACGTCGAGCGTCGGCGTCACGTCATCGCGGGCCTGCTGGGTGGCGATCCCGCGTGACGCTTTCGGGATGCCGTACGCGCGCAGGTCGCCCACGGCCACGCGTTGCAGCCCGCCCGCGAGCGCATCCTGCACCCTCAGCGGGAATGCCGCCATCGACAGGATGAGGGCCTGGCTGGGGATGCCGAGCACCGCGCGACGCACGATGTTCGGCGGGGTGCGGACCGCCAGCGACACCGTGACTCCCGCCTCGGCGAGGTCCGCCGCGATCTCCGCGCCGCTGTTGCCGGGTCCGACGACGAGCACGTCGCGGGCGCCGAGGGATCGCGGGTTACGGTACGCGCTCGAATGCAGCACCGTGCCGCGATAGGCGTCGAGTCCGGGCCAGTCGGAGACCTTGGGGCTGTGGTTGTAACCCGTCGCGATGACGACGGCGTCGGCCGCGA